>NZ_JBSFDB010000005.1:0-373246 GCF_053593695.1 Streptomyces sp. NPDC002144
CGGAAGGTGGTGCCGATCGGGTGGATGGGGGGCAGGTAGACGACGTCGAAGCCCATCGCGGCGATCGCGGGCAGCCGGCGGGCGGCGGTGCGGAAGGTGCCGTGGGGCTGGGTGGCGGTGCCCTCGGAGCGGGGGAAGAACTCGTACCAGGCGCCGTACAGGGCCCGTTCCCGCTCCACCAGCAGCGGCAGCGTCTCCGAGGCCGTCACCAGCTCCCGCAGCGGATGCCGGGCCAGCACCGCGTCCACCTCCGGCGTCAACGCCGCCGCCAGACGGGCGGCGGGCGGGCGGCTCTCGTCGCGCAGGTCGGCGACGGCGGCCAGTACTATGTCACGTTCCACTGGCGGCAGACCGTCCGCCGCCCGCTCGTACAGCCGCGCCCCCTCCTCCAGCACCAGATCCGTGTCCATCCCCGCCGGGATCTTGATCTGGGCGTGATGGCGCCAGGTGGTGATCGGGTCGCCCCAGGCCTCCACGGTGTACGTCCAGCGCCCGGGGGCGCCCGCGGTGACGGTCGCGCCCCAGCGGTCGGTGCCCGGCGCCAGCTCGCGCATCGGCGTCCAGGGGCCCGGGCGGCCCTCGGGATCGGTCAGGACGACGTTCGCGGCGACCGCGTCGTGCCCCTCACGGAAGACGGTGGCCGAGATCTCGAACGACTCGCCGGTGACGGCCTTGGCGGGCCTGCGGCCGTGCTGGACGACCGGGCTGACGTCGAGGACCGGTATGCGCCCGATGCCGGCGGTGTCGCCCGCGGAGGGTGGCTCCGGGGCCGGCGGTCCGGAATCGGCCGGGCGCACGGGAGGCGCTTCGGTGCTGGGTGTCGGGGGTGCTGACGAGTGGTGCGTGGCGGGCATGACCGCTCCTGTCCGCGTCATACAGGTGGTGGGCGGATGGGTGTGGGGAGGTGGGTCCTGCGTGGGGTGGTGCTGGGTGTTTCTCCGGAGTACCCGAGAGACGGGCCGGTCTACCGGAGGAGCCTTCCCACCCTATTCGGGTGGGCAATCCGGCACTTTGTTAACTACTCACGCGTATGTCTACGCACAAGACCGGCCCCGTTCGTGAACGAACGGGGCCGGAAACCGGACTCTTCGGTGACGAGTCCGGGACTGCGCCCCTAGGAGGGCGGTACTTGCAGCAGTTCGTCCGGTGACCCGAGGCCCCGCCCGGACACCTTCCCGGGTACCGCCAGCTTCACCAGCGCCCTGGCGACCTGGGCCGGGGTGGCCTTCGGATGGGCGGCCAGGTAGAGGGCGGCCGCACCCGTGGCGTGCGGAGTCGCCATCGACGTACCGGAGAAGGTGGCTTTCCCGGTGTCGCTCGTGTACCAGGCCGAGGTGATCGACACACCGGGGGCGAACAGGTCGACGGCCGAGCCGAAGTTGGAGAAGGCCGCCCGTGCGTCCTTCTGGTCCGTCGCGCCGACCGTGACGGCCTCGTTGACGTCGGCCGGGGAGTACAGGGCGGCCGCCAGGCCGTCGTTGCCCGCGGCGACGACGTAGGTGACACCGGAGGCGATGGAGTTGCGTACGGCCGCGTCCAGCTGGGCGTTGTGGGTGCCGCCCAGGCTGAGATTGGCCACGGCGGGCTTGCGCGCGTGCCTGGTCACCCAGTCGATACCCGCGATGACCTGCGAGGTCGTACCGGAGCCGTCGTCGCCGAGGACGCGGACGGAGACCACCTCGGCCCGTTTGGCCACCCCGTAGGTGCGGCCCGCGATGGTGCCGGCGACATGGGTGCCGTGCCCGTTGCCGTCGGCGGCGGCCTTGTCGTTGTCGACGAAGTCCCAGCCGTAGCTCGCCCGCCCGCCGAAGTCCTTGTGCGTGATCCGGACGCCGGTGTCGATCACATAGGCCGTCACCCCGGCGCCCGCGGACCGGGGCCAGGCGTACGCCTTGTCCAGGGGCAGGGCCGGCCGGTCGATCCGGTCCAGGCCCCAGGACGGCGGGTTCCTCTGCGTGTCGTCGAGGGCGACGCGGGTGTCCTGGACGACCGAGGCGACCTGCGGGTCCGCCGCGAGGAGCCGGGCCTGTCTCTCGTCGGCCCGGACCGCGTAGCCATTGAGAACCGTGCCGTAGGTCTGGCTTATTCTCGCCCCATATTTCTCGGCGATGCCCTTTCCCGTCGCCGACGGGGCCTTCGTACCCCCCTTGAGCGTCACCAGATAGCTTCCGCTGACGGAGCCGGGCTCACCGGCGCCGAGTATCCGCCCCTGAGCTGCGGCGTGCGCGGGCAGGGTGCCGGACGAGAGCGCGGCGACGCAGGCCACCGCGGTCAGGCCCCCCAGCCGGCGCAGACGCAGTGTTCGCGTCCGTGCCATGTCCGAGTTCCCCCTCCTTCGGCTGCACCTGGCAGCCTCCCGTGCAGCCTCTCGTGCGGTGAGAAACGCCACAAGGGTGCCCACGGGGCGGAATCGGCCATGTCGGCCATGGCGGACGGGCGAAGGTTGCGGTGATTTCCGGACTGTGTACGACTGTGCGACAGGCTTGGGTGTCCCGTGGTTGTGGAACCCCTCTCCCGGATACCGTCGATGTTGACGACGGGGCGCACACTGCCGTGCGTCCTCCTGTTGTGCACGTATGCCGAGGTGGAATGTGAAGGCGATCCGGCGATTCACTGTCCGTCCCGTTCTCCCCGAACCCCTCCGGCCGCTCGGTGATCTGGCGCGCAATCTGCGCTGGTCCTGGCATGCCGAGACCCGTGACCTCTTCCAGTCCGTCGATCCCGAACGCTGGGCCGCCTCGGAGGGCGATCCCGTCCGGCTCCTGGGCGGCGTCTCCCCGACGCGCCTCGCGGAGCTGGCCGAGGACCGCCGCTTCCTGCGCCGGCTGGGCGCGGTGCAGGACGATCTCAACGACTACATGACCGGTGAGCGCTGGTATCAGACGCAGTCCGGTGAACTGCCCGCCGCCGTCGCCTACTTCTCGCCCGAGTTCGGCATCACGGCAGCCCTGCCGCAGTACTCCGGCGGCCTCGGCATCCTGGCCGGCGACCATCTCAAGGCGGCCAGCGACCTGGGTGTCCCGTTGATCGGTGTGGGCCTGCTCTACCGGCACGGCTACTTCCGCCAGTCGCTGTCCCGGGACGGCTGGCAGCAGGAGCACTACCCGGTCCTCGACCCCAACGAGCTGCCGGTCGCCCAGCTGAGCGAGGACGACGGCACCCCCGCCCAGGTCGCCCTCGCGCTGCCCGGCGGCAAGCGGCTGCACGCCCGCGTCTGGCTGGCCCAGGTGGGCCGGGTCCCGCTGCTGATGCTGGACTCCGACGTCGAGGAGAACGACCCCGGCGAGCGCGGGGTGACCGACCGGCTCTACGGCGGCGGCAGCGAGCACCGCCTGCTGCAGGAGATGCTGCTCGGCATAGGAGGGGTCCGGGCGGTACGGGCGTACTGCCGGCTGACCGGCCACCCGGAGCCGGAGGTCTTCCACACCAACGAGGGGCACGCGGGCTTCCTCGGCCTCGAGCGCATCGCCGAGCTGTGCGCCCGGGGGCTGGACTTCGACTCCGCGCTGGAGGCCGTCCGGGCCGGTACCGTCTTCACCACCCACACCCCGGTCCCGGCCGGCATCGACCGCTTCGACCGCGAACTCGTCGCCCACCACTTCGGCTCCGACGCGGAGCTGCCGAGCATCGACGTCGATCGGATCCTCCAGCTCGGCATGGAGACCTACCCCGGGGGCGAGCCCAACCTGTTCAACATGGCCGTGATGGGCCTGCGCCTCGGCCAGCGCGCCAACGGCGTCTCGCTGCTGCACGGGCAGGTCAGCCGGGAGATGTTCTCCGGACTCTGGCCGGGATTCGACCCCGAGGAGGTGCCGATCACCTCGGTCACCAACGGGGTCCACGCGCCCACCTGGGTGGCCCCCGAGGTCTTCCGGCTCGGCGCCCGGCAGATCGGCGCCCAGCGCACCGAGGACGCGCTGACGGTCGGCGGCTCGGACCGCTGGGACGCCGTCGCGGAGATCCCGGACCAGGACATCTGGGAGCTGCGCCGCAACCTGCGCGAGCAGCTGGTGGACGAGGTACGGTCCCGGCTGCGCGCCTCCTGGCGGCAACGCGGCGCCGGGACGGCCGAGCTGGGCTGGATCGACGGCGTCCTCGACCCGGACGTGCTGACCATCGGCTTCGCGCGCAGGGTCCCGTCGTACAAGCGGCTGACGCTGATGCTCCGCGACCGCGACCGGCTGATGGACCTGCTGCTCCACCCCGAGCGGCCCGTCCAGATCGTCGTCGCGGGCAAGGCGCATCCGGCGGACGACGGCGGCAAGCGCCTGGTCCAGGAGCTGGTCCGGTTCGCCGACGACCCGCGGGTGCGCCACCGCATCGTCTTCCTGCCCGACTACGGCATGGCGATGGCGCAGAAGCTCTACCCCGGCTGCGACATCTGGCTCAACAACCCGCTCCGGCCCCTGGAGGCCTGCGGCACCTCGGGCATGAAGGCGGCGCTCAACGGCTGCCTCAACCTCTCGGTCCTGGACGGCTGGTGGGACGAGTGGTTCCAGCCGGACTTCGGCTGGGCGATCCCGACGGCGGACGGTGTGGGCACGGACCCCGACCGCCGGGACGACATAGAGGCCGCGGCGCTCTACGACCTTCTGGAGCAGCGGGTGGCGCCCCGCTTCTACGAGCGCGGCCAGCACGGGCTGCCCGACCGCTGGATCGAGATGGTCCGCCAGACGCTGACGCTCCTCGGCCCCAAGGTGCTGGCCGGCCGGATGGTCCGTGAGTACGTCGAGCGGCTCTACACGCCCGCCGCGCACGCCCACCGGGCCATGGACCCCGACTCGGCGCGCGAACTCGCCGCCTGGAAGGGGCGGGTGCGGGGCGCATGGCACGGGGTGACCTTCGACCACGTCGAGACCTCCGCCGCCACGACCACCGCGGAACTCGGCAGCACGCTCGGGCTGCGGGTGCGCGTCGGGCTCGGCGAACTCGGCCCCGAGGACGTCGAGGTGCAGGTGGTCTCGGGCCGGGTGGACTCCCAGGACGGCATCGCCGACGCGACCACCGTCCCCCTCAAGCCGGCGGGCGGCCCCGACCCCGAGGGCCGCTGGATCTACGAGGGCCCCCTGTCGCTGGACCGCACGGGCCCCTACGGCTACACCGTCCGCATCCTGCCGACCCACCGACTCCTCGCCTCCAGCACGGAGCTGGGCCTGGTGACGGTGCCGTCGGAGGAGACCGCGGAGGGAGCGGGGGTGCTGTTCCGCTGAGGGGCTAGAACTCCGACACGGGGGCGCAGAGCCGGCGCAGCACCCGGCCGCAGCGCCGGGCGTAGGCGTTCTGCAGCCCCCGGGTCGCCGGGCCGCCGGCCCTCGCGTACCACTTGGCGGGGCGGCTGAAGGCGGTCACGGTCAGCCATACCGTGCCGTCGCCGGTGCGCTCCACCAGGAAGGACTCCTCGCCGCACTCCGGGTGGCCGGCCAGCGTTCCGTAGGCCCAGCCGACGCGGCGGGGTTCCTCGACCGTGTAGACGATCCGGCAGGGCGCCTTGATCATGCCGGCGAGGGTGACGGTGACGTCGACGTCCGGTGCGGCCCGCTCCGCCGCCGTGTCGATGCCGACGCCGAGCTCACGGTGCATCTCCCAGGTCAGCACCGCGTCGGCGGCTCGGCGGAAGACCTTCTCGCCCTCGCCGATCCGGGACCGCACATGCAGGGAGTGGAAGCCCGGCGGGCAGAAGCCGGCCCGACGAGTCGCGCCGACGTCTTGGTACGTGAAGGACATGGGACACAAGGGTAGGGCGGTACCCGGGACCGCCTTCGTCCCGGGTACCGCCCGCCAACCCCCCTCGGGTCAGCTCACGTTGACGGCGGACCAGGCGGCCGCCACCGTGTTGTACTCGGTGCTGCCGGAGCCGTACAGGGCGGCCGCGGCGCTCAGCGTGCCGGTGCGGGCCGACTTGTAGTTGGTCGTCGACGTGAAGTACGTCGTCAGCGCCTTGTACCAGATCTGCAGCGCCTTGGCGCGGCCGATGCCGGTGACCGTGGAGCCGTTGTACGTCGGCGAGTTGTAGCTCACCCCGTTGATCGTCTTCGAGCCGCTGCCCTCGGACAGCAGGTAGAAGAAGTGGTTGGCGACACCCGACGAGTAGTGCACGTCGAGGTTCTTGACGGACGAGGACCAGTTGTCGGCGCTGCCGCCGTCCTTGCTGGGCTTGTCCATGTAGCGCAGCGGGCTGCCGTCGCCGTTGATGTCGATCTTCTCGCCGATCAGGTAGTCACCCGGGTCGGAGGCGTTGGCGGCGTAGAACTCCACGCCGGTGCCGAAGATGTCGGAGGTCGCCTCGTTCAGACCGCCCGACTCACCCGAGTAGTTGAGGCCGGCGGTGTTCGCGGTGACACCGTGGCTCATCTCGTGGCCGGCCACGTCCAGCGAGGTCAGCGGGTGGGTGTTGCCGTCACCGTCGCCGTAGGTCATGCAGAAGCAGTCGTCGTCCCAGAAGGCGTTGACGTACGAGCTGCCGTAGTGGACGCGGGAGTAGGCGCCGACACCGTCGTTCTTGATGCCGCTGCGGCCGAAGGTGCTCTTGTAGAAGTCCCACGTCTCCTGCGCACCGTAGGCGGCGTCGGCCGCCGCGGTCACGTCGGTGGTGGAGCTGGAGGCGGTGCCGGTGCCCCACGTGTTGGTGGTGTTGGTGAACAGGGTGCCGGTGCCGGAGCTGGTGGTGTGCTTCAGGTTGTACGTCTTGTGGCCGCCGCGCGAGGCGTCGGTCAGCGAGTACGTCGAACCCGACAGCGTGGTGGTCAGGCTGACCGTGCCCGAGTACAGCGTCTTGCCGGTGCCGGTCGCGTTCTCGATGCCCTGGTACTCGAAGAGCTTCTTGCCGGTCGCGGCGTCGGTGATGACGTGCAGCTGGTTCGGGGTGCCGTCGTCCTGCAGGCCGCCGACGACGGTCTCGTAGGCGAGGACGGGCGTGCCGGAGCCGGCCCAGATCACCTTGCGGGCGCCGTCCGCGGCGGTCTTGGCGGAGCCGAGGCTCTTGGCGGCGGACACCGCCTGCTTCTCGGCCTTGGCGGCGGTGATCTGCGGCTTGAGCGAGGCGACCTTGATGGCCGCCTTGGTCGCTCTGGTGACACCCTCGGCCTTGCCGGCCTTCGAGGTGTGCACCACGAGGTCGCCGCCGAGGACCGGCAGGCCCGCGTAGGTGCGCTCGTAGCGGGTGTGAGTGGTGCCGTCGGCGTCCCTGACGACGTCCTTGACGACCAGCTTCTCCTTGGCGCCGAGGCCTATCCGCTGGGCCGTCTCGGCGACGTCGGCCTGGGCCTTCTGGATGAGCGAGGTGCGTGCGGCGGCCGACAGCAGGGTCGGTGCGGCGGCCGGGTGGGCGATGGCCGTGTCCGCCTGGGTCTGGGCGGAGGCCGCACCGGTGGTCAGACCGGTGGTGAGGAGGGCTCCGGCGGCGACGGCGGTCGCGATGGCCAGAGTCGTGCGCTTGTGACGCGCGTAGAGGGGGGTCACACAAGCTCCTTGTGGTGGGGGAGTCCTCACCCGGCGTGGGGCAGCCGGAGGAGGGGGTGCAGTGAAGTTGTGCGGCGGTTGTGAGGAAGCGTGGCACCAGGGGCGCGTACATGTCATGACCCCGACGTGATGTTGGCCGAAAACCGTCTCCCAGGTGAACGTTTCAGGAATGTAAACGGGCGCCGCCCCGGGGAGTCGCAACCCCCGGGACGGCGCCCTCGTTCCTGTGCCGTCACCCGCGGTCTACGGGAACGTCAGCTTCCAGCTGTTGATCTTCCCGACGTCCTGTGCCGCCTGATCCTGAACCCGCAACTTCCAGGTCCCGTTGGCCGTTTCGGACGAGGCGTTGACCGTGTAGGTCGCCTGGACGTTGTCCGCCGAGTCGGAGGAGCTGAAGTTCTTCAGGCGGTACGCGGTGCCCGACGGACCCAGCAGATCGATCACCAGGTCGCCCCGCCAGGTGTGGGTGATGTCGACGCTCACCTGAAGGTTGCTTGGCGCGTTTCCGCTCCTGCCGGAGACGGTGATCGAGGAGGTGACGGCGGGCCCGTTGTCCGGGATCGACACGGGTGTCGTGTTCTCGTACGACGTCCCGCCTCCGCCGCCCCCGCCGGAGCGCGAGCCGACCGCGATGGCCGCCCAGGCGTCCTGCACCGCCTTGTACTCGGTGCTCGTGGTGCCGTACAGCTCACCGGCCGCCGCGAGGGTGCCGGTGCGGGCGGAGGCGTAGTTGGTGGTGGACGTGAACTTGGTGGTCAGCGCCCGGTACCAGATCTGCAGCGCCTTGTCCCGGCCGATGCCGGTGACCGGAAGCCCGTCCGCGGTGGGCGAGTTGTAGCTGACGCCGTTGATGACCTTGGCGCCGCTGCCCTCGCTCAGCAGGTAGAAGAAGTGGTTGGCCGGACCGGACGAGTAGTGCACGTCCAGGTTGCCGAGCCCCGAGTACCAGCTGTCCTTGGACGAGCCGTCCTTGCTGGGCTTGTCCATGTAGCGCAGCGGGGTGCCGTCGCCGTTGATGTCGATCTTCTCGCCGATGAGGTAGTCGCCGACGTCGGTCGAGTTGTTGGCGTAGAACTCCACGCCGGTGCCGAAGATGTCGGAGGTGGCCTCGTTCAACCCGCCCGACTCACCGCTGTAGTTGAGGCCGGCGGTGTTCGCGGTGACGCCGTGGCTCATCTCGTGGCCGGCCACGTCGATGGCGGTCAGCGGGTCCGCGTTGCCGGAGCCGTCGCCGTAGGTCATGCAGAAGCAGCCGTCGTCCCAGAACGCGTTCACGTACGAGTTGCCGTAGTGGACGCGGGAGTAGGCGCCGACGCCGTTGTTCTTGATGCCGCTGCGGCCGAAGGTGTTCTTGTAGAAGTCCCAGGTCTCCGCGGCCCCGTAGTGCGCGTCGGCGCCCGCCGTCGCGGCGTTCGACGTGGTCCCGTTGCCCCAGGTGTTGGAGGTCTGCGAGAACAGCGTGCCGGTGCCGGACGTACCGTGGTTCAGGTTGTACGTCTTGTGGCCGCCGCGGTCGCCGTCGGTCAGCGTGTAGTTCGAGCCCGACTGGGTCGTCGTCAGCGAGACCGTGCCGCTGTACTGGGTGTTGCCGACACCGGTCGCGGTCTCGATGCCCTGGTACTCGAAGAGCTTCTTGCCCGTGGTCGCGTCCGTGATGACGTGCAGCCGGTTCGGCGTGCCGTCGTCCTGGAAGCCGCCGATGACGGTCTCGTACGCCAGGACGGGCCTGCCGCTCGCCGCCCAGACGACCTCGCGGGCGCCGTCGGCGCTCGCCTTGGTGCCGCCGAGGGCCTTCGCCCGGCTGACGGCCTGCTTCTCGGCGGCCGCCTTCGTGATGTCCGGAGTCAGGTCCGCGACCTTGATCGCCGCGTTCGTCGCCTTGATGACGTCCTTGGTGGCGCCCGACTTGGCGGTGTCGACGACCAGGTCGCCGCCGAGGACCGGCCGCCCGGCGTAGGTGCGCTCGTAGCGGGTGTGCACGGTGCCGTCCGCGTCCTTGACGACGTCCCGGGCTATCAGCTTCTCCTTGGCGCCCAGGCCGATGTCCCGGGCGGTCTGCGCGCGGGCGGTGTCGGCGTCGCGCAGCAGCTCGGCACGCTGCGAGGGGGACAGGTGAACGGCCGCGTGGGCGGGGTTGCCCTTCACTGCGGCCGACGGAGCCTTCTGGGCGGGGGCGGCGGACGCTGCGCCCGACTGGACGGCCGCGGCGAGCAGGGCGGTGACCCCGGCGAGGGCCACGGCGGCGGCCCGGCGGTGCGCGGTGTGGGAGGTGCGTCTGCGAGAGGAACTGCTTCTCAACACTGACTCCTTCTGCATGGCCACGGGGTGCGCGGCCAGGGGAGATCCGGACGGTGGGTCGACCGTCCGGGCAGAACTGGGGGTGGAGCTGTGGGGTTGCTGTGTTGAAGCTGTGGGAAGGGTGGCAGCAGTCTGCGGTTTCTGTCAGGACCGCGTCAGGAAGTTGGCCGGAAATGGTTCGTTGTCCGGAGGTTCATGTTCGGTATGCGGACCATTGGCCGGTCGTCCGTGCTGTAGCTGCCGCCTGCGCCCCTGGTGCGGGGTCACCCGTGCCAGGTCCGCCACAACGCCGCGTACGCCCCCGCCGCGGTCACCAGCTCCTCGTGCGTGCCGAGTTCGGTGAGGAGGCCGTCCGCCATGACCGCCACGCGGTCCGCGTCATGGGCGGTGTGCAGACGGTGGGCGATGGCGATGACGGTACGGCCCTCCAGCACGGCCGCCAGGGCGCGCTCGGTGTGCCGGGCGGTCGCCGGGTCGAGCAGCGCGGTCGCCTCGTCGAGGATCAGCGTGTGCGGGTCGGCCAGCACCACCCGGGCGAGGGCGAGTTGCTGCGCCTGGGAGCCGTCCGTACGGCGGCCCCCCTCGCCGAGCCTCGTGTCGAGGCCGTCCGGCAGCTCCCGCACCCACTCGTCGGCGCCCACCGCCGTGAGCGCCGCCCACAACTCCTCGTCCGACGCGGCCGGTTCGGCGATACGGAGGTTGTCGCGGACGGTGCCGAGGAAGACGTGGTGCTCCTGGGTGACCAGGACGACCTGCCGGCGCAGCTGCTCGGGGCCGAGCTCGACGACGGGCACCCCGCCCACGGTCACCGTGCCCTCGGTCGGCGCGTCGACGCCCGCGAGGAGTCGGCTGAGGGTCGTCTTCCCCGCGCCGGACGGACCGACGACGGCCAGCCGTTCACCGGGCCGCACCGTCAGGTCGACCCCGCGCAGCACCTCGCCGCCGCGGTCGTAGGCGTACCGCACCCCCCTCACGTCGATCCGGTCGCCGGCCGGCACGGCGGCGTCCGACGTCTCCGTCCGCGGGGCCCGGGCCAGCCCCTCCACGCGGGCGAACGAGGCGCCGCTGTTCTGCAGTTGCTCGACCCGCATCAGGATCTCGTCGAGGGGGCCGCTGAGCCGCTGCAGATACAGCGCCGCCGTGACGACCGCGCCCAGGCTGAGGGTGCCGCGGTCGTGCAGCAGGCCGCCGACGAGGAGGACGGAGGCGACCGGGACGAGGTAGGAGATCTCGACCGACGGGAAGAACACGGTGCGCAGGAACAGGGTGTGGAGGCGGGTGCGGCGGGAGGTCTCCAGGGCGTCGCGGCTCGCCGAGACACGGCGCTTCTCCAGGCGCAGCGCCTCGACCGTACGGGCGCCGGCGGCCGTGGCCGCGAGGATCTCGGCGACGTCGGAGGTGGCGGCCCCCTCGGCGAGGTAGCCGGCCCGCGCCCTGGCCAGATACCAGCGCAGGGCGCACCAGATGCCGACCAGCCCGAGCAGTCCGCAGGCGCCGAGCAGGGGGTTCAGCGCGAACACCGCGCCGAGCAGGAACAGCGCCTGAACGCCGTTGACGAGCAGGTCCGGGCCGACGTCGCGCAGGGTGGTGCCGACCAGGGCGACGTCCGCCGTGCCGCGGGCCGTGAGATCGCCGGTGCCGGCGCGTTCCACCACGGCCGCGGGGAGGGCGAGGGCGCGGTCGACGAACTGTTCGCGGACGCGGGCGAGGGTGCGTTCGCCGAAGCGGTGGCCTGTGTAGCGCGCCCAGCGGGCCAGCATCAGCTGGGCGAGGGAGCAGAGCAGGATGGCCAGGGCGAGGTGGTCGACGGCCCCTACACCCTTGCCTGCGCGGACGTCGTCGACGATGCGGCCGACCAGGTAGGGGCCGGCGAGGCCCGCTGCGGCGGCGAGGGCGTTGAGAGTGAGGGTGGCGGTGAATGCCTTTGCGTCCGCGCGGAGGAGGCGGATCATTGCTCGGCGGACGTCTTGGGGGGCGGCTACGGGGAGTTTGGACGGGGAGAGCGGCCCCTGAGGGAGTTGTCCGGCTGTCACCTCAATGCCTCCTCGGCGTCTTCGTCCCGGGCCACCAGCGCCCGGTAGCCCGACGCTCCTTCGAGCAGCTCACGATGGGTGCCCACGGCCTCGGCCTTGCCGTCCACCAGGAAGTACACGACATCCGCCCGGTCAAGGACCAACGGGGACGTGGTCGTGACCAGGGTCGTTCGGCCCTGCCTCGCCTCCCGCAGCCGCTGGGCCACCCGGGCCTCCGTGTGGGCGTCCAGGGCCGATGTCGGTTCGACGGCGAGGAGGATCTCGGGGGCGGCGAGCAGGGCGCGGGCGAGGCGGACGCGCTGGCGTTGGCCGCCGGAGAGGTTGCGGGCCTGGGCGTCGATCGGGGAGTCGAGGCCGTCGGGGAGGCCCTGGACGATGTCCTCCGCGACCGCTGCGCGCACGGCCCGTTCGATGTCCTGCTCCCGGCGTTCCTCGCGTCCGGCGATCAGGGACCGCAGCGGTTCCGCGAACAGGTCGGCCTCGTGGTCGGCGACCAGAATGTGCTCCCTGACCTGCTTCAGGGCGATCTCGTCGAGCGGGACGCCGCCCCAGGTGGCCGTGGAGGGCGTGTAGCGGCCGAGGCGGTCGACCACCGCGGCCGCGTCGGCCGGGCGGGCGCAGGCCAGGGCGGTGAGGCGGCCCGGGGCCACCCGTACACCGGACTGCGGGTCGTGCAGTGCCGACGGCTCGGCGGGCGCGTCGCGGGTGCCGGTGTCCGTCAGCGGCTCCAGGCGCAGGAACCGTACGACCCGGCGGGCCGACACCAGGCCCCGGCTGAGCTGGTAGCCGCACTCGACCCAGAAGGCCACCGGGCCGACCAGGACCGCGACATAGCCGTAGACGGAGACCAACTCGCCGATGGTGATGGAACCCTGGGCGGCGAGGCGGGCGGCGAGCCAGGTGACGACCGCTAGGAAGAGGGTGGGCAGGCCGACGCCCAGCGCCTGGACCCAGCTGGTGACCGCGCCGACCCGGTAGCCCTGGCGGCGCAGGCGCTGTGAGTCGCGCTGGAAGGCGTCCGCGAACAGGCCCTTGCCGCCGAGGCCGTTGAGGACGCGCAGTCCGCCCGCGAGGTCGGCGATACGGGCCGTGAGGACGCCCTGCCGCTCCCGGTACTCCGTCTCGGCGCCCTGCAGCCGGGCGAGCAGCGGTCCGACGAGGACGACGATGACGGGGAGCCCGAGCAGGACGACGGCCGCGATGAGAGGCGAGACGGCGAGCAGGAGGCCGGCCACCACCAGATACGCCACGACGGCGCCGACCCCGGGACCGACCACCGTGAGTGACTGGCTGATCGTCTGGACGTCGCCCACCCCGATGGTGACGACCTCGCCCGCCCCCACCCGGCGGTGCAGCGCGGCCCCCAGGCGGACCGCCTGTCCCACGATCACCTTCACGGTGCGGAAGTTGGCGTCCATCCGCACCCGGGTCATCGTGCGGTGCCGCATGATGCTCACCCAGCCGTTGAACGCCCCGACCGCGAACAGGGCGGCCGTCCAGCCGGCGAGGGCCGGGTAGTCGCCGGGTTCGAGGCCCTGGTCGATCGCGCGGGACAGGAGATACGGCGTGGCGGCCAGCAACACCATCCAGACGCTGCCGAGCACCGCACCGGCGAGCGAGCGGCCGGGCTGGCAGCGCACCAGCCAGAGCAGATAGCGGGCACCGCCGCGACAGTCGGGCTCGCCGGGCTCCTCGTACGCGTCGATCATGCTTCCCCGATCCCGGATCCGCGGATTCCTCTTGCACCGGCGGACCTGGAGGTTACCGACGGTGAGGACGGGCTGCCCATCGAATTGATCCCCGGGGCGGGGAGCCCGGTTGTCACGCCAGGCTGTCGCGCCATGCCCGGTGCAGATCGGCGAAACGGCCCGTGCCGGCGATGAGGTCGGCCGGGGTGCCGTCCTCGACGATGCGGCCGTGCTCCATGACCAGGACCCGGTCCGCGATCTCCACCGTCGACAGCCGGTGCGCGATCACCACGGCCGTACGGCCGCGCAGCACGGTCAGCATGGCGCGCTGCACGGCCCGTTCGCCCGGGATGTCGAGGGAGCTGGTCGCCTCGTCGAGGATGAGCACGGCCGGGTCGGCGAGCAGGGCGCGGGCGAAGGCCACCAGTTGGCGCTGCCCCGCGGAGATGCGTCCGCCGCGCTTGCGTACGTCGGTGTCGTAGCCGTCGGGCAGGGAGCTGATGAACTCGTGCGCGCCGATCGCCTTCGCGGCCCGCTCGATCTCCTCCCGGGTCGCGTCCGGCCGTCCGATGGCGATGTTCTCGGCGACCGTGCCGGAGAACAGGAACGCCTCCTGCGTCACCATCACCACCCCGCGCCGCAGTTCGGGCACGGCCAGGTCGCGCAGGTCGACGCCGTCCAGGAGCACCCGGCCGTCGGAGGGGTCGTAGAAGCGGGCCAGCAGCTTGGCCAGCGTCGACTTGCCCGCGCCCGTCGAGCCGACGACGGCGACCGTCTGCCCGGCGGGGAGGGTCAGGTCGAAGCGGGGCAGGACCTCGCCGCCGGTGCGGTAGCCGAAGCGGACACCGTCGAAGACGACCTCGCGGCCCGGGTGTTCGCTCTTGAGGGGCGGCAGTTCCCGGGGCTCGGAGGGGGCGGGGACGGACGGGGTCTGGGCGAGCAGCCCGGCGATCTTCTCCAGGGAGGCGGCCGCTGACTGGTAGGAGTTCAGGAACATGCCGAGCCGGTCGATCGGGTCGTACAGGCGGCGCAGATAGAGCACCGCCGCGGCCAGCACGCCCAGTTCGAGCGAGCCGCCCGCGACCCGGTAGGCGCCCCACAGCACGATCACCGCGACCGCCGTGTTGGCGACCAGGCGCGAGCCGACGACATAGCGGGCCATCTCCAGCAGCGCGTCGCCGTTGACGCGTTCGTGCCGCCGGTTGAGCACCCGGAACTCGGCGTCGTTGGCGTCCTCGCGGCGGAACGCGCGCACCGGGCGGATGCCGTTCATCGTCTCCACGAACTTCACGATGACGGCCGCGATGGCGGTGGAGCGCACCCGGTACACCCGTACCGCGCGGCGCCGGTAGACCCGTACCAGCAGATACAGCGGCACGAAGGACGCCACCGCGACCGCGCCGAGGCCGAGGTCCAGCCAGAGCAGCATCGCCGAGATGTAGACGAACGACAGGACGACCGTCACCAGCTCCTGCAGGCCCTCGTTCAGCAGCTCCCGCAGGGACTCGACGTCCGTGGTGGAGCGGGAGATCAGGCGGCCGCTCGTATAGCGCTCGTGGAAGTCGATGCTGAGCGCCTGGGCGTGGCGGAAGATCCGGCCGCGCAGGTCGAGCAGCACGTCCTGGTTGACGCGGGTGGAGGCGATGACGAACGCGTACTGCAGCCCGCCGGAGACCAGCGCGCACAGCAGGTACCCGGCGCCGACCGCGATCAGCGGACCGTGGTCGTCGCGCCGGAACGCCGGTACGGCGCTGTCGATCGCGTACGCCACCAGCAGCGGGCCCGCCTGCACCGCCGCCTGCTGGAGCAGCAGCAGGAAACTGGTGAAGGCGACACGGGCCTTCATCGGCGCGAGCAGGGAGCGCAGCAGCGCGCGGGTGGCGCCCGGGGGCGTGGGCAGGACGTCCCGGTCGAAGGGGTCGCGGGCGTCCTTGGGCCGGGGCAGGTCCGGTTCGTCGTCGGCCGTCGGGACGGATGTCGTCGGGGCCGTCATCGCTCGTCCTCCGCTTCCTCGGTACCGGACATCAGATGGGCGTACTCGGCGTTGGTGCGCAGCAGTTCGTGATGGGTGCCGACGGCGGTGATCCGGCCGCCGGAGAGCAGGGCGACCCGGTCGGCGAGCAGGACGGTGGAGGGGCGGTGGGCCACGATCAGGGCGGTGGTGTCGGCGAGGACGTCCCGCAGGGCGGCCTCGACGGCGGCCTCCGTGTGCACGTCCAGCGCGGACAGCGGATCGTCCAGGACCAGGAACCGGGGTCTGCCGACGACCGCCCGCGCGAGCGCCAGCCGCTGCCGCTGGCCGCCGGAGAGGCTGAGGCCCTGCTCGCCGACCTGGGTGTCGGTGCCCTGGGGGAGGGCGTGCGCGAAGTCGGCCTGTGCCACCGCGAGGGCGCGGTTCAGCTCGGCGGCGCCCGCGCTGCCGCCCGCGCCCATGAGGACGTTCTCCCCGACGCTCGCCGAGAAGAGCGTGGGCTCCTCGAAGGCCATGGCGACCTGGGCGCGCAGCTCCTCGCGGGACATGGCGGCGATGTCCGCGCCGTCCAGGGTGATACGGCCCGACGTCACCTCGTGCAGGCGGGGGACGAGCGCGGTGAGGGTGGTCTTTCCGCTTCCGGTGGCGCCGACGAGGGCCATGGACTCGCCGGGCCGGATGTGCAGGTCGACGCGGTCGAGGACGGGCGGGGAGTCGGGCGGCGCGTCGGGGTAGCGGAAGCGGACGTCGTGGAAGCGCAGTCCGCGTTCCCCGGAGCGCTGTGCGCCGGCGCCGACGGCAGGGTCCTCCGGGGCCTCGTCCATCACCTCGAAGTACCGCTCGGTCGCCGTCGCCGCCTCCTGGCTCATCGCCAGCAGGAAGCCGATCGACTCCACCGGCCAGCGCAGCGCCAGCGCCGTCGACAGGAACGCGACCAGCGTCCCCGCGGTCAGCGAGCCGTCGGCGACCTGCACCGAACCCACCACCAGCGCCGCGCCGATGGCGACCTCGGGCAGGGTGACGATGACCGCCCAGATCGTCGCCAGCAGCCCCGCCTTGCGCAGCTCCGTCCCCCGCAGGGTCCGCGCCAGCTCCCGGAACGCCCGCGCCTGGCTGCGGTGCCGGCCGAACCCCTTGATGATCCGGATGCCGAGCACGCTCTCCTCGACGACCGTGGTCAGATCGCCCACCTGGTCCTGCGCGAGGCGCGCCACATGGGCGTACCGCTTCTCGAAGATCACGCACATGACCATCACGGGCACGGCCGGACCGAGGATCACCAGTCCGAGCGTCCAGTCCTGGAGCACCATGATGACCACGCCGATCAGGATGGTCACAAAGTTGACCAGCAGGAACGTCAGCGGGAAGGCCAGGAACATGCGCAGCAGCATCAGGTCCGTGGTGCCCCGCGACAGCAGCTGGCCCGAGGCCCAGCGGTCGTGGAAGGCGACGGGGAGCCGCTGCAGATGCCGGTACAGATCCGCCCGCATGCCCGCCTCGACGCTCGACAGCGGGCGCGCCACCAGCCAGCGCCGCAGCCCGAACAGCACCGCCTCCCCGACGCCGAGCAGCAGCAGGTACAGCGCGCCCAGCCACACACCGGCCGGGTCCCGGTCGGCGACCGGACCGTCCACCATCCACTTCAGGACCAGCGGGATGACCAGACCCACGCAGGAGGCGAGGACCGCCACGGCGGCGGCGGCCAGCAGCCGCGCCCGTACGGGCCGCACATAGGGCCACAGACGCAGCAGGGTGCGTACGGCCGATCGGTCCTTGGTGGTTGCACGTGTCGTGGGCATCAATGTGAGCGTACGGACCGGCACTGACATCGCCCACCGAGTTTTGGCCGGACCGGGGTCGGCCGCTGGTCCTACGACCTGCGCGTTCGAGGGGTCGTACACCGGCATCAACCGATCGGCTGATGCGCCTTCGAGCGCGACGGCCGATGTGGCGGCGGGCCGCCCACCGCGAACCTGATGCCATGTCCGTCATCGAAGTCAGCGAACTGCGCAAGTCCTACGGCGGCCGGCCCGCCGTCGACGGCGTCTCCTTCGCCGTCGAGGAGGGCGAGATCTTCGGGATCCTCGGCCCGAACGGCGCCGGCAAGACCACCACCGTCGAGTGCGTCGAGGGACTGCGCGTCCCCGACGGCGGCCGCGTCCGCGTCACCGGCCTCGACCCCGTCGCCGACCACGCGCGCGTGGCCCGAGTGCTCGGCGCCCAGCTGCAGCAGAGCGAGCTGCAGCCCAAGCTCACCGTCCGCGAGGCGCTGGAGCTGTACGCCTCCTTCTATCCGCACCCGCTCGACTGGGCGCCGCTCGCCGAGCGCCTGGGCCTCACCGCGAAGCTCGGCACCCGGTTCGCCAAGCTGTCCGGCGGTCAGAAGCAACGCCTGTTCATCGCCCTGGCGTTGATCGGCAACCCACGCGTCGTCGTCCTCGACGAGCTCACCACCGGCCTGGACCCGCGGGCCCGCCGGGACACCTGGCAGCTCATCGAGGACGTCCGGGCGAGCGGGGTGACGGTCCTGCTGGTCACCCACTTCATGGAGGAGGCGCAGCGGCTGTGCGACCGGATCGCCGTCATCGACAGGGGGCGGGTGGCCGCCCTGGACACCCCGGCCGGTCTGATCCGCCGCTCGGCGGGCGCCACCGTCATCAGCTTCACCCCGTCCGCCCCACTGGACGACGGTGACCTCCAGGCCCTCCCCGCGCTCGCGTCCGTCGAGCACAAGGACGGCCGGATCACGCTGGCCGGCACCGACGAGACCGTCAACGCCGTCATCACCCTCCTCGCCCGCCACCGCGTCACCGCCCACCAGCTCCGCGTCGTGGACGCCACGCTCGACGACGCCTTCCTCGACCTGACGAAGGCCGACAGGGCCGACACGGCCGACACGGCCGACACGAAGGAGACAGCGTCATGAGCACCGCCGTACTGCGCACCGAGGTCCGGCTCTTCCGCCGCGAACCCGGGGCCGTCTTCTGGATCCTGCTCTTCCCGACCCTGCTGCTGGTGATCCTCGGCTCCATCCCCGGCTTCCGGGAGCACCAGAGCGACCTCGGCGGACTGCGCACCATCGACGTCTACGTCCCGGTGGCCGTCCTGCTCGGTCTGATCGTCGGCGGCCTGCAGTCCATGCCGCAGACCCTCACCGGCTACCGGGAGCGCGGCATCCTGCGCCGGATGGCCACCACACCGGTCCGCCCGTCGGCCCTGCTGTCCGCACAGATGGTGGTGTACGGCGGCGCCGCCCTCGCGTCGGCGCTGCTCGCCCTCGCGGTCGGCCGGCTCGGCTTCGACGTACGACTGCCCGAGCAGCCCCTCGGATACGGCCTCGCGCTCGTCCTCGCCGTACTGGCCGCCCTCGCCCTCGGATCGGTGGTGTCCGCGCTGTCCCGTACGACGAAGATCGCCGGCGCGATCGGATCGGCCGTGTTCTTCCCCGCGATGTTCTGCGCCGGAGTCTGGCTGCCGGTGCAGTCCATGCCGCATCTGATGGGCAGGATCGTCGGGTACACCCCCTTCGGGGCGGCGGCGCAGGCACTGAACCAGGCGGCCGCCGGGCACTGGCCGGGGTGGGGTCACCTGGGTGTGCTGGCGGTGTGGATCCTGCTGCTGACCGGCGCCGCCGGCCGCTGGTTCCGCTGGGAGTAGGGACGGGCCCGTGCAGACTGGGGAGATGACCGCGAGGGACAGCCAGATCGAGCGGCGCTGGGATCAGCTGCACACGTGGGGGCCCTACGCCCTGCTCGCCACCGGTCTCGGCCCCGCGATCGCCATGGCTGATCCGCGGGCCCACCCGGTCAGGTGGTACACCGGCTGGGCCCTGGTCGGCTGCGCGGTCGTACTCCAGCTGCTGTGGCACGGACACCGGCTGCGCCGTCCCGACCGGGCCCGCGTTCCGTCCCGGCTCGGCACGGCGTACTACGTCGTCCGGTGGGCCCTCGCCTTCGCCCTCACCTGGCTCAACCCGTTCTTCGCCTTCTACGCCGCCAGCGGCTACATGGACGCCGACGAGACCATCCCGGGCAGCAGATGGCAGCGGCTCGGTCTGTTCGCGAGCGCGATCACGGTGGCCGCGGCACAGACCGGCGGGATGCCGTTCACCAGCGGGCTCCAGTGGCTGGTGTTCGCCGCGCTCCTGTTCTTCAACTCCGGCCTGCAGATGGTGGTCGCCCACCTCACCACACAGGAGACCCAGCGCTCCCACGAGCGCAAGGAGACGATCGCGGAACTCGAGCGCACCAACGCCGCCTTGCAGCAGGCCCTCGACGAGAACGCCGCCCTGCACGCCCAACTCCTCGTCCAGGCACGGGAAGCGGGGGTCGCCGACGAACGCCGGCGTCTCGCGGCGGAGATCCACGACACCATCGCCCAGGGCCTGACCGGCATCATCGCCCAGCTCCAGGTCGTCGCGAACACCCCGGAACGGGAGCCGGCCCGCCGACACCTGGACCGCGCCATGGAACTGGCCCGGCACAGCCTCGGCGAGGCCCGCCGCTCCGTGCACAACCTCGCCCCGGTCGCCCTGGAGAACGACGGCCTCCCCGAAGCGCTCAAGAAGACCGTCGCCGAATGGGGCGAACGGACCGGGGTGCGCGCCGAGTTCACCGTCACCGGCACCGCCGAACAGCTCCACGAGGAGGTCTCCGCCACCCTCCTGCGGATCGTCCAGGAGGCCCTGTCCAACGCCGCCCGGCACGCCCGCGCCACCCGGGTCGGTGTCACCCTCTCCTTCCTCGGCGCGGAGGTCATCCTCGACATCCGCGACGACGGCACCGGCTTCGAACCGCGCACCGTCCCCGCCCGCAGCAGCACCGGCGGCTTCGGCCTCGACGGCATGCGCGCCCGCGCCGAACGCATCGCCGGCACCCTCACCGTGGAGTCCGAGCCGGGGCACGGCACGGCGCTGTCGGCTCGCGTACCGTTGGTCCGCCATGACCAGTGACCCCGTGACCCTGCTGATCGTCGACGACCACCCGGTCGTGCGCGACGGCCTGCGCGGCATGTTCGAGTCCGCGCCCGGCTTCACCGTCCTCGGCGAGGCCTCGGGCGGCGTCGAGGCCGTGGACCGCGCGGCCGAACTCGACCCGGACGTCGTCCTGATGGACCTGCGCATGCCGGGCGGCGGGGGAGTGGACGCCATCCGCGAGCTGACCCGCCGTGGCGCCCGCGCCAAGGTCCTGGTCCTGACGACGTACGACACCGACTCCGACACCCTGCCCGCGATCGAGGCCGGCGCCACCGGCTACCTCCTCAAGGACGCCCCGCGCGACGAGCTGTTCAGCGCCGTCCGGGCGGCGGCGGACGGCCGTACCGTCCTGTCCCCGGCCGTCGCCTCCCGCCTGGTCTCGGCCGTGCGCGCCCCCGGCAACGAACCCCTCTCCGCGCGCGAGCGCGAGGTCCTCGCCCTGGTCGCCAGGGGCACCTCCAACCGCGAGATCGCCCGTGAACTGTTCATCAGCGAGGCGACCGTGAAGACCCATCTCACCCACCTGTACGCCAAGTTGGGCGTCGGCGACCGCGCGGCGGCGGTGGCCACCGCGTACCAGAGGGGCATCCTCGGCTAGTCCGGGTAGGGCAGCAGGGTGCTTGCGATCCCCTCCCAGGCGTCCTTCAGTTCCGCGAGCAACTCCGGCTCGTCCGGCGCCAGATCGGCCTGCTCGCGCAGGTCGGTGCCGAGGTCGTAGAGGTGGTCGTCGCCGTCGGAGTCCTGGTAGTACTTCCACCCCCCGCGCCGCAGGGCCCGGTTGTCCCGCACCCGCCAGAACAGGTCGCGTTCCGGGAGCCGTTCGCCGCGCAGCAGATAGCCGGCGAGGCTCGTGCCGTCGAGCGGATACGCCGGGTCGGGGCGGGCGCCGGCCACCTCCAGGAAGGTCGCCGTCCAGTCGGGGGAGAAGTTCGGCTCGTGGCTGACCTGGTTGCCGTCGATCCGGTGCGGCCAGCGCACGATGGTCGGGACCCGGATACCGCCCTCCTGCAGCACGAACTTCTCGCCGCTGAGCGGCCACAGGTACGACCAGCGCTCACCGCCGTTGTCGCTGGCGAAGTACACCAGCGTGTGCTCCTCCTGCCCGGAGCGGCGCAGCGCGGCGAGCACCTCGCCGACGGCCGCGTCCAGGCTCTCCACCATCTCCGTGTACTTGGCGACGGAACCGCCGTCCCAGTGGTTGAGGGCGTCGCTGATCTCCCGCTGCGTCTTCGCCGCCCGGATCTTCGCGGCGATCTCGGCACCGGTCTCCGCGTCCCCCTCGGCCAGCCACGGCCAGTGCGGGGTGGTGAAGTTGAGGTTGAGCAGCCAGGGCCGGTCGTGCTCGCGGCGCACGTACTCCACGGCGCGCTCGGTCAGGACGGTCGTGTAGTACCGCAGGTCCTTGTACTCGGCGTCGCCCTCGTAGAGGTCGTGGTCACCGAGCTGCCCGAGCTTGGAGAAGTACTCCAGGACGCCCCCGTGATTGCCGAAGAACTCGTCCCATCCGGACTTGGTGGGGCTGTAGTCGGGCAGCCAGCCGCAGTGCCACTTGCCGATGAGCGCGGTGGCGTAACCGGCCTTCCGCAGCAGCGAGGCGAGGGTCGGGTGACTCGGGTCGAGCCCCTGCGAGCGGTTGTTGACCGGCTCCGCGAGCCCGCCCTTGGTACGTCCCGGATACCGTCCGGTGTAGAGGCTGAACCGGGTCGGCGAGCAGGTCGCGGAGCCCGAGTACGCGTCGGTGAACCGTAAGCCCTGCCGGGCCAGCCGATCCAGGTGCGGGGTCTTGATGTGCGGGGCGCCGTAGGAGGACAGGTCGGCCCAGCCGAGGTCGTCACCGAGGATGACCAGGAGGTTGGGGCGCCGTCCGGACGTGGTGGTCCGGGCTCTGAAGGGCTGTTCGGCGGGGGCGGATCGGGCCGCTTCGGCGGTGGCGGCCGCACCGGCGACGGCGGTGACGGCACCACCGCCGACCAGGCCGGCGAAGGAACGGCGGGAGATCTCAGACATGTGCCTCAGTCGATCAGCGCTCGATGAGCCGTGGCCAGGGGTACGGCCGGGATTTCACCGGTCCGCAACGTTGCCTCAGCCCACCACCCGCAACAACAGCACCGCCCGCGCCGGCACCGTCACCGCCGTCCCCGCCCGGTGCTCCACCCCCGGCTCCTCCGCCTGTGTCTCCCTCGACGTGTCGACGACCACCTCGTACCGCTCCGCCCACGGCGGACCCGGCAGCAGGAAGGCGACGGGACGGTCACCGGCGTGCAGGACGGCGAGGAAGCTGTCGTCGAGGATGGGATCGCCGTGCTCGTCGCGGCCCGGGATGTCCCGGCCGGAGAGGTACATGCCCAGCGTGCCGGCGGGCGCGTACCAGTCGCGTTCCGTCATCTCCGTGCCGCGGGAGGTGAACCAGGCGAGGTCGCGCAGTCCGTCCGCCGAGTGGGCGCGGCCCGAGAAGAAGGCGCGGCGGCGCAGCACCGGATGCCGGTGGCGCAGGGCGATCAGCCGGGACGTGAGGTCGAACAGCGCCCGCCAGCCGGGCTGCTCCAGCAACTCCCAGTCCAGCCAGCTGATTTCGTTGTCCTGGCAGTACGCGTTGTTGTTGCCCCGCTGGGTACGGCCGAGTTCGTCGCCGGCGACCAGCATCGGCACGCCCGTCGACAGCAGCAGGGTGGTCAGCAGATTGCGCAGCTGGCGGCGCCGGAGCCCCCGGACGCGCTCGTCGTCCGTCTCGCCCTCGGCCCCGCAGTTCCACGCCCGGTTGTCGTCGGTGCCGTCCCGATTGTTCTCACCGTTGGCCTCGTTGTGCTTGCGTTCGTACGACACCAGGTCGCGCAGGGTGAAACCGTCGTGCGCGGTGACGAAGTTGACCGAGGCGTAGGGGCGGCGGCCGCCCCAGGCGTAGAGGTCGCTGGAGCCGGACAGGCGGTACCCCAGGTCCCGTACGTCCGGCAGCGCGCCCCGCCAGAAGTCCCGCACCGCATTGCGGTACCGGTCGTTCCACTCCGTCCACAGCGGCGGAAAGGCGCCGACCTGGTAGCCGCCCGAGCCCACGTCCCACGGCTCGGCGATCAGCTTCACCCGCCTGAGCACCGGGTCCTGCGCGATCACCGCGAGGAACGGCGACAGCATGTCGACGTCGTGCATGGAGCGGGCCAGCGCGGCCGCCAGGTCGAAGCGGAAGCCGTCGACGCCCATCTCGGTGACCCAGTAGCGCAGGGAGTCGGTGATCAGGCGCAGGACGTGCGGCTGGACCACGTGCAGGGTGTTGCCGCAGCCCGTGTAGTCGGCGTAGCGCCGCGCGTCCGACTGGAGCCGGTAGTAGCCGCGGTTGTCGATGCCCTTCAGGGAGAGCGTCGGGCCCAGCTCGCCCGCCTCCGCCGTGTGGTTGTAGACGACGTCCAGGATCACCTCGATGCCGGCCGCGTGCAGCGCGCGCACCATCCGCTTGAACTCGCCGACCTGCCCGCCCGTCGTGCCGGAGGCGGCGTACGCGGCGTGCGGGGCGAAGTAGCCGATGGAGTTGTAGCCCCAGTAGTTCTTCAGCCCCCCGCGCAGCAGATGGTCCTCGTGGGCGAACTGGTGGACGGGGAGCAGCTCGACCGCCGTGACGCCCAGCTTCACCAGGTGCTCGATGGCCGCCGGGTGCGCGAGACCGGCGTACGTGCCGCGCAGCTCCTCCGGGATGCCGGGGTGCAGCTTGGTGAAGCCCCTCACGTGCAGTTCGTAGATGACGGAGTCCGCCCAGGGGGTCTTGGGGCGGCGGTCGTCCGACCAGTCGTCGTCGTCGTGGACGACGACGCCCTTGGGGACATACGGCGCCGAGTCCCGGTCGTCGCGGACGGTGTCGGCGACATGCTGCTGCGGCCAGTCACGCACATGCCCGTACACCTCGGGCGGCAGCCCGAAGTCGCCGTCCACCGCGCGCGCGTACGGGTCGAGCAGCAGCTTCGCCGGGTTCCAGCGGCCGCCCGTCCACGGGTCCCAGCGGCCGTGCACCCGGTAGCCGTACCGCTGCCCCGGCATGACCCCCGGCACGAAGCCGTGCCAGATCTCGTGCGTGAGCTCGGTCAGCCGGGCCCGGGTCTCCTTGCCGCCCTCGTCGAACAGGCACAGGTCCACCGCCTCCGCCCCGCCCGCCCACAGCGCGAAGTTGGTCCCCGCCACCCCGTCCGGACCGACCCGGAACCTGGCCCCCAGCGGCGTCGGCGCACCCGGCCGCACCGGCACCGCGGGCACCCTGCGCGGTGCCCCGTTCACCGCGGCGGCCGGAGCGGCGCGCTCCTCCGTCACCGCCTCCTGCTCGGCTGCGCTGGACACCAGACCGCCTCCCACGGCTCCCGGAACGACCTGGCAGGAGCGTACGGCGTCCCGGCCGCGGCTCCCCTTCGCGTCGCCCTCCCCACAGTTCTGCCCAGACCTTGCCTCGCACTCACGTTTCCCCAGGGCGTGCCTGATCGTTGGGGAGTCCGTGAGGCATGCACACAGGCGCGCGCGGCGCGCGGGGGCCGTCCTGGCCGCCGTACTGACATGGGCAGGACTGCTGGCCGGCTGCACTTCGCACGGCGGCGGTATCGACGAGGTGCTTGGCAAACCCCCGGCCCCCGAGGACGTCATCCGCGTCACCCCCGACGACGGCAGCAAGGACGTACGCCCGGACCGGCGGCTGGTGGTCCGGGTGCCCAGCGGGCGCTTGGAGTCGGTGAAGGTCGTCAGGTCCCAGGACGCGCAGGACACCGACGTCCCCGGCCGCGTCTCCGACGACGGACTGCGCTGGGAGCCGACCGACCCGCGTCTGGCGCTGGCCGCCAAGTACACCGTCGACGCGGTCGCGCTGGACGGCCACGGACGCAGATCGGCGCGGCACACGACCTTCACCACCTACGTCCCCGACGAGCGGTTCGTCGGATATGTCACCCCCGAGAACCGCGCGGTCGTCGGCACCGGGATGATCGTCTCCCTGGGGTTCAACCGGGAGATCGACAACCGTGAGGCCGTCGAGCGGGCGATCCGGGTCACCGCCCGCCCGGCCGTCGAGATCCGCCCGCACTGGTTCGGCAAGGACCGCCTCGACTTCCGCCCTGAGCACTACTGGAAGCCCGGCACCCGGGTCACCGTCGATCTGCGGCTGCGGGACGTCGAGGGGGCGCGGGGCGTCTACGGCATCCAGTACAAGACGTTCTCCTTCACCGTCGGCCGCAGCCAGGTCTCCCTGGTCGACGCGGCCCGGCACACCATGGAGGTACGGCGGGACGGCGCGCTGCTGGCGAGCGTGCCCGTCACGGCCGGCTCGCCCAAGCACACCACCTACAACGGGAAGATGGTGGTGATGGAGATGCTCGAGGTCACCCGCATGAACAGCCGCACGGTCGGCTTCGGCGGCGAGTACGACATCCCCGACGTCCCGCACGCCATGCGCCTGACCGACTCCGGCACCTTCGTGCACGGCAACTACTGGGCGCCGGACGCCCCCGGGCACGTCAACGTCAGCCACGGCTGCGTGGGGCTCCGGGACGTCAAGGGCGGCGGCTCCGACACCCCCGCCGGCTGGTTCTTCGACCGCAGTCTCGTCGGGGACGTCGTCGAGGTCGTCCACAGCAATGACAAAAAGGTCGCTCCCGACAACGGACTCGGCGGGTGGAACATGGGGTGGAAGGAGTGGAAAGCGGGCAGTTGATGTTGCGACAGAACGGTGACCTTCGGCTGACACGAATCTCAAAACCCTGCGGTTAATATGCGCCAATGCGCTCGCCTGGCGCGCAGGGGTGGGGCCTGACCAGGCCCGGGAGGGGAGAACCAGTTGAACGTGCGACCGATATCGGGGGCGTCGGTGGGCGCACGCGGGCGGGGGAGCAAGAAGGTCTCGGCGCTGATACTCGGCGCCCTGCTGCTCACCGTCACCGCGTGCGGCGGGGGCGGCTCGGGCTCCGGGGCCGGGGCGGGTTCCGGTGACGGCAAGGGCAAGAACGCGGACAGCGCGCAGAGCAAGCAGTCCGAGGCCGTCGTCGCCATCGCCCCCAAGGACGGCGCGACCTCCGTCGACACCAGCGGCGCCCTCAAGGTCACGGCGAGCAAGGGCAGGTTGACGCAGGTCGAGGTCAAGGACCCCAAGGGCGAGGCGATATCCGGGTCCATCACCGACGGGGGCGCCTCCTGGACGCCGGCCACGCATCTGGCCGCGTCCACCAAGTACACCGTGCACGCGGTCGCCAAGGACTCCGAGGGGCGGCAGGCGGCCGAGGACTCCAGCTTCACCACGCTGACCCCGAAGAACACCTTCATCGGCAGCTTCACCCCCGAGGACGGCTCCACGGTCGGCGTCGGGATGCCGTTCTCGATCCGCTTCACCCGGGGCATCACGCACCCCGAGGACGTCGAGAAGGCCATCAGCATCAAGACCGAGCCGGCCGTCGACGTCGAGGGCCACTGGTTCGGCAACGACCGCCTCGACTTCCGGCCCGAGCAGTACTGGAAGTCCGGCACGAAGGTCACCGTCAGCCTGAACCTCGACGGCGTGGAAGGCCGTCCGGGGGTCTACGGCAAGCAGGCCAAGACCGTGAAGTTCACCATCGGCCGCAGCCAGGTCTCGATCGTGGACGCCAAGAAGCACACCATGAAGGTGATGCGCGACGGCAAGGTCTTCAAGACCCTGCCCGTCACCACCGGCAAGCCCGGCTACGACACCTGGAACGGCCAGATGGTCATCAGCGAGAAGCTCCGGGTGACCCGAATGAACGGCGACACGGTCGGCTACGGCGGCGAGTACGACATCAAGGACGTCCCGGACGCCATGCGCCTGACCGACTCCGGCACCTTCGCCCACGGCAACTACTGGGGCGGCGACGCCTTCGGCAACTACAACGCCAGCCACGGCTGCATCGGCCTGCGGGACGTGCGCGGCGGCTACGACCGCGGTGTGCCGGGCGCCTGGTTCTTCGACCACTCCATCATCGGCGACGTGGTCACCGTGAAGAACTCCGACGACAAGACGGTCGACCCGGCCAACGGCCTCAACGGCTGGAACATGTCCTGGGACGCCTGGAAGTCGTAAGAGCGCCCTGACGCACTGCTTTCGCTGACGTGCGGCCCCGGTGTGAGCTACTGCACCGGGCCCGTTCCCGTTAGTCCCCGTTAACCTGCCTCCATGACCGTGAATCTCGAAGTCGCCGAAGGCGTCGGCACCATTCGGCTCGACCGGCCGCCCATGAACGCGCTGGACGTCGCCACGCAGGACCGGCTGAAGGAGCTCGCCGAGGAGGCGACCCGGCGTGAGGACGTCCGGGCCGTGATCGTCTACGGCGGGGAGAAGGTGTTCGCGGCGGGCGCGGACATCAAGGAGATGCAGACCATGGACCACACGGCGATGGTCCTGCGCGCCCGCGCCCTGCAGGACTCGTTCACGGCGGTCGCCCGCATCCCCAAGCCGGTGGTCGCGGCGATCACGGGCTACGCCCTCGGCGGCGGCTGCGAGCTCGCCCTGTGCGCCGACTACCGGATCGCCGCGGACAACGCCAAGCTCGGCCAGCCGGAGATCCTGCTCGGCCTGATCCCGGGCGCGGGCGGCACCCAGCGGCTGTCCCGGCTGATCGGCCCGTCCAAGGCCAAGGACCTCATCTTCACCGGCCGGATGGTCAAGGCGGACGAGGCGCTGACCCTGGGGCTGGTG
The DNA here is from genome assembly GCF_053593695.1 of Streptomyces sp. NPDC002144. Classification (NCBI taxonomy): domain Bacteria; kingdom Bacillati; phylum Actinomycetota; class Actinomycetes; order Kitasatosporales; family Streptomycetaceae; genus Streptomyces; species Streptomyces sp. NPDC002144. The sequence continues at coordinate 28,088 of NZ_JBSFDB010000005.1, forward strand.
GACCGGGTCGTCCCGGCCGACGAGGTGTACTCCGCCGCGCACGAGTGGGCGGCGAGGCTGGCGCAGGGCCCGGCGCTCGCGCTGCGGGCCGCGAAGGAGGCGGTCGACACCGGTCTGGAGACGGACATCGAGACCGGGCTCGCGGTCGAACGGAACTGGTTCGCGGGCCTGTTCGCCACCGAGGACCGGGAGCGGGGCATGCGCAGCTTTGTGGAGGAGGGTCCCGGCAAGGCGAAGTTCCTCTGAACCCCTTGCAATTGACACGGTGTCTGATCCGGGGGTCCCTCGATGGGGCGGTTTATGGGAGCCTTAAGGCAACCTTAAGTCTGCCTTGTCGAGGGGGCCCGTCGATTGCCTTCAGCTGAGCCTTCGCCGCAGGTCGGACGGGCTGCGGAGAGTGCCGAACTGCCTGTGGCATATGCCGATCGGGGGGTTCGGAATGATGGGTTCCGGGGGGTGTATTCCTTCGGAACGGCCCCGGAGCGCGCCGTGGACGGCCATGATGGGGGCATGGCGGGGCTGGAAGGCATCGAACAGCCGCGGGGACAGAGCCGTGCGACCGCGGCGCGCTGGTCGCCTGCGGTGGAGGACGAACGAGCGCTCAAGGCGCTGGAGTTGTTCGGCAACCCGACCGAGGCCGAGGTCCCCCTGCCGTCCCGCCCCGAGTCCGCGGCGACCGCCCGCCGGCTCGCCCAGGTCGTGGTGCTCCGGCACTGGGGGCTCACCCCGAAGATGACCGAGGACGCGGTCCTGCTGGTCTCGGAGCTCGTCGGCAACGCCGTCCGGCACACCGGCGCCCGGGTGTTCGGCCTGCGCATGCGGCGCCGGCGGGGCTGGATCCGTGTCGAGGTCCGCGACCCCTCCCGGGGGCTGCCCTGTCTGATGCCGGTTCAGGACATGGACATCAGCGGCCGGGGCCTGTTCCTGGTCGACAAGCTCGCCGACCGCTGGGGCGTCGACCTGCTTCCGCGCGGCAAGACAACCTGGTTCGAAATGCGCGTCGCCGACCGCTAGGGCCTGCCGCACCATTCCCGCCTGCCACCCCACGCCTGGCGCGGGCTCGCGCGGGGATCCATGGGGCGGATTGTGCTCGCCGCGACCCGAACATTGTCCCCAATCGCGGCAATCAGCCGTTTTCTTACCTGGCGCCCCTTAAATGGTGCGGGTGACCCCGACCGACCGCCGCACGGCCCTGCGCACGGGTGCCGGCCTCCTCGCCGCAGGCGCCCTCACCGCCGGATGTGCCACGCACGGCGCCGTCGCACATCCCGCGTCCACCGCGTCCTCCCCGTCGTCCACGACGTCCCCCGACCCCTCGGCCCGGGCCCCGCAGGCGGCCCCCGGTCCCCGCCGCTACCCGGGCCGGCCCGCCCAGCTCACCCACGGCCCCCGCACCCGCCCCCGGGTCGCCCTCACCTTCCACGGGCAGGGCGACCCCGCCATCGCCCACTCCCTGCTGACCGAGGCCGAGAAGCGCGGCGCACACCTGACCGTGCTGGCCGTCGGCACCTGGCTGGACGAGCATCCGGACATCGCCCGCCGCATCCTCGACGGCGGCCACGACCTCGGCAACCACACCCAGCGGCACCTGGCCATCGACACGATGCCCGAGGCCCGGGCCCGTACCGAGATCACCGCGTGCGCCGACCGGCTGCGGCACCTCACCGGCTCCATCGGCACCTGGTTCCGCCCCTCCCGCGCCCCGCAGGCCTCTCCTCTGGTCGCCCGTCTGGCCCGGGACGCCGGGTATCCGCACGTCCTGTCGTACGACGTCGACTCGCTCGACTACACGCGGCCCGGCGCCGCCGCCATCACCCGGAAGGTGCTGGCCGAGGTGCGGGGCGGTTCCGTGGTGAGTATGCATTTCGGTTATCCGGACACGGTCGCCGCCCTCCCCGCCGTACTGGAAGGACTCGCCCACCGCGGTCTGGCCGCGGTGACCACCACGGAGTTGTTCAGCTGATGCAGCGCACCCGAATCGCCCACGCCCTCGTCGTGACCGTCGCCCTCGCCTCCCTGGCGGCCTGCTCCCAGGGCTCGAGCGGGCACAAGGACGAGGCGCTCGGCAGCAAGGCGCCCGTCGCCCCGGCGCAGCGCAAGGCCGTCCCGGGGCTGCCCGGCATGCCCCCGGTCCTCGACCCGAGGGACGTGTACGCCGCCGACCGCCCGAACCGGCTCTCCCCGGTCGTCCGGGACTTCCCGTCCCGGGTCTACGTCCCCAACACCAACTCCAACACCGTCTCGGTCATCGACCCGAAGACGTACCAGGTCGTCGAGACGATCCCGGTCGGCGTGCAGCCCCAGCACGTGGTGCCCTCCTGGGACATGAGGACGCTGTGGGTCAACAACGACCGGGGCAACACCCTCACCCCCATCGACCCGCGCACGGGCAAGGCGGGCAAGCCGGTCGACGTGCACGACCCGTACAACCTCTACTTCACGCCGAACGGCAAGTACGCCATCGTGATGGCCTCCCTCGACCGCCGGCTCGTCTTCCGCGACGCGCACACCATGGAGACGGTGAGGTCGGTCCCGGTCAGCTGCTACGGCGTCAACCACGCCGACTTCTCCGCCGACGGCCGCTACTTCATCGTCTCGTGCGAGTTCAGCGGCGAACTGCTGAAGGTCGACACCGAGCAGATGAAGGTGATCGGGCAGCAGAAGCTGCCGTTCCACGGCTCCATGCCGCAGGACGTCAAGATCTCGCCCGACGGCAAGCGGTTCTACATCGCCGACATGATGGCCGACGGTGTGTGGATCCTCGACGGCGACACCTTCGCCAAGCCGTCCTTCCTGCCCACCGGCAAGGGCGCCCACGGCCTCTACATCAGCCGCGACTCGCGCGAGATGTACATCTCCAACCGCGGTGAGGGCACCATCTCCGTCTTCGACTTCGCCGAGAACAGGCTCACCAAGAAGTGGCGTCTGCCGAACGGCGGCAGCCCCGACATGGGCGGCGTCTCCGCCGACGGCAAGGTGCTGTGGCTGTCCGGCCGCTACAACGCCGAGGTGTACGCCATCGACACCCGAACCGGCGAACAACTCGCCCGCATCAAGGTCGGCAGCGGCCCGCACGGCCTCGCGGTCTACCCCCAGCCGGGCCGCTACTCCCTCGGCCACACCGGCATCTTCCGCTGACTCAGCCGCGCCGCAGCAGCAGGGCCTCCGCGCCCACCGGCCGGTAGCCGGCCGCCAGGAACGTCCGCATGCTGCGGGCGTTCCCCGGCGCGACCTGGGCCCACAGCGGCTCGGTGACGAGATGCCGGGCGGCCCTGACCAGCGACCGGCCAAGGCCCCGGTGCCGTACCGCCTCGTCGACCTCGACCGACACCTCGAGCCGGCCGCCGATCCCGCGGCCCGTCACCAGCACCCCGCCGTCCGTCGTCCACGCGCGCACGTCGTCGCGCCGGCCGCGGGCGTACACGATCCGCGGATGCGCGCCGTCCTCGATCTCCCGCAGCGCGACCGGCGGTTCACCCGGCAGGGGCGCGCCGACCAGCATCGCGTCGATGGTCTCGGCCGTACGGCCCGTGCGCTCGGCGAACGCCGCCAGGAACCGGGGGTTCATCGGCGCGGCGAGCGCGTCGCAGCCGGTGGCGCGCAGGGCGTCGTACACCCAGTCGGGGTCCTCGTCGGTGAAGACGACTGCGTGCGCGGTGAACGCGAGGACGCCCGCGTCCCGTTCGCAGGCCTGCGGCACGACCGTGGTTCTGCCGTCCGCGGGTGGGAGGACACCGCGGGCCGCCGCGTCGAGAATGTCCCGCAAGGTCTCCATGACCGCGCTCCTTGAGTCTCCACCCACTGGAAGGCCCAGACTCGCAGACATGATCGACGACAGCACCGGGCTTTTCACCATCGGCGAGCTGGCACGGTCCACCGGGCTGACCGTGCGCACCATCCGCTACTGGTCCGACGAGGGCGTCCTCACCCCGGTGGGCCGTTCCACGGGCGGTTACCGGCTGTACGACGCCGAGTCCGCGGCCCGGCTGGAGCTGATCCGCACCCTGCGCGAGCTGGGGCTCGGCCTCATCGACGTACGCCGGGTGCTGGACGGCGAGCGGACGGTGGCGGAGGTCGCGGCGGCGCACGTGGCGGCGCTGGACGCGCAGATCCGCTCGCTGAGGGTGACCCGCGCGGTGCTGTCGACCGTGGCACGACGTGGCTCGAGTGCGGAGGAGATGACCCTGATGAACAAACTGGCGCGGCTGTCCGCGGCCGAACGCAGGCGGATCATGGAGGAGTTCGTGGAGGAGATGTTCCACGGTCTTGACCTCGCGGACCCGGACGTCCGGGAGCGGATGCGCAGCACCGCCGTGAACCTGCCGGACAACCCGACGCCGGAACAGGTCGACGCCTGGGTGGAGCTGGCGGAGCTGGTGCAGGACCCGGAGTTCCGGGCGCGGATGCGCAGGGCGGCCGAGCTCAATCACGCCGGGCGGGGGCCCGACACCCCCGCCGGCGCGTCCAGGTGGTTCGCCAAGCGGCTCGTGGAACTGGTGGGCAACGCGCGTGAGCGCGGGATCGCCCCCGAGTCGCCGGAGGCCGACCAGGTCCTGCGGGACCTTTTCGGCGACACCGACCTCACCGCGGTCCTGGAGCGCATCGACGCGACCCACAACCCGAGGCTCGCCCGGTACCGCGAACTGCTGGGCATCCTCAAGGGAGCGCCGGTGCACACCTACGCCGAGGAGTTCGCCTGGGTGGGGGCCGCACTGCGGGCGCGCACGGGCGGCTAGTCTGACCTGCGGCAGTACGCCGGTAAGACAGAGCAAACGCGACAAAAAGGGGCGGATCGGTGGCGGACATCGAAGCAGCGCGCAAGGAGTTTGAGCGGATCGACACCGACGGCGACGGGGTCATCACCGCCGCCGAGTTCAAGGCCGCTCTCGCCCAGGGGGGCGACTGGAACGTCACCGAGTCGGTGGCCGAGGTGATCATCAAGACGCGTGACCTGAACGGCGACAAGGTCCTGTCGTTCGACGAGTTCTGGGCCTATCTGAACAAGTGACGCGCGCGGTCGCCGCGCACGGTGAAGGGGGCGCCGCCGGCGCCCCCTTTGTCTTCCCCGTCCGGCCCACCCCGCGGAATACTCCGCGGACCGCCCGGGTTGACGCCGCTCAGACCTATGCGTGTGCATCGACCATGGAAGGGCCAGTCATGAAGATCGGCATCATCGGGGCGGGCAACATCGGCGGCAACCTCACCCGGCGGCTCACCGCACTCGGCCACGACGTCTCCGTCGCGAACTCGCGCGGTCCCGAGACGCTGGCCGCGCTCGCCGAGGAGACCGGCGCGACGGCGGTGCGCGCCGAGGAGGCGGCGCGGGGCGCCGAGGTCGTCGTGGTCACCGTCCCGCTCAAGGCGGTCCCCGACCTCCCGGACGGCCTGCTGGACGGTGCCGCGGAGAACGTCGCGGTGATCGACACCGGCAACTACTACCCGCAGCAGCGGGACGGCCGGATCGCCGGGATCGAGGACGAGGGCCTGACAGAGAGCGCCTGGACCGCGCGGCAGATCGGGCACACCGTGATCAAGGCCTTCAACGGCACCTACGCCCAGGACATCCTGGACCGGCCCCGCCCGGCCGGCGACCCCGACCGCATGGCCCTCCCGGTCGCCGGCGACGACGAGGCCGCCAAGCGCGTAGTACGGGACCTGATCGACCAGCTCGGCTTCGACACGGTCGACGCGGGCACCCTCGCCGACTCCTGGCGCCAGCAGCCGGGCACCCCGGTCTACGGCCTGCGCGAGGGCGTGGACGGAGTGACCAAGGCCCTGGCGGAGGCCTCCCCGGAACGTCCGGCGGACTTCCGCGGCTGACCCTTCCGTGGGCCGCTCAGCCCTCGGCGGCCCACTTCTTCAGCGCCGCCTTGTCGGCGAAGTCGGCGACGTCCTTGTCGTGGGGTTCGCTGGTGTACTGGTGGAAGCGCCACGTGGCCTTGATACGGGGCTTGCCCGCCGTGACGTAGTCGGCGATCCAGAGACCGTCGCCGGCGTACGAGGTGTCGTCGATGTTGAGCCAGAAGTCGCGGTTGCAGTAGAGGAGGACCCTGTTGTCCGGGCGCAGGGCCTTCACCTTGCGGATGAAGCGGTCCTTCTCCGCGTTGCTCGCGTGGGTGCCGGAGCTGGTCGTCTCCCAGTCGACGGCGAGGATGTCGCCCGCCCTCTCCGGGGCGTGCTGGACGAAGTACTCGGCCTGGGCGTCGAGGTTGCCCGGCCACAGGAAGTGGTAGAAGCCGACGACCAGGCCGGCCTCGCGGGCCGTCCTGGTCTGGGCCGCCAGTCTCGGGTTGACGTACGAACGGCCCTCCGTCGCCTTGACGAAGGCGAAGGAGAGGCCGTCCGTGGCGTACGAGGACGACTGGTAGGCGCTGACGTCGATACCGTGCAGCATGGGGGGACTCCCTGAAGTTCCGTCGTGGGGACAGGAGTTTGCGGCACCCCATACCTTAGGACGTCAACTTCTCGCGGCCACCGAACTCAGTACGGACGCCGACTTGGCCGACCAGTCCGAGGTGATCACGCTCGCGTGGTCCGCCGCCAACAGCGCCAGCCTGGCGGCCACTTCGGCGTCCGTCGGGGCCGTCGAGGAGATCGCCGGCGAGACGCCGTACGCGTCCGTCATGATCAGGATGTAGTGGTTCGCGGAGTAGAACGACGTGTCGTAGCCGTTGTTGACGTACGTCGCCGCGTCACCGTCGAAGAAGACGAACCACGGGCGGATCGAGGCGTCGTAACGGGACGTGCGCGGGTCGCCGTTCGCCGCGCCGAGTACCGCCGGGAAGGCCTCGGCCGCCGAGATGTCGCCCGCCGCGTACAGGTCGCGCAGATGGTCGCCGTACTCCTCGTCCGTCCAGTAGTGGTCGAACGGGTTGGACTCCTCCACCGTGCCCGGGATCAGCTCGAAGATGAACTTGCCCTTCAACTGGTCCCGCGTCGGCCAGGCGTTCGCCTTCGCCGCCGCGTCCGGCGTGGAGTACGAGGAGCCCAGCAGATCGGCCGGCTTGTAGACGCTGCTGCCGAGCTTCCGCGAGACCAGGGTGTCGAATTCGTCGGGGCCGAGACCGACGTCGTTGTTGAAGCCGACCTTCATCTCGACCTTCACGACGATCGGCGCGTGGTCGGGGTGGAGCTGCTCCCAGGCCGCCATGTTGTCCAGGCAGCTGCCGAGGTCCTGGTTGCGGTTCTTGCTGTAGAGCTCGCTGGGCTTGCTGGCGTACTCGCAGTTGTTGTTGTCGCCGAGCGGGTTGCTGTGGCTCACCCGCCAGCGCCGGCTGACGCTGTCCGCGTACACGTCCAGCTCCAGCAGCGAGGCACCCGAGTCCAACGCCTGCGCCCAGTAGGTGTACTTGTCCTTCTCGTACGCGTTGTGCGTACCGATCGTCGTCGTCTGCGCGAACGTCGGCGACGCCGCGTGCGCGTGACCGGGCACCACCACCAGCATCGCGGCCGCACCCACGAGCGCCGCCAGCCGTCTCACCACCCGCATGGGTCAATTCCCCTTCACCTTGGCCGAGTTGGCCGAAGCGTACGGGCAGGGGGTTACTGAGCGGTAGACCTAAGGGGAACGTCGACTTCCGTACGGCAAAGGGGAGTTCAGCACTCGATGATGTTCACCGCGAGCCCGCCCCATGCCGTCTCCTTGTGCTTCACGTGCATGTGGACGGCTGTTGATCATGGATTCGACCTGCAGTTATGGCATATCCGGACTCACTTTGAGTCACGCCAGGGACTTTTTGGCGCGGTATTATCAGCACGAGTGAAGGAGCGTGATCGTGCAGGGAATCTCCTCCGACGATCTGGTCGTGCAGCTTGTGCGGCTGGTCCCGGAAGTGAATCCTTTCCTCGAGGAGGAGGCCGAGCGTGAGGGGTTGCGTGCATCGCAGGTAACTCACTGGGAACAACTCGATATTCATCCGATGAATTTCCTGTCAAATGTGCTGATTTACCCTCTGCTCAAGCCCTTGATGAGGTCTCCCGAGCTCGACGCGGAACAGAAGGAACTTCTCGAGCGTTGCTTCGAGTTCATCGAGGCGCTCGAGGAAGACCCTACGGGTTGGCTGGTCACCACGGCCTACCACGCTTTCTTGGAGTTCTTCCTGGACAGTGAGGAAGTGCTCGACCGCGCCGTCCGGTTCGCCTGGCGGAAGACCCGGGCGGAGATCCTGGCGATGCTGAGAGGCTGGAACGTCCCCGTGGTCCCCTCCTGGGAGGACCCGTCACGTGAAGCTTCTCCTTGATCGTGGGCACCTGGAGACCGGGCCCTGTGAGCCGAGAAGAAGCAGTGCCGGGTGCGCAGTAAAAATACGAGCGGTACCCAGAGGGTGAGGTCCTGAGCGAGTTCCCCGGGCGTCATGAGTGCTGGGGTTCGCGGCCGAGGTCGGGGCAGCAGCACGGTTATCGCGCTCAACCTCGATCTTTCGTGGCGGGATGGACGGTTCTGGATTGCCTCGTCTGTCGGCCGGTTGGCCGGCCGGTACTGCTGAACCTGCACCGCACCGCAGCGACGCTGCCGACGTTAGGACGGCCGGTACGCAGTCCTCTACCTGAACCGCCTCGGTTGCCGCCGCACACTACCCTGACGCGGATTTCGAGTGGAGCCAACCACGGGGTGGCAGACAATTGCTGTAAGAATTCTCGCCGTCTGTGAGAAGACGACAACCTCGGTGCGCCGGCTCTTTGCCGCCCGTCTGATCAGGAAAAACGTCACTCAGCAGCGCGACCGGGCACCACGCGGCACGATCGCTCACGGGCTCGTAATGCGTGGGTCCCGAGTTTGCCACGAAGGCCTGCGGTCGGTCAGGTCCCGTTCATGACCACGTGAGGGTCGCCGCTCTCCAAGTCAGGGTGATGGCGTCGCCGTTGAGAAGTGTGTCTGCGAAGGCGGTGACCTGCCGGACGACGTCCGTGAGGCGTTCGGGGTAGCTGGTTGCGGCGGGGCCTTGTCGGCGGCGCCAGGCGGTGTAGGACGTCTGGCGGCGCTCGCCGAGGTCGGTGATGGTGGAGCTGAGCGGTTTCAGAGTGATGCCGCGGTGTGTGGCGGTAGCGGTCAGTGCTGTGGTGAGTTCTTGGCCGTCCAGGTCGTTGAGGGTGAGCAAGCGGTAGAGGTCGCCGTAGTCGCGGTCGCGGGTGTTGAGGTCGCCGAGTGAGACGGCGGTGGAGAGTTTCTCGGCGATGACGGTGATCAGTGGGTAGCCGAAGATCTGGAAGCTTTCCTCCTTGAGCTGTTGCGGGTAGTCGATGAGCCGAGGACCGGGCGTGACGGGGTCGCCGAAGCTGACGTCCAGTTGGAGCTTGAGCCGGGCCCGGGCGATGGAGGCAGTCATGGACAGACGCAGACCGTGGTACTCATCCTCCTCGCGGATAGGGACGGTCTTGAGCGTCGCGGGATCGAATACGACGCCGTCGTCGCTCTCGGTGGCGGCGATGGCCGCGATCCTGTGGATGATCTCGGTTTCTGTGCCTGGGAACGATCGACCGAGGATGTCGATGTCGCGGGTCATTCGACGTGCGCCGAACTGGGCGAGCAGCAGGCCGCCCTTGAGGACGAAGTGCTCCCGGCCCAGGGGCGATGAGGCCAGACGGAAGAGGAACCTTTCAAGGACGTACTCCACCATGACCTCGTCCGTGGACCGGCTGTTGCGGCGGGCCAGGTTGCGCAGGTCGTCGTAGACGCGGCCGGCGGTTGTGTCGCGGGTGGGGTTGGCCATCAGGCGAGCACCGCCTCTACGGCGGGGCGGACGACGGAGAGAGCCTCCAACTCGCGTGCGATTTGCTGGATTTCGCCGACCCCGCCGCGTCCGCTCCGGCGCAGGTAGCGGCCGAGCGCGGACAGGGCGAGGGTTTCACCGAAGCGGCTGCGGTGGCGCATCGCGTCGACGACGCTGCGGGCTGCGTTGTACATGGGGATGGTCTCTCCCGGGGCTGCTTCGAACCGTTCGATACCGAGGTCGAAGGTCTTCACGGCGTACTGCGCCACCACGGTCGGCGGGTAGGAAATCGTCGGGCGGCGTGTACCGCGCGGCACGGCGATGTGTACTGCTGCGGGGATGTCGTCGATCAGCTCATGCAGGGCCAGGGCGGACTCACCGCACACGACGGCGCGAGGGGCCCGTGCGCACACGGCCAGCAGATCCGCGTGGGCCGTCTCCGGCGCGTCTGCCCGCCGGTACACCCCACGGGATAGTTCGTCTATCCGAGCTTCTGCGACCAATTGCGCCAGATCGCGGGGGGAGAGCAGGGCCTGACGTGCTTGCGCCGTCGTGAATGTGGGGGAGAGGTCGGCCAGCCGCTGTTCCAGGCGTGAGTTTTCCGCAGCGTCCATGTATCGAATCGTACCCCTCAGGTGGACCCAGGGGATCGATTTAATACTTCTAGTGTGGGTGAGCGCTGTATCCGGTGTTGATCACACACCGCGAACCCGTAGGTCAAGAGCCCCTTCCATGGGGACTTCCTGGGGACTTTTCAGGGACTTTCACGTCTGTCTCAGGGACATTTCGGGGACTCTCCGCCGCGTAAGCAGGGAAGGCCCCGACAGCACTGAAAGAAACGAATGCGCTGGTCAGGGCCTGTTGCCTCAGCACTCGATGATGTTCACCGCGAGCCCGCCCCGCGCCGTTTCCTTGTACTTGACGGACATGTCCGCCCCCGTGTCCTTCATCGTCTTGATGACCTTGTCCAGGGACACCTTGTGGGAGCCGTCGCCGCGCATCGCCATCTTCGCCGCCGTGACCGCCTTCACCGCGGCCATGCCGTTGCGCTCGATGCAGGGGATCTGGACCAGGCCGCCGACCGGGTCGCAGGTGAGGCCGAGGTTGTGTTCCATGCCGATCTCGGCCGCGTTCTCGACCTGTTCGGGCGAGCCGCCGAGCACCTCGGCCAGCGCGCCCGCCGCCATCGAGCAGGCCGAGCCGACCTCGCCCTGGCAGCCGACCTCGGCGCCGGAGATGGACGCGTTCTCCTTGAAGAGCATGCCGATCGCGCCAGCGGCCAGCAGGAAGCGCACCACCCCGTCCTCATCGGCGCCCGGCACGAAGTTGATGTAGTAGTGCAGCACGGCCGGGATGATGCCCGCGGCGCCGTTCGTCGGGGCGGTCACCACGCGGCCGCCCGCCGCGTTCTCCTCGTTGACGGCCATCGCGTAGAGCGTGATCCACTCCATGGCGTGTGCCAACGGCTCGCCCTCGGCCCGGAGCTGACGGGCGGAGACGGCGGCCCGGCGGCGGACCTTCAGACCGCCCGGCAGGATGCCCTCCCGGGACATTCCGCGCGCCACGCACTCCCGCATGACCCGCCAGATCTCCAGCAGGCCGGCCCGGATCTCGTCCTCCGTGCGCCAGGCGCGCTCGTTCTCCAGCATCAGCGAGGAGATCGACAGACCGGTCTCGTTGGTCAGGCGCAACAGCTCGTCACCGGTGCGGAAAGGATACTTCAGCACGGTGTCGTCCAGCTTGATCCGGTCCGCGCCCACCGCGTCCTCGTCGACGACGAACCCGCCGCCCACCGAGTAGTACGTCTTCGACAGCAGCTCGGCGCCCGAGGCGTCGTACGCCCAGAGCGTCATGCCGTTGGCGTGGTACGGCAGGGCCTTGCGGCGGTGCAGCTTCAGGTCGTCGTCGAAGGAGAACGGGATCTCGTGCCTGCCGAGCAGCCGGATACGGCCCGACTCCTTGATCTGCTCCACCCGGTCGTCCGCCGTCTCGACGTCCACCGTCCGCGGGGAGACGCCCTCCAGGCCGAGCAGCACCGCCTTGGGGGTGCCGTGGCCGTGGCCGGTCGCGCCCAGGGAGCCGTAGAGCTCGGAACGCACGGACGCGACGGAGCCCAGCAGCTCCTCGTTGGCCAGGCGGCGGGCGAACATGCGGGCCGCACGCATCGGTCCCACCGTGTGGGAGCTCGACGGGCCGATGCCGATCGAGAACAGGTCGAAGACCGAGATGGCCACGGGAACTCCTCCGAAAAGGGTGGGGGCACACGTCGTCGGGTGCCCCCACCGGGGAACTACTTGTTCAGACCCGGGTACAGCGGGTGCTTGTCGGCAAGCGCCTTCACCCGGGCCTTCAGCGCCTCCACGTCGTCCTTCCCGAAGGGAGAGGGCGCCTTCAGCGTCTCGGCGATGACGTCCGCGACCTCGGTGAAGTCCTCGGCCGTGAAGCCGCGGGTCGCCAGGGCCGGCGTACCGATCCGCAGCCCCGAGGTCACCATCGGCGGCCGCGGGTCGTCGGGGACGGCGTTGCGGTTGACCGTGATGCCGACCTCGTGGAGACGGTCCTCGGCCTGCTGTCCGTCCAGCGCTGACTCGCGCAGGTCGACGAGGATCAGATGCACGTCCGTGCCGCCGGACAGGACGTTCACCCCGGCCTCTCGGGCGTCGGCCGCCGTCAGCCGCTCGGCGAGGATGCGCGCACCGTCCACCGTACGCCGCTGGCGCTCCTTGAACTCCTCGCTCGCCGCGACCTTGAAGGACACCGCCTTCGCCGCGATCACGTGCTCCAGCGGACCGCCCTGGAAGCCCGGGAAGACGGAGGAGTTCAGCTTCTTCGCGAAGTCCTTGCCGCGGGCGAGGATGATGCCGCCGCGCGGACCGCCGAGCGTCTTGTGCGTGGTGGAGGTGACGACGTCGGCGTACGGCACCGGGTTCGGGTGCAGCCCCGCCGCCACCAGCCCCGCGAAGTGCGCCATGTCGACCCACAGGTACGCCTCGACCTCGTCCGCGATCCGGCGGAACTCGGCGAAGTCCAGCTGCCGCGGGTACGCCGACCATCCGGCGATGATCACCTTCGGCCGGTGCTCCTTGGCCAGCTTCTCCACCTCGGCCATGTCGACGAGTCCGGTCGCCGGGTCCACGTGGTAGGCGACCACGTCGAACTGCTTGCCGGAGAAGTTCAGCCGCATCCCGTGGGTGAGGTGGCCGCCGTGGGCGAGGTCGAGCCCGAGGATGGTGTCGCCGGGCTGGGCCAGCGCGAACAGGGCGGCCTGGTTGGCGGAGGCGCCGGAGTGGGGCTGGACGTTGGCGTACTCGGCGCCGAACAGCGCCTTGAGACGGTCGATGGCGATCTGCTCGGCGACGTCGACGTGCTCGCAGCCGCCGTAGTAGCGGCGGCCCGGGTAGCCCTCCGCGTACTTGTTGGTGAGGACCGAGCCCTGCGCCTCCATGACCGCGAGCGGAGCGAAGTTCTCCGAGGCGATCATCTCGAGGGTGGACTGCTGGCGCACGAGTTCGTCGTCGACCGCGGCGGCGATCTCCGGGTCGAGCTCGTGCAGGGACGTGTTCAGGACGGTCATGCGGCCTCGACTCCTCAGCCGGCGTTCTGGGCGGTGTACTCGTCGGCGGAGAGCAGGTCGACGGGCTCCTCGGTGACGCGCACCTTGAAGAGCCAGCCGCCCTCGAAGGGGGCCGAGTTGACCAGGGACGGGTCGTTCACCACGTCCTCGTTGATCTCGGTGACCTCACCGGTGACGGGGGAGTACAGGTCGCTGACCGACTTGGTCGACTCCAGTTCGCCGCAGGTCTCGCCCGCAGTCACGGCGGAGCCCACCTCGGGAAGCTGGGCGTAGACGACGTCGCCGAGCGCGTTGGCCGCGAACTCGGTGATGCCGACCGTCGAGACGCCGTCCTCGGCGGCCGACAGCCACTCGTGCTCCTTGCTGTAGCGCAGCTGCTGGGGGTTGCTCATGGCCTGAATTCTCCTGTACGCGGGGTGATGAGAAATGCCGGGGGACTGCTGGGGACGTGGACGGGCGGCGGGAAGGCGGGCGGGACCCCGAAGCGGGACCGCCCCCGCACAGTCTCTACTTCTGGCGCTTGTAGAAGGGCAGTGCCACGACCTCGTACGGCTCGTGGCTGCCTCGGATGTCCACACCGACCCCGAGCGTGCCGGGCGCCGAGTGGGCCGCGTCGACGTACGCCATCGCGATCGGCCTGCCCAGCGTGGGGGAGGGGGCGCCGGAGGTGACCTCGCCGATCACCTCGCCGCCGGCCACGACCGGGTACCCGGCGCGCGGGACGCGGCGGCCCTCGGCGATCAGGCCGACCAGGACGCGCGGCGGGTCCTCCTGGGCGCGGGCGGCGGCCTCGGCGAGCGCCTCGCGGCCCACGAAGTCGCCCTCCTTGTCGAACTTCACCACCCGCCCGAGCCCGGCGTCGAAGGGCGTCAGCGCGGTGCTGAGCTCGTGCCCGTACAGCGGCATGCCCGCCTCCAGGCGCAGGGTGTCCCGGCAGGACAGCCCGCAGGGGACCAGGCCGGCGGCCTCGCCCGCCTTGCTCAGCGCCTGCCACAGCTCGACGGCGTGCTCGGGCTTCACGAACAGCTCGAAGCCGTCCTCGCCGGTGTAGCCGGTGCGGGCGATCAGCGCGGGGACGCCGACGACCGTGCCGGGCAGGCCCGCGTAGTACTTGAGGCCGTCGAGGTCGGCATCGGTGAGGGACTTCAGGATCCCGGGCGACTCGGGTCCCTGGACGGCGATGAGGGCGTAGGCGTCCCGGTCGTCGCGCACCTCGGCGTCGAAGCCGGCCGCGCGCTCGGTCAGCGCGTCCAGCACGACCTGGGCGTTGGAGGCGTTGGCGACGACCAGGTACTCGGTCTCGGCGAGCCGGTAGACGATCAGGTCGTCCAGGATCCCGCCGTCGGCCCGGCAGATCATGGTGTAGCGGGCGCGGCCCACGGCGACGGACGCGATGTTCCCGACCAGGGCGTGGTTCAGCAGGGCGGCGGCCTGCGGGCCGGTGACGGTGATCTCGCCCATGTGGGAGAGGTCGAAGAGGCCGGCCCGGGTGCGCACGGCCAGGTGCTCGTCGCGCTCGGAGCCGTAGCGCAGCGGCATGTCCCAGCCGGCGAAGTCGGTCATCGTCGCACCCAGCGAACGATGCAGGGCATCGAGCGCGGTACGGCGGAGTTCGGTGCTGCTCATCGGACGGTCGTCTCCCAGGGCATGACGGGACAGGGCGAGGTCATTCCTCCCCATCTGTCATCGGTACCTGAGAGGTTCGCCCTGATCACGCGAATGACCGGGCTTGCACCGTGGGTGGGGCCACCGCACGGCGGCCCGCTTTTCAGATGTGCCTCGCCCGCGCGGTAACGGGGCCTGAGAGATTCAAGGGAGGGACTTGCTCCTTCGGCGCCCCAGCGACGCAGACGTACTCGCGTACTGGGGACTCTCCCGCGCGGATTCAAACGGCCGGTATGCAGTTGGCGCGCACATCATTGCACGCCTCGTCCGCTCGCGTCAGACCGCTCTTTGTGACGGGCCTGTGGCCGGAACCGAACGGAACCGCGAGACACCGTGCATTACCTTCTCTTTACATTCAGTGGGGAGAAGCTTTCCTGACCCCGCAGGGAGGACGATCACGGTGAACAGGCCCACGGCGTACGCCACGACCTCGGCTCTCACGCTGCCCCGGCAGCCCTCGGCCCCGGCCCGCGAGCGGTGCGACGAGCTCCCGGCCCCCGTCGTCCGCGATCTGCGCGACCGCTCCGGCCGCAGTCCGCACGCCCTGCTCTTCGGACCCCGTGACCTCGTCGTCGTCACCGGCCTGCCCGGCAGCGGCAAGTCCACGCTGATGGCCCGCGCGGTCAGGGGCGCCCGCGTCGACTCCCAGGACGCCCGTGACCGCTGGGAGCGCCGGCTGCCGGCCGCGCTGCCGTACGCGCTCTACCGCCCCCTGGTCCGCCTCGCCCACTACGCCGGTCTGCGCCGGGCCGTGCGCGGCGGCGAGGGAGTCGTCGTGCACGACTGCGGTACGCAGTCCTGGGTCCGCGGCTGGCTGGCCCGCGAGGCCCGCCGCCGCGGCGGCACGCTGCACCTGCTGCTCCTGGACGTCACGCCGGACGCGGCGCTGGCGGGCCAGCGCGAGCGTGGCCGGGGTGTCTCCCGCTACGCCTTCCTGCGCCACCGCACGGCGGCCGCACGGCTAATCCGGTCCGTGGAGCGGGGCGAGCTGCCCGAGGGCGTCGGCTCGGCGGTCCTGCTCGACCGGGACGCTGCGGACGCCGTCGCCAGGATCGGCTTCACGGGCTGACCCCGCGTCGGTCCCGCCCATGCGGCCTCACCCGGATCGGCTTCACGGGCTGACCCCTTGCCGGTCCCACCCGCTAGCCTTTCCGGTCATAGCAGTGGTTCCCAGCAGACGGTCGGACACAGATGGACTTCCCAGCGGATCTCCCCGCGGACTTTCCCGCCCAGGCACACCCCCATCCGCACGGCGGCTGGCCGGGCAACGAGCTGGAGGAGGTGCTCTCGGCCTCCCTCGGCATCCCCTCCGCGGGCGGCCGGATCATCGAGGTGCTCGGCCGCAGCTTCCTGTGGATCCCGCTGCCCAACGGCGGCGGTCCGCTCAGCGGTCCCCTCGACGTGCCCACGCTGGAGATCGAGGGCCAGGCCTACGTCCCGGTCTTCAGCTCCGAGGAACAGTTCCGCCAGGTCGTCGGCGGCCATCTGTCGTACACCGTCGCCCCGGCCGTCGAGTTCGCCCGCGGTCTGCCCCCGCAGGTGGGCCTCGCGGTCAACCCCGACGGCGTCGTCGGCATCCCCCTTCCGCCGGCCGCGGTCGCCGAGCTGTGCCGCGTCGGCCGCACCGCCCTGGACGGCCCCGCCTCCGGCGGCCGCGTCAAGCTCTACGAGCCGGACTGGCAGGACGACCCGATCGACTTCCTGGCCGCGGCCTCCGAGGAGTTCGCCGCCGTCGGCGTGGTGGCCACGGCCCGCCGCTGCCTCGCCGCGATCGAGACGGCGGACCCGGTGATGTTCGTGGGCGTCGAACTCTCGCAGCGCGAGGGCGACCTGAGGGCGCTTCCGCTGGCGGCCCTCGGCCGGGCGGTGACCAGGATCCCCACCCAGTGGCCGGTCAACCTGGTCCTCCTGGACGTGACCGACGACCCGGTGGCCGTCTGGATGCGCGACCGCGTACGCCCTTTCTATACGAGGGATCACTTTTAGGCCGCCGGCGGCGGGGGCAACGCCGCACCTGGGCTCGCGCACGCACAACGGGCCCCGAGCAGCCAGGCGCTTAAGCTGTCACCCAATGCGGGGCAACTCTTCGAAGGGGCGGTACGTCAGGTGAGCGCGAGCCTCAGCGGCGGCGTCGAGCAGATGCTGCGCCAGGTGACGCCCGGGCGCTACGACGCCTACGAGGCACTGCTCAGGGCGCTCGCCACCCCTGGCCAGGGCCAGATCTGGATGCTCCTGTGGCACGGCCAGGCGGGCGCTCCGGACGCCCAGTACGGAAACATGGAAGTGGACGGCTACGGCTACGCCCCGTGCGTCACCTCGGCCCAGGAACTCTCCGCCAGCGGCTGGAACCGCTCCTACGAGGTGGTCGACGGGATCGACGTGGCCCGCACCCTCTACCCCGACCACTTCGGCCTCTGGCTCAACCCGCACGCACCCGGCGGCGGCGTCGGCATCCCCTGGCCGGATCTGCGCCGTATCGCCACCGGCCTGGAGCGCCAGCCCGCCGGCCCGCTGCGGCTGCAGGAGCCGACCATCGAGATCCCGCAGTTCTACGCCCTGCTCACGCAGAACGCCCACCGCACCCCGGCCGTCCGCTCGCTGCGCCGCGCCTGGGTGCAGCCGGCGCTCGGGGCGCCGTATCTCGCCATCGGCCTCGACGTCTACGACACCAGTCCGCCCGCCGTGGACTCGGTGCGGGCGATGATGCAGCAGTCCATCGGCGCGGTCCCCGACGGCCTGCCCGTGTCGACCGTCGCGATGTCCGACGAGTACGACCCCGTCGCGCTGTGGATGCGGGCGAGCGCCCGCCCGTTCTACGACCGCGAGGCCCACGCGCCCGCGCCCGCCCAGGCCCCGGCAGCCGGATACGGCTATCCGCCGGCGCACGGCGCATACTGATACTCGTCTTCTGGTCCAGACCGGACCTCTGGCGATCTGCGCGCGTAGATGGCGCCGTAAGATCCTTTGATGTGCTGAATGTCCGAAATGAACCCGTCCGCCCCCCGTTACCCACTGTCCGGATAACGGAACCCTGCAGCCCGCATCACGTTTACGCATCCTTTCACCGCCAAGTCTGGCAACAGATCGCCAAAGCGTTGAAGACTCCCGCTCCAGGGGACTTCGTCCCCGTGTACGAGGACTGATCACGCCGCCACAGCGGCAAGTGCGGGCCGGCTACCGCCGGTTGAAATCGAAGAGGGGTCCCTGCCTGATGACGGCACCATTGCACGAGCCGACCGCGGAAGCGGCCCCGAGCGCGGCCGAGGAAGCGGCGGTCGCCAGCGCCGACGCGAAGGCCGTACAGGGACGCTCCCTGGGCCGGATCGCCTGGGAGCGCCTGAAGCGGGACAAGCTCGCCCTGGCGGGCGGCATCATCGTGCTCCTGCTCATCGTGGTCGCGGTGTTCGCGCCCCTGATCGCCAGCCTGTACGGCCAGGACCCGGACGCCTACCACGAGAGCCTGATCGACCCGCTCTTCAGCACCCCCAAGGGGTCGCTCGGCGGCGTCAGCGGCACCCACTGGCTGGGCGTCGAACCGGTCAACGGCCGCGACATCTTCGCCCGCATCCTCTACGGCGCCCGGATCTCGCTGCTGGTCGGCTTCCTGTCCGCGATCGTCGCCGTCGTCCTCGGCACGGTGCTCGGCATCCTGGCCGGCTTCTTCGGCGGCTGGGTCGACTCGGTCATCAGCCGCGTCATGGACGGTCTGCTGGCCTTCCCCCAGCTCCTCTTCATCATCGCGCTGGTCTCCGTCATGCCGGACCAGATGCTCGGGCTGAGCGGCTCCAGCGTGCGCGTGTTCGTGATGATCCTGGTCATCGGCTTCTTCGGCTGGCCCTACATCGGACGCGTGGTGCGCGGTCAGACCCTCTCGATGCGCGAGCGCGAGTACGTCGAGGCGGCCCGGTCCCTGGGCGCGGGGCGGTTCTACATCCTGTTCAAGGAGCTGCTGCCCAACCTCGTCGCCCCGATCATCGTCTACACGACGATGATGATCCCCACCAACATCCTGACCGAAGCGGCACTGAGCTTCCTGGGCGTGGGCGTCAAGCCGCCCACCTCGTCCTGGGGGCAGATGCTCTCGACGGCGATCGACTACTACGACTCGGACCCCATGTACATGATCGTCCCGGGTGTAGCGATCTTCATCACCGTTCTGGCCTTCAACCTCTTCGGCGACGGCGTGCGGGACGCGCTCGACCCGAAGGGCTCCCGCTGAACCGCCGTACCGCACAAGCGTCCCGTGGCACCAACACGGGGTCTCTCATCAAATCCGGAGGATCCGAGATCGTGACTACCCAACGCACCTCAGGGCGGCGTAAGCAGGCGTTGGCCGCTGCTGCCGCGGTCGCCGGGCTGCTGACCTTGGCAGCGTGCGGCGGCGGCAACGACAACGGGGGCTCGTCGTCCGGCGCCGCCGGCTTCGACGCCGCGAACAACAAGGTCGCCCAGGCCGATCAGGTCAAGAAGGGCGGCACCCTGAAGTTCGTCAGCACCCAGGACGCCGACTTCTGGGACACCACGCGCGGCTACTACGGCTTCATGTGGGACTTCGCGCGCTACTACAGCCGTCAGCTGCTGACGTACAAGACCGCGCCGGGTGCCGAGGGTGCCAAGCTCACCCCGGACCTCGCCACCGCCATGCCCGAGGTCACCGACGGCGGCAAGACCTACACGCTGCACCTGCGGGACGGCATCACGTGGGAGGACGGCAAGCCGATCACCTCCCAGGACGTCAAGTACGGCATCGAGCGTGTCTGGGCGCAGGACGTGCTGTCCGGCGGTCCGATCTACATCCAGCAGATGCTCGACCCGAACAACACCTACAAGGGTCCCTACAAGGACACCTCCGCGGACAAGCTCGGCCTGAAGGCGATCTCCACGCCCGACGCCAAGACGATCGTCTTCCACCTGCCGAAGCCCAACTCGGACTTCCCCGAGGTGCTGGCGATGGTCGCGTCCTCCCCGGTCCGCCAGGACAAGGACACCAAGGCCAAGTACACGCTGCACCCCTTCTCCTCCGGCCCGTACAAGTTCCAGTCGTACAGCCCGGGCAAGGGCCTGGTCCTGGTCCGCAACACCAGCTGGAAGGCGTCCTCGGACCCCGTCCGCAAGGCGTACCCGGACAAGATCACGCTGGACATCTCGTCCAACCAGAACGACTCCGACCAGCGTCTGATCAACGGCGACTACGACATCGACGCCAGCCAGACGGGCCTCGGCCCGCAGGCGCGCCAGATCGCCCTGAAGCAGCACAAGGGCAACCTGGACAACCCGGTCTCCGGCTTCATCCGCTACGCGGTCTTCCCGCAGACGGTCAAGCCGTTCGACAACATCCACTGCCGCAAGGCCGTCATCTACGCGGCCGACCACGTGTCGATCCAGACCGCGCGCGGTGGCCCGGTCGCCGGTGGTGACATCGGCACCAACATGCTCCCGCCGTCCGTCTCGGGTGGCGAGGGCCAGAAGTACGACCCGTACCAGATCGCCGGTGCCAACAAGAACGGCAACGTCAACCTGGCCAAGCAGGAGCTCAAGGCCTGCGGTCAGCCGAACGGCTTCAAGACCACCATCGCCGTCCGCAACAACAAGGCGCAGGAGGTGGCCACGGCCACGTCCCTGCAGGCGTCGCTGAAGAAGGTCGGCATCAACGCCGACATCTACCAGTACGACGGTTCGCAGAGCTCCGGCATCATCGGCGCCCCGGCGAACGTGGAGAAGAAGAAGCTCGGCATCATCATCATGGGCTGGGGTCCGGACTTCCCGACCGTCCAGGGTTACGGCCTGCCGCTGTGGAACAGCCACTACATCCTGCAGAGCGGCAACAACAACTTCGCCATGATCAAGGACAAGACGATCGACGGCCTGTTCGACCAGTACACCACCACGCAGGACGAGGCCGGCAAGACGCAGATCGCCACGCAGATCAACCACAAGGTGAGCGAGGGCGCGTACTACCTGCCCTTCACCTTCGAGCGGCTGCTGAACTTCCGTTCCTCGCGTGTCGGCAACGTCTACACGTCGAACGCGTACAGCGGCTACTACGACTTCGTCAACCTCGGTCTGAAGTCCACGAAGTAAACCCGGCACACCCGCCGAACGGCACGAAAGGCAGGTGAAGGCCGGCGCGGCGGGACCGTGGGCCACCGGAAGACCTCCGGGGGCCCGCGGTCCTGCGGCGGGCCGTTAGCTGTGCTCGCTTACCTCATCAGGCGGCTCTTCGCCGCCGCAGTGATGCTGGTGGTCATCATCCTGGTGGTCTTCTGCATCTTCTTCCTCGTCCCCAAGTGGGCGGGCGTGGACATCGCCTCAAGCTTCGTGGGCAAGCAGGCCGACCCCGCGTCGGTGGCAGCGGTGCGCGAGAAGCTCGGACTGAGCGACCCGATCTTCGTTCAGGTCTGGCACTTCTTCAAGGGCATCTTCGTGGGCCGCACCTACGCGGCCGGCGGCGATGTCACCCACTGCGCCGCGCCCTGCTTCGGCTACTCGTTCCGTACCGAGCAGGACGTCTGGCCCGTGCTCACCGACCGCTTCCCGGTGACCCTGGGTCTGGCGCTCGGTGCCGCCGTGCTGTGGCTGGTCTTCGGTGTCGCGGCCGGTGTGCTCTCCGCCCTCAAGCGGGGCAGCCTGTGGGACCGCGGCGCGATGGTCATCGCGCTCAGCGGCGTCTCCCTCCCGATCTACTTCACGGGTCTGCTGTCGCTCGCGATCTTCAGCTACGGCCTCGGCTGGATCGACGGCAAGTACGTGCCCCTCACCGACAGCTTCTCCGGCTGGCTGGGAGGCATGATCCTGCCCTGGGTCACCCTCGCGTTCCTGTACGCGGCGATGTACGCCCGGATCACCCGCGCCACCATGCTGGAGATCCTCGGTGAGGACTACATCCGCACGGCGCGCGCGAAGGGCCTCAAGGAGCAGGTCGTCATCAGCAAGCACGCCATGCGCTCCACGATGACCCCCATCCTGACCATGCTCGGCATGGACCTCGGCGCCCTCATCGGCGGCGCGATCCTGACCGAGACGACGTTCAGCCTGCCCGGCCTCGGCCAGGCGGTGCTCAACGCCATCAAGACCCAGGACCTGCCCATCATTCTGGGCGTCACCCTGATCACTTCTCTCGCGGTGCTGATCGCCAACCTCGTGGTCGACGTCCTGTACGCCGTGATCGACCCCCGAGTGAGGCTCACATGACCGAGCTGAGCAAGAGCGGAGCGGCCGTGGGCGAGCCCACGAGCACCTCCCCCGCCCCGACGTCCTTCCTGGAAGTGCGCGACCTGAAGGTGCACTTCCCGACCGACGACGGTCTGGTCAAGTCCGTCGACGGGCTCTCCTTCACGCTGGAGAAGGGCAAGACCCTCGGCATCGTGGGCGAGTCGGGCTCCGGCAAGTCGGTGACCTCGCTCGGCATCATGGGCCTGCACACCGCCGGTCAGTACGGCAAGCGCAAGGCGCAGATATCCGGTGAGATCTGGCTGGACGGCACCGAGCTGCTGTCCGCCGACCCGGACGAGGTCCGCAAGCTGCGCGGGCGCGAGATGTCGATGATCTTCCAGGATCCGCTGTCCGCGCTGCACCCGTACTACACGATCGGCCAGCAGATCGTGGAGGCGTACCGCATCCACCACAACGTCGACAAGAAGACCGCGAAGAAGCGCGCGGTCGAGATGCTCGACCGGGTGGGCATCCCGCAGCCCGACAAGCGGGTGGACAACTACCCGCACGAGTTCTCCGGCGGTATGCGCCAGCGCGCGATGATCGCGATGTCGCTGGTGAACAACCCCGAGCTGCTGATCGCGGACGAGCCGACGACCGCCCTCGACGTGACCGTCCAGGCGCAGATCCTCGACCTGATCCGGGACCTGCAGAAGGAGTTCGGCTCCGCGGTCATCATCATCACCCACGACCTGGGCGTCGTCGCCGAGCTGGCCGACGACATCCTGGTGATGTACGGCGGCCGCTGCGTGGAGCGGGGCCCGGCCGACAAGGTGTTCTACGAGCCCCGCCACCCCTACACCTGGGGTCTGCTCGGCTCGATGCCGCGCCTGGACCGTGAGCAGCAGGAGCGTCTGATCCCGGTCAAGGGATCCCCGCCGTCGCTGATCAACGTCCCGTCCGGCTGCGCCTTCAACCCGCGCTGCCCGTACGCCGACGTCCCCAAGGACAACGTCACCCGCACGGTCCGCCCCGAGCTGACCGAGGTCGGCAGCCAGCACTGGGCCGCCTGCCACATGACGCAGGAGCAGCGGGAGCGTATCTGGACCGAAGAGATTGCGCCGAAGCTGTGAGCGAGGACAAAGCCGTGACCACTCCCGCGAAGAGCGACGGTGCCACCCTCACCAAGGACGCCGCCGCCGGCGAGACCCTGCTGAAGGTGACGGGACTGCAGAAGCACTTCCCGATCAAGAAGGGTCTGCTGCAGCGCCAGGTCGGCGCCGTGCACGCCGTCGACGGCCTCGACTTCGAGGTCCGGGCCGGTGAGACCCTCGGTGTCGTGGGCGAGTCCGGCTGCGGCAAGTCGACCATGGGCCGGCTGATCACCCGGCTGCTGGAACCGACCGGCGGCAAGGTCGAGTTCGAGGGCAAGGACATCACGCACCTCGGCGTCAGCGGCATGCGCCCGCTGCGCCGCGACGTGCAGATGATCTTCCAGGACCCGTACTCCTCGCTGAACCCGCGCCACACCATCGGCACGATCATCGGCGCCCCCTTCAAGCTCCAGGGCGTCGAGCCCGAGGGCGGAGTGAAGAAGGAGGTCCAGCGGCTGCTGTCGGTGGTCGGTCTCAACCCCGAGCACTACAACCGCTATCCGCACGAGTTCTCCGGTGGTCAGCGCCAGCGCATCGGTATCGCCCGCGCGCT
This sequence comes from Streptomyces sp. NPDC002144, assembly GCF_053593695.1. NCBI lineage: Bacteria > Bacillati > Actinomycetota > Actinomycetes > Kitasatosporales > Streptomycetaceae > Streptomyces > Streptomyces sp. NPDC002144. Next base: position 51,896 of record NZ_JBSFDB010000005.1, read on the forward strand.
CGCCCTGAACCCGAAGCTGGTCGTGGCGGACGAGCCGGTGTCCGCGCTGGACGTGTCGATCCAGGCCCAGGTCGTCAACCTGCTGGACGACCTCCAGCAGGAGCTGGGCCTGACGTACGTGATCATCGCGCACGACCTCTCGGTGGTCCGGCACGTCTCGGACCGGATCGCGGTGATGTACCTCGGCAAGATCGTCGAGCTGGCCGACCGTGAGTCGCTGTACAGGGCGCCGATGCACCCGTACACCAAGGCGCTGATGTCGGCGGTGCCGATCCCGGACCCGCGGCGCAAGAACGAGAAGAGCGAGCGGATCCTGCTCAAGGGCGACGTGCCCTCGCCGATCTCCCCGCCGAGCGGCTGCCGCTTCCACACCCGGTGCTGGAAGGCGACGGAGATCTGCAAGACCACCGAGCCGAAGCTCACCGAGCTGAAGCCCGGCCAGCAGGTCGCCTGCCACCACCCGGAGAACTTCGAGGACCAGGCTCCGCAGGACACGGTCCTGCTGACCATGGCCAAGGAGGCGGCCGAACTGGTCGCCGACGAGGTCCTCGCGGAGTCGGCGGAGACGTCGGCGGCGGTGGCGGCGGAGGTCGCGGAGACCCCGGCGGGCCCCGCGGCCGAGGAAGCCGCCGAGACCCCGGCGACCGAGGAAGCCGCCGCGAGCGCCGAGACGCCCGCGGCCGCCGAGCCGGAGACCGGCGAGAAGTAGGCCGGATTCGTCCACGGGAAGGCCCCGGCAGTCCGAACGGGCTGCCGGGGCCTTCCCGTGTCCCGCGTGGAACAGGAGTCAACCGGCGAGTAGCGCATGACGAGTTGGCAAAGTCGTGTACATGACCGAATGGGGGGAGGCAGGGTCGGCGTATCCGGCTGAATCGGATCACGCACCGAAGGGACGACCCATGGCCTTCTCCCGTTCGGCACGTTTAGGGGCCCTCGCGACAGCGGCGGCCTCTTTTCTTGTCATCGCCGCCTCTCCCGCCCCCACCCCGGGCGCCCCCGGCATCGGCGACACCTACTTCCCGAACCTCGGCAACGGCGGCTTCGACGGCCGGCACTACGACCTCGACGTGGCGTACAACCCGGACACCGACCGCCTCGACGGCCGTACGACCCTCACCGCCCGCGCGACCCAGACCCTCTCGTCCTTCGATCTCGACCTGCAGAAACTGGAGGTCACCCGGGTCGAAGTGAACGGCAGACGGGCCGAGTTCACCCGCGACGGCGACGAACTGCACGTCACGCCCGAGGGAGTTCTCCGCAAGGGGCGCACCTTCAAGGTCACCGTCACCTACGGCGGCGTACCCGAACCCCTCAGCGGGCCCATCGTGTTCGGCTCCGACTACGGCTGGATGAAGACCCCCGACGGCGTCTTCGTCGCCTGCGAGCCCAACGCCGCCTCCACCTGGTTCCCGTCCAGCGACCACCCCTCCGACAAGGCCACCTACGACATCCGCATCAAGGCCCCGAAGGGCCTGACCGGCGTCTCCAACGGCCGGCTGGTCTCGACGTACGACAAGGACGGCTCGACGTACGCCCACTGGCGCGAGAGCAGGCCGATGGCGAGCTACCTCGCTACCGCCACGATCGGGAAGTTCGACGTGAAGACCGGCCGGACCCCGTCCGGCATTCCGATCTACGTCGCCATCGACCCGGTGCTCGCGGGCAGCAACAGCGTCGACGTGTACGGCGTGACGGCCGCCGCCACCGACTACTGGTCGCAGGTCTTCGGGCCCTACCCCTTCGAGGAGACCGGCGCGATCGTCGACGACATGCCCCAGGTCGGGTTCTCGCTGGAGGTGCAGAGCAAGCCGGCCTACTCGGCCGTGCGCAACGAGACCACGATCGTCCACGAGCTGGCCCACCAGTGGTTCGGCGACTCGGTGTCGGTGGAGCGCTGGAAGGACATCTGGCTCAACGAGGGCTTCGCGACGTACGCCCAGTGGCTGTGGGCCGAGCACCGGGGCACCCGCAGCGCCCACGACTCGTTCCTCGCCGCCTACAACTCCCGCCCGGCGGACAGCGCCTTCTGGCAGACCGTCGTCGCCGACCCGCAGCGCGACACCATGTTCGCCTCCGCGGTCTACCAGCGCGGCGCGATGACCCTTCAGGCGCTGCGCGAGCGCATCGGCGACACGGCGTTCTTCCGGCTGCTGCCGACCTGGACCAAACTCCACCGGTACGGCAACGCCGACACCGCCCAGTTCATCGCGCTCGCCGAGAAGGTCTCCGGGCAGAAGCTGGGCGACCTGTTCCAGAAGTGGCTCTCCACCACGGGCAAACCGGCTCTGTGAAACAGCCCGGGTAAGAATGTGGGGTGCTCCAGCAACTGTTCAGCCCCTCCGTCCAGCACACGCTCGACCTCGTCGGCATCTTCGTGTTCGCCATCTCCGGCGCGCTGCTGGCCGTCCGCAAGAACTTCGACGTGTTCGGCATCGCCGTGCTCGCCGAGGTCACCGCTCTGGGCGGAGGGCTGTTCAGGGACCTGGTCATCGGCGCGGTGCCGCCCGCCGCCTTCACCGACCTCGGCTACTTCGTGACCCCGCTGCTCGCCGCCCTGCTGGTGTTCTTCCTGCACCCGCAGGTGGAGCGCATCCAGGTCGGGGTGAACGTCTTCGACGCGGCCGGCCTCGGCCTGTTCTGCGTGGCCGGCACGACCAAGGCGTACGAGTACGGGCTGGGCCTCACCGCGTCCGCCTGCCTGGGCCTGGCCACCGCCGTCGGCGGCGGCGTGCTCAGGGACGTACTCGCCAACGAGGTGCCGTCGCTGCTGCGCTGGGACCGCGACCTGTACGCGGTCCCGGCGATGGTCGGCGCCACCATGGTCGTGCTCTGCATCCGCTACGACGTCCTCGGTCCCCTCACCAGCGGACTGGCCGCGCTCACGGCTTTCGTCCTACGCCTGCTCGCGATGCGGTTCCACTGGCGAGCGCCGCGTGCGTGGAACCGCCGGTCGACGGTTCGCGAGGAGTAGTACCCCCGAGGTGCGCCCTGTGCTGGCCCATCTCCAGCGACAGCCAGCGGAACGCCGGGACGACCTGCGGCCGCCACAGCGCCATGTTGTGGCCGCCGGCGCTCTTCGGGATGAAGACGACGTGCACGGTCGTCGGTGCCTTCGCGATCTGTTCGAGGCCGACGGCGGCCTCGTAGCCGTCGTGCGGCTGGCCGGACATGTACAGCGCGATCCGGGGCGGGGTGAACCGCTTCTTCAGCAGCAGGTAGGGGTTGTTCTCGGCCCGGACCGTGGGGTTCTGCGAGGCGAGCGAGTTGCGTTCGCCGATCGGGTCGTTGTAGCCGGAGAAGCTGATCGCCCCCATGTAGCGGTCGGGGTGCGCCACGGCCAGCTTCACCGCGCAGTGCCCGCCCGCCGAGTAGCCGGCGGTCGCCCAGCCCCGGGGCGCGGGCTCGGCGCGGAAGTTGTCCATGACCATCTTCGGCACGTCGATGCTGAGCCAGCTGTCCGCGTTGACCGTGCCCGGGATGTTCGCGCAGCCGGTGTCGACGCTCGCCAGCAGGTTGGTGCGCGGCGCCACCAGGATGAACGGGGCGACCTGTCCGCTGCGCATCAGCGGCTCCAGCTCGCGGATCACGTGCAGCGAGCCGAACCAGGCCTTCGCCGAGCCGGGGTAGCCGGGCAGCAGCTCCACGACCGGGAACTTGTGGTTCTTGTACCTCGCCTCGTTGTACTGCGGCGGGGTCCACACGTAGACCTCGGCGTTCACGCCGGAGATACGGCCCTTGAGCTGGGTCTCGCGCACGCCCCGCATACCGGGTCCGCTGGCGGCGGTGAAGTCCTGCTTCACCTTGGGCAACCGTTTCAGTGCTATGCCGCCGGTGCCGTCGGCGCCGAGGTCGGCGGCCTGCTGCACATGGTTGCCGGTGCCGAGCAGGTCGGCCCAGTTGTCGTACAGGCTGTTGGCGTTGTTGACGAGGACGAAGACCAGCGCGACCGCCGTCCCCTGCGCGAACAGCAGCATCAGCATCCGGGCCGCGGCGCGCAGGGCTTTTGGCCCGCGCATCCGCGACCACAGGACAAGAGGCAGTATCAGGGCGATCGCGAACAGCACGATCAGCGTGTAGAGGAACGGAGTCCCGGTGAGGCTCATGTCCCCATAGAGGGGGAGGAGGGGGTCCGGGTTTCGGACAGGATCGGACACTTACCAAGAAATTGCCGGAACCTCACCCGGGAGGCGGGGTGCGCTTCATCCGGCCGTAACGCTGCAAGCTACCGCTTAGTAATTTCTCGTTGTACCGTTCAGGCATGCCAGAAGCAGCTTCCGCACAGGCCACCCGGGCCACCGTCGGCGACAGCGAGTTCGACCGCGACACCGCGCTCACCCGGCGCGCCGACGGGGTCTACGCGATCGACCTCTCGGCCGGCTGGACCATCATCAACGCCGTCAACGGCGGCTATCTGCTGGCCGTTGTGGGCCGTGCCCTCGCGGACGCCCTGCCGCACTCCGACCCGTTCACGATCTCGGCCCACTACCTGACCGCCTCCCAGCCGGGCCCGGCCGTGGTCCGCGCGGACGTGGTCCGCACCGGCCGCACCCTCTCCACCGGCCAGGCCTCCCTCCTCCAGTACGACGAGGAGGGCAACGAGGTCGAACGCATCCGCGTCCTCGCCTCCTACGGCGACCTCGACGCCCTCCCCGACGACGTCCGTACGACGGCCCGGCCGCCCGCGATCCCGCCGATCGAGGAGTGCTTCGGCCCCAGCGACGGCCCGGCCCCGATCACCGGCAGCTCCGCCATCGCGGACCGTCTGATGATCAAGCTGGATCCCGCCACCCTCGGCTGGGCGGTCGGCGCGCCCTCCGGCAAGGGCGAGATGCGCGCCTGGTTCGGCCTGGCGGACGGCCGGGACGCCGACCCGCTCTCCCTCCTGCTCGCGGTGGACGCGCTGCCGCCCACCGCCTTCGAAATCGGCCTGAAGGGCTGGGTCCCCACGGTCGAGCTCACCGTCCACGTGCGCTGCCGTCCCGCCCCCGGCCCGCTCCGCGTCGCCATCACCACCCGCAACCTCGCCGGCGGCTTCCTGGAGGAGGACGCCGAGGTCTGGGACAGCGCCGACCGCCTGGTCGCCCAGTCCCGCCAACTCGCGCGCGTCAGGCTGGGATAGGGGGTCAGGCCCGGACGAGCGGTTCACGGCCGAGCCAGGCCGCCAACCGCCCGTAGGCGTCGGCCCCTTCGGGCGCCGGCACCACCGAGGCGAAGGGCGTGTCGGCGTCCCGCTCCGGGTCGGGGAGGACGCGACGGGCGACGGCGAGGGCGAACTCGGCCGACTCCGGGTCGAGTTGATGCGGCCGGCCGAGGGACTCCGACAGATCCCAGGTGTGCGTGACCAGCTCCATGACGTAGCCGGAGAGGGCGGCGCGCCCCGGGACCTCTCCCCACGGCACGCGGACCGGCGCCTCCAGACGGGCGTCGCTCTCCCAGGCCTTGAGGACACGGACGCGCACCTCGTCGTAGGCGGCCGGCCACTCGTCGTCGCCGACGCCGTCCACGAAGGGGTGGACGGCGAGACCGTCGCCGCCCTCGCCGACGACCGCGATCCGCAGGGTGCCGCCGACCATGTGACCGAGCAGGGTGCGGACGTCGAACTCGGCGCACGGGGTGGGGGAGTCGAGCTGGTCCGCCCGAACGCTCGCGATGAGCGCGGCCGCCTGCTCGGTGGCGCGGGCGTAGACGGGGCGGGGGTCGATGGCGTTCATGGCCGGCCTCTCTGTGCTGTCCTTGCGGTGCTTTCCGGTGCTCGAAGACTCCGCCCATAACCTGACAGTTTCCGTCAACATTTGCGGGCGATCGCCCGCGGCGCGATTCTGGTGTACGTGAAGTCCGACCGCCTGCTGTCGATCCTGCTGCTCCTGCAGACCCGCGGCCGCGTCCCCGCGCACGAACTGGCCGAGCGGCTGGAGGTGTCGGTGCGCACCATCTACCGGGACGTGGAGGCGCTGTCGGCCTCCGGGGTGCCGGTCTACGCCGAGCGCGGGCGGCACGGCGGGATCGAGCTGCTCGCCGGGTTCCGCACGGACGTCACGGGACTGACCGCCGACGAGTCGCGGGCGCTGTTCATCCTGGCCGCCCAGGGCGCGCACGCGGCGCTCGGGCTGGACGCGGCCCTCGGCTCGGCGCTGCGCAAGGTCATGGCCGCGCTCCCGGCGCCGCACCGCCCGGCCGCCGAGGTGACCTCCCGCCGCATCCTGGTCGACGCCACCCGCTGGAAGGGCGGCCCGCAGGGACCCGTCGACCTCGACGTCCTCCAGGACGCCGTCTTCGCCGACCGGCGGCTGCGGCTGCGCTACCGGCACAGCGGGGAGCGGGAGCCGCGGACGTACACCGTCGACCCCTACGGGCTCGTCTCCAAGGCGGGCGTCTGGTACCTCGTCGCCGACCGCCGTGCGAAGCCGCGGCTCTTCCGCGCCGACCGGGTGCGCTCGGCCGCGGTCCTGGAGGACCCCGTGAAGCGCCGTCCGGGCGTCGAACTCGCCGATGTCTGGCAGGCGTTGCGCCGTCAGGTGGAGGAGCGGCCGGGCGGGCTCGACGTCACGGTGCGCGTCCGGCACAGCCGGCTCGACATGTTCCTGCGCCTGAACGCCGCCCATCTCGCCGAACTCCCGGACACCGACGGCGAGGGGGAGTGGGTGACCGTACGGTTGTCGTACGGGGTCGTGCCCGAGGCGCGTCAACTGCTCCAGTTCGCCGACCACGTGGAGGTGCTCGAGCCGCCGGAGGTGCGCGCGGAGGTCGCGGCGGCGGCCGCCTCTGTCACGGAGCTGTACCAGCGAGCGGTCCGGGCCGGTCGGTGAAGTCGCAGGTCGTCGCGGTGCCTTGAGATCCCCTTGACCTGAGTCACAGGCCGGGGACAGACCGCCCCCAAGGAAGCCCAATGCGCCGTTGGTTGAGTGCCGGTCTCAAGGCACCCTCATCTTCCTTGGAGCTGTTTCTCATGAAGCGTGTGCGTCTCGTCCCCGCGGTGGCCCTGCTGGCGCTCTCGCCCCTGGTCCTGGCGGCCTGCGGCTCGAGCGACTCCTCGTCGTCCTCGGGCACCGGCAACTCCGGGCAGCGGCAGGCGTGTTCGGCGCCCTCCGGCATGCCCACGGGCAACGCCTCGGGCCGGCCGAGCGGTGCCCCCTCGGGCGCGCCGACGGGTAACGCGACGGCCCGGCCGACCGGCACTCCCACCGGGATGCCGAGCGGCGCGCCCGGCGGCGGTCAGGGTGGCGGACAGGGCGGCCCGGGTGGCGGCGGGGCGGGCGGTTGCGGGGGCGGCCAGGGCGGTCCCGGCGGCGGTGCCGCGCCGAGCGCCGCCCCGAGCGGGGGGCCGACGGCGGCGGCGACCAAGAGCTGACCCGTCACGCCGTACGACAGGGGCGGCACTCCCCGTGAACGGGGGGTGCCGCCCCAGTGCGTTGTCCGGTCCGCAGCGGCTCAATCCAGCCAGTGATGGCGCCCGATGCTGATGAGCCGCATCTGCCGGGTGGCGACCTGCTCGACGCGCTCGCGGTCCTCCTCGGTGCCCTCCATCGCCTCCAGGAACAGAGAGGCGGTGATCAGCATCTGGTCCACGTAGAGATGGGCCAGCATCAGCAGGTCGTCGTCGCTCCAGCCCGCGGACTCCGGGTCCTTGGCCAGTTCGGCCCGCACCTCCTCGGCGAACCGGGCGAGTTGGTCCCGTATCGCCTCGCGCACCGACTGAACTCCGCCATGTCGCTCGCGGGCGATGAAACGGACATGGGCGGGGTACTCGCTCACATGACCGGCGATCAACTCGATGGCGCGTTGGATCCGTTGGTCACTGTCGTCGGTGGTGGCCACCGTCGTCCTGATCATCGGGTGCAGGCTGCCGAGCGCCTCCTCGACCAGGGCCACGCCGAGATCCGCGATGGAGCGGAAGTGCCGGTAGAAGGCGGTCGGGGCGACGCCGACCGCGCGGGTGACCTCGCGCAGGCCCAGGCTGCTCAGGCTCTGCTCCTCCAGCAGGCCGAGGGCCGCGTCGAGGAGCGCCTGCCGGGTCTTCTGCTTCTGTGCCTGCCGGATGCCGAGGGTGTGACTCATGTCATCCAGTTAACAACTGTTCTCTGGATTTGGAAAGCCGTGAGACGCGCTAGACTCTAGAGTCAGTGAACAACTGTAACTACAACTGTTCACCGAAATGTAACGAGAGGCGTCCCCCGAGGCGTCTCGGAGGGGGTTCCATCCCATGCTGTTCCTCGTTGCCGCCCTGCTGCTGTTCGGCGCCGTACTGGGCACCGTGGCCCACGCGCCGTTCGCCTTCACCCTCGTCGCCGCCGCCGTCATCGCCGCCTGGCTCGGCATCTTCGCGCTCCGCGAGCGTCACGGCCGTCGCCGCCACACCACCACCAGCCACTGACCCACCACCGCCTCGACTGCCGGGAGCTGACCCGTCATGCAACTCACCGCCCGCGCCACCGACCGTCCCGATGCCGCCCCGACCCGCCGCGACGCCGACGGCATGGCCGTGGCCTCCTTCATCCTGGGCCTCGTCGGCCTGCTCGTCCTGAACGTCTTCCTCGGCCCGATCGCGATCATCCTGGCCACGGCCGCCCTCTGGCGCGGCACCACCCGCCGGGGCCGCGCCTTCCTCGGCCTGGGCCTGGGCGTCGCGGACCTCATCGTCCTGGTCGCCTTCATGCAGGCGGACAGCACGATCTCCTGGAGCTTCTGACGCGTACCGCCGTGGGCAGGCGTTCCGCAGGGCGATGGGGGTCCCCCCGCTCGAGCGGAGTCGAGAGTGGGGGAGGGTGGGCACGGCCTGCAGCGCCGGGTGCCGCGCGACCGACCCCAGCCGCAGCTCCGGGAGGCAGTACGCGGCCAAAGCCAAGCGCCGCGGCCCCGTAGAATCGTGCGCACCATGGCATACCTCGACCACGCCGCGACCACCCCGATGCTCCCGGAGGCAGTCGAGGCACTCACCGCGCACCTGAGCGTCACCGGCAACGCCTCCTCCCTGCACGCGTCCGGCCGCCGCGCGAGGCGCACCGTCGAGGAAGCCCGCGAGACGCTCGCGGACGCGCTCGGCGCCCGCCCCAGCGAGGTCGTCCTCACCTCCGGCGGCACCGAGGCCGACAACCTCGCGGTGAAGGGCCTGTACTGGTCCCGCCGCGACGCCGACCCCCGCCGCACCCGGGTCCTCGCCAGCCCCGTCGAGCACCACGCCGTCCTCGACGCCGTCCACTGGCTCGGCGAGCACGAGGGCGTCACCGTCGAGTACCTCCCGGTCGACAGCTACGGACGCGTCCACCCGGACGTCCTGCGCGAGGCCCTCGCCAAGAACCCCGACGACGTCGCCCTGGCCACCGTGATGTGGGCCAACAACGAGATCGGCACCGTCTTCCCGGTCCGTGAACTCGCCGATGTCGCCCAGGAGTTCGGCGTCCCGCTGCACGCCGACGCCGTCCAGGCCTTCGGCCAGGTCCCCGTCGACTTCGGCGCCTCGGGCCTCGCCGCGATGACCGTGTCCGGACACAAGATCGGCGGCCCCTACGGCATCGGCGCCCTGCTCCTCGGCCGCGAGTACACCCCCGTACCGGTCCTGCACGGCGGCGGCCAGGAGCGGCACGTCCGCTCCGGCACCCTGGACGTCCCCGCGATCGCCTCCTTCGCGGTCGCCGGCCGTCTCGCCGCCGAGCAGCGCGAGTGGTTCGCCACCGAGATCGGCGCCCTGCGCGACAGTCTGATCGAGGCGGTCCGTTCGGCCGTCCCGGACGCGATCCTCGGCGGCGACCCGGTCGACCGGCTCCCCGCCAACGCCCACTTCACCTTCCCCGGCTGCGAGGGCGACTCCCTGCTGCTGCTCCTGGACGCCCAGGGCATCGAGTGCTCCACCGGCTCCGCCTGCACCGCCGGCGTCGCCCAGCCGAGCCATGTCCTGCTCGCCACCGGCACCGACCCGGACCTGGCCCGCGGCACCCTCCGCTTCTCCCTCGGCCACACCTCCACGGAGGCCGACGTCGAGGCGGTCGCCAAGGCGATCGGCCCGGCGGTCGAGCGCGCTCGAGCCGCCGGGCTCACCTAGTTCGCCGGAGGGCTCTTCCCTAACTCTCCGTCACCATCAGGGACGCCATCATGCCCTCGTCCTCGTGCTGCAGCAGATGGCAGTGGAGCATGTACATGTAGGTGTCGTCGGTGAAGTCCGTGAACTCCATCGCGATCTCGATGGATCCGCCGCCGACCACCTCGTAGGTGTCGAACCAGCCGAGGTCCACGCCGGTCGGGTCCTCGCCGTTGATGGAGATCAACTGGTAGGGCACGTCGTGCAGATGGAACGAGTGCTCCAGCTGGGTGCTGTTCTTGATCGTCCAGATCTCCTTGGCGCCCAGCGTGGTGCTGATCATCGCCATGGAGGACATGCTGGTACCGGCGGACCCGTTGATCAGCATCGTCGCGCCGCTCTGGCCGAGGGTGATGGTCCGGGCGGTGAAGTCGCTGGTGTCGTACCGGGTGATCGTGTTGAGCGAACTCGGCAGGTCGTCCGGGGTGTCCGTGCCCGACGCGGTGATCGCGAGCACGTCGTACGTGCCGCTGCCGCCGCGCACCCAGCCGGTGGTGACGACGGCCTGGAGCGTGACCGCGTCCGACAGGTCCAGCACGAACTCCGCGCGGGCGCCCGCCACCAGGCGGATGCTGGTCACCTCGGTGGCCGCGGTGAGATAACCCTGGTCGGTGGCGATCTGGTTGAGCGTACCGCCGTCGCTGCGCTGGATGGTGATGATGTCCGACGGCGAGGCGTTCAGGCACCGGAACCGGGTGCGGGTCTTGGTCGCGGTGAAGGTGAGCGTGGTGTCGTCGACGTTGGTGCCGTTCAGCAGCAGCGGGAAGCTCAGCCCGCTGCTGAGGTAACCGGTGAGGTTGTACTTGATGTCACCGCTGCTGTCGGCGGCCAGGCTCTGGAAGATCAGCGGGATGTCGTCGGTGCCATAGGTGCTGGGGAGGTCGGAGGACGCGGTGGAGTCGTCCTCGACGATGATCATGCCGGCCAGGCCGTGCACCGCCTGCTTCGCCGTGGTGCCCAGGGCGTGCGGGTGGTACCAGAGCGTCTTGGCCTCGTCCTTGACCGTGAAGGTGGGGGACCAGGTGGTGCCGTCCGAGAAGGCGACCTGCGGGCCGCCGTCCATCTTGGCCGGGACATGGGCGCCGTGGAAGTGGACGGTGGTGTCCTCGCCCAGGCTGTTGGTGATGTTGAGCAGGACCGTGTCACCGCTGGTCCACTTCATGGTGGGGCCGAGGAAGGACTGGTTGTAGCCCATCGTGCTGCTGGTGACCCCGGAGACGACCTCGGCGGTGCCGGTCTTCGCCTCCAGCGTGAAGGTCGTGGTGCTGCCCGAGGTGGTGCCCTCCAGGAGGTCGGGGACGGTCAGGGTGGCGGTGTTGGTGGCGGCGCTCGCCTTGTTCCTGCCCGCCTCGGTCAGCAGGGAGAAGGCGCCACCGGCGCCCGCGACCGCCCCGAGTGCGACCCCGGCCATGCCGCCGAGGAACCTGCGCCGGTGCACTCCCTTGCCGCCGGAGGTGCGGGCGGTCTTGGTGTGCCTGGACTTGTTGCTGCTGCCCGTGGCGCTGGTGCGCCCATCGGGCTCGGTGATGTCAGCCATGGACCGGGATGGTCGACGTGAGTTCTGTGTGAGGACTGGGCCGAGATTAGGAGCCGGCCGGGTGCGCTGTGCGGCCGCCGTGAAGGGAGCGCTCGCTCAACTCCGTTGAACAGGAGCCACGTTGGCGTGCCGCAGGTCACCTCCGCCACGGGGGACGCAACGGACACACGAAGAACGGGGCTACGCACAGGGTCACGATTGCGTCACCGAGGCCGGGCCTGTCCGGCCCGTCGGACAAGCCCCATGTACCGCTCCCAGTCCCAGTACGGCCCCGGGTCCGTGTGGTCCGTCCCCGGCACCTCCACATGCCCGATGACATGGTCCCGGTCGACGGGTATGCCGTACCGCCCGCATATCCCCGCGGTCAGTCGCGCCGAGGAGGCGTACATCGCGTCCGTGAACGACGACCGCCGCTCCACGAAGCCTCGTGCTCGATGCCGACGCTGCGTTCGTTGTACTTCCGGTTGCCCGCGTGGAAGGCCACGTCCAGCTCGCGGATCATCTGGGTGACCTGCCCGTCCTCGCGGACGATGTAGTGGGCCGCGGCCTGATGACGGGGGTCCTCGAAGGCCTTGACCGCGCTCGCGTAACCGCCCTGGGTGACATGGACCACCACGCGGTCGATCGCGTAGTCGTCCGGCCGGTCCGCCCGCCGGTAGTTCGCCGGGGAGGCCGCGATCCACCGCGCGCCCCGGAAGTCCACCGCCCCAGCCACCCGCGGCTTCTCCACCCCCGGCAGCCGCCACCACAGACGGGACAGCTCCTCGCGGGCCAGCGCTGCCGTGCCCACGGCGGCCACCGCCCCGCCGACGATCAGCGCACGGCGCCCGAGCCGCCGGTCGGCGTCGACGTCCCTCGTCCCGTCCCCCATGTGATCGCCCTCTCCGTCCCCCTGTGATCGTCAACGGATACTCGTGGGCTCCGGTTCCCGACGGCCCGTACTCTTGAAGGGTTATGACTGACACCCCGCAGCGCCCCCTCCGTGTCCTCGCCGCCATGTCCGGCGGGGTGGACTCCGCCGTCGCCGCCGCCCGCGCCGCCGAGGCCGGCCATGACGTGACCGGAGTCCATCTCGCGCTCTCCGCGAACCCGCAGTCCTTCCGCACGGGGGCGCGCGGATGTTGCACCATCGAGGACTCGCGCGACGCCCGCCGCGCCGCCGACGTCATCGGCATCCCGTTCTACGTCTGGGACCTCGCCGACCGCTTCCGCGAGGACGTCGTCGAGGACTTCGTCGCCGAGTACGAGGCCGGCCGCACCCCGAACCCGTGCCTGCGCTGCAACGAGAAGATCAAGTTCGCCGCCCTGCTCGACAAGGCGCTCGCCCTCGGCTTCGACGCCGTCTGCACCGGCCACTACGCCAAGGTGATCGTCAACCCGGACGGCTCCCGCGAGCTGCACCGCGCCTCCGACATGGCCAAGGACCAGTCGTACGTCCTCGGCGTGCTGGACGAGAAGCAGCTCGCGCACGCCCTCTTCCCGCTCGGCGACACCGTCACGACCAAGGACGAGATCCGCGCCGAGGCCGAGCGCCGGGGACTCGCGGTCGCCAAGAAGCCCGACTCGCACGACATCTGCTTCATCGCCGACGGCGACACCCAGGGCTTCCTCGCCTCCCGTCTGGGCAGGGCGGAGGGCGACATCGTCGACGAGTCCGGCACCAAGGTGGGCACGCACGAGGGCGCGTACGGCTTCACCATCGGCCAGCGCAAGGGCCTGCGCATCGGCACCCCGGCACCGGACGGCAAGCCGCGCTACGTCCTCGACATCTCCCCGGTGAACAACACCGTGACGGTCGGCCCCGCCGCCTCCCTCGACGTCAGCGGCCTCACCGCGATCAAGCCCCGCTGGTGCGGCACGGCACCCTCCGGCCCCGGCACCTACACCGCCCAGCTGCGCGCCCACGGCGGCGAGACCGAGGTCCGCGCCGAACTCGTCGACGGCACCCTGGAGGTGACCTTCACCGAGCCGGTCCGCGGGGTCGCCCCCGGCCAGGCGATCGTCCTGTACGACGGCACGCGCGTGGTGGGCTCGGCGACGATCGCGACGACCACGCGCGCGTCCACGGCCGTCGCCTAACCCGCCGACGAGAAGAACTCCGCCAGCGCCGGCGCCAGCACCAGCGGATCCACCATGTGCGTCTGGCCCTCCAGCGCCCGGTACGTGCCCCTGGGCGCCGCCTCGGCCACCGCCCGGGCGGCCTCGCGCATCCAGGCGGGACTCGCGCCGCCCCCGAGGGACAGCACGGGCACCGTGATCGAGGCCAGCCGGTCCTGCGGCACCAGCCCGTCGCCCATCACGGCGTTGTCGTACGCCAGGCTCGGCGCGAGCGCCTCCATCCCGGGCCACATCGGGGACTGGCGGGCACCCTGGATCATCTCCTCGGCCAGTCCCGTCAGCCGCAGGAACAGCTCGACCGCGTCCCCGCGCCGGCCCTGCTCCAGCGCCTCGGTGAGGTGGTCGGTGTACTCGGCCCGCTCCTTCGCGCCGCCCTCGTAGACGGCGTACGGCACCTCGTACACGGCGACCTGACGCAGCGGCAGCCCGCTCGCCGCCGCCTCCAGGACCAGCGCGCCGCCCGACGAGTGGCCGTACAGCGACGCCTCGCCGCCCACCGCCTCGATCAGCGCGGCCAGGTCCTCGACCTCGCGGGCGACCGCGTACGGCCGGGTGTCACCGCTTCCGCCCCGGCCCCTGCGGTCGTAGGAGACGACGGTGAAGCGGTCCGCGAGGGGCACGGCGAACGGAGCCACCGTGGCCCCCGTCGACATCGCCCCGCTCACCAGGATCACCGCGGGGCCGTCACCGGTGCGTTGGTACGCGATGGGGGTCCCGTCGCGCGAAATGGTCTTCTTGTCCATGCCTCAGCAGACTGCCCCAAGGCGCGGAACTAATCGCTCACGACACCTCGACTTCGTAGAAGCAGAGGTGATCCTTGATCTGCGCCACGTCCGGCTTGGGGTCCGGGTACGCCCAGACGAGGTCCGCCGCGTCCGGCAGCGACCAGTAGGACGCCGTTCCCTTGAACGGGCAGTAGGTGTGCGTGTCGGAGGGCCGCAGCAGGTCGAGCCGTACGTCCTCCGGTGGGATGTAGTACCGGACCGGACAGCCCGTCTCGCGCAGCACGAGGGCCTGGTCGCTCTCCGCCAGTACCTGGTCGCCGTGCACCACGCGCACGTGCTTCTCGCCCTGCTCAATGGTGATCTTGTGTCCTTCGGTCATGGAAGGAAGAGCGCTCGCGGGCCGCCGGTTCTTCCCGCGTACGGTGGCCCCATGCGAATCTGCGTCTTCCTCTCCGCCGCCGACCTCGACGACCGCTACACGCGCCCCGCGCGCGAGTTCGCGAAACTGCTGGGGGAAGGCGGGCACACCCTGGTGTGGGGCGGTTCGGACGTCGGTCTGATGAAGGTGGTCGCCGACGGTGTGCAGGAGGCGGGCGGACGGCTGTGCGGGGTCTCCGTGGACTTCCTGTCGGCCAAGGTGCGGCCGGGCGTCGAGGAGATGGTGATCGCCAAGGACCTCGCCGAGCGGAAGAAGCTCCTGCTGGAGAAGGCCGACGCCGTGGTGATCATGGTGGGTGGTACCGGCACGCTCGACGAGGCGACGGAGATCCTGGAGCTGAAGAAGCACGGTCACACCGAGAAGCCGGTCGTGCTGCTCAACACCGCGGGCTTCTACGACGGCCTCAAGGAGCAGTTCCGGCGCATGGAGGACGAGGGCTTCCTGCCTCGTCCGCTGGCCGAGCTGGTGTTCTTCGCCGAGGAACCGGTCGGTGCGCTGGCCTACCTCGAGGCTGTGACATCAGCGGCTACCGCCGCGGGGCAGGGCATCGCGTAGCCACCGGCGGGTGCGAGCATGGCGGGCATGGCTACACATGTGATCACCGGAGCGGGTTCCGGCATCGGCGCGGCCGTCGCCCGCCGCCTCCACGCGCGCGGGGACGACCTCGTCCTGCACGCGCGCGACGCCGGCCGCGCGAAGGAGCTGGCGGCAGCGTTCCCCGGGGCGAAGACGCTGGTGGGCGACCTGGCCGACCCGGACAAGCTGTCCTGGGCCTTCTCCCACCAGTCGCTCCCGGACCGCGTGGACTGTCTGCTGCACATCGCCGGTGTGGTCGACCTCGGCCCGGTCGGCGAACTCACCCCCAAGTCCTGGCGCCATCAGCTCAACGTCAACCTGATCGCCCCCGCCGAGCTGACCCGCCACTTCCTGCCGCAGCTGCGGGCCGCGCGCGGGCACGTCCTCTTCGTCAACTCGGGCGCCGGGCTCAACGCCAGCCCCGACTGGTCCGCCTACGCCGCCTCCAAGCACGGTCTGAAGGCCCTCGCCGACTCCCTGCGGGGCGAGGAACACGCCAACGGCGTCCGCGTGACCTCCGTCTACCCCGGCCGCACGGCCGGCCCCATGCAGGCCAAGGTCCACCAGCAGGAGGGCAAGGAGTACGACGCCTCGCAGTGGATCGACCCGGAGTCGGTCGCGACGACGATCCTCATGGCCCTCGACCTGCCCCGGGACGCCGAGGTCAACGACCTGACGGTGAGGCCGGGACGGTGACCGGGTTCCAGTTCGGCGCCGCCACCGGCGTCGGTTCGATGCCCGGCGGCGACGCCCGGGAGGCCGCCAGGACCGTCACCGGCACCTTCGAGGACTTCCCCTTCCTGGCCGAGCTGCCCGCGCGCGGACCCGGCGCCGACATGATCGGCCGCACCGCCGGGATGCTGGTCGAGCTCTACGCGCGCGTGGAGCCCAGCGGCTGGCGGCTCGGGGACCGGCCGGGCCGGGACACCAAGCGCGCCCGGTCCTGGCTCGGCGAGGACCTCGACGCGCTGGAGGAGTTCACCCAGGGCTACGAGGGCCCGCTGAAGGTGCAGGCCGTCGGGCCCTGGACGCTCGCCGCCGCCCTGGAGCTGCGCAACGGGGAGTCCGCCCTCTCCGACGCCGGCGCCTGCCGCGACCTCGCCGGCTCCCTCGCCGAGGGCCTGCGGCTGCACCTGGCGGAGGTCAGGCGCCGGGTGCCCGGCGCGCAGGTCGTCCTGCAGCTCGACGAACCGTCCCTCACCGCCGTCCTGCGCGGCCAGGTCAGGACCGCCAGCGGCTACCGCACCCACCGGGCCGTGGACCGGCAGATCGCCGAGTCCGCACTCCGCGACGTCCTCGGGGTTCACAGCGACGGGCCCACCATGGTCCACTCCTGCGCACCGGACGTCCCGTTCGCCCTGCTGCGCCGGGCGGGCGTGGCGGCGGTCTCGTTCGACTTCGCCCTCCTCACCGAACGTGACGACGACACGATCGGTGAGGCGGTGGAAGGGGGTACCCGGCTCTTCGCCGGTGTCGTGCCGGGCACGGACGCGGCATTGTCAGACCCGGCAGGTAGCGTCATGGGTGTCAGGACGCTGTGGCGCAGGCTGGGGCTGCAACCGGGGCTTCTCGCGGAGGCGGTCACCATCACGCCGTCGTGCGGACTCGCGGGGGCCTCCCCGGACTACGCGCGCCGGGCTCTCGCCCACTGCGCCCGGGCGGCGAGATCCCTCGCGGACAACCCAGAGTAACGGGAGGACAACACGGTGGCCGGCGACAAGCAAGCGGAGACGACGGTGCCCGCCGAGGCGCGGGAGAAGCACGCGAAGCTCGCTGAGCAGATCGAGGAGCACCGCTTCCGGTACTACGTGAAGGACGCTCCGGTCATCAGCGACGCGGAGTTCGACAAGCTCCTGAAGACTCTGGAGGCGCTGGAGGAGGAGCACCCGGAGCTGCGGACACCGGACTCGCCGACGCAGAAGGTCTCCGGCTCGTACGAGACGGAGTTCACGGCGGTCGAGCACCGCTCACGCATGCTGTCGCTGGACAACACCTTCAACGACGACGAACTCGCTGCCTGGGCCGACCGCATCCACCGGGAGCTCGGCGAGCAGGACTACCACTTCCTGTGCGAGCTCAAGGTCGACGGCCTCGCGGTCAACCTCACCTACGAGCGCGGCCGCCTGGTGCGCGCGGCGACCCGCGGCGACGGCCGCACCGGCGAGGACATCACGCCCAACGTCCGCACGATCACGGAGATCCCGGACCGGCTGAAGGGCGACAAGGTCCCCGACGTCGTGGAGATCCGCGGCGAGGTCTACTTCCCGATGGAGAAGTTCGAGGAGCTCAACGCCCGCCTGGTCGAGGCCGGTGACAAGCCCTTCGCCAACCCGCGCAACGCGGCGGCCGGTTCGCTGCGCCAGAAGGACCCGCGGGTCACCGCCACCCGCCCCCTCCACATGGTCGTCCACGGCATCGGTGTCCTGGAGGGCTTCCAGGGCCTCACCCGGCTCTCCCAGGCCTACGACCTCCTCAAGACCTGGGGCCTGCCCACCTCCCCGCACAACCGGGTGGTCGACGACCTCGACGGCGTACGGGAGTTCATCTCCTACTACGGCGAGAACCGCCACTCCGTGGAGCACGAGATCGACGGCGTCGTCGTCAAGCTCGACGAGATCCCGCTGCAGGGCCGGCTCGGTTCGACCTCCCGCGCGCCGCGCTGGGCGATCGCGTACAAGTACGCGCCGGAGGAGGTCAACACCAAGCTCATCAACATCCGCGTCGGTGTGGGCCGTACCGGCCGGATCACGCCGTACGCGCAGGTCGAGCCGGTGACGGTGGCCGGTTCCGAGGTCGAGTTCGCGACCCTGCACAACCAGGACGTCGTCAAGGCCAAGGGCGTCCTCATCGGCGACACCGTGGTGCTGCGCAAGGCCGGTGACGTCATCCCGGAGATCCTCGGCCCGGTCGTCGACCTGCGCGACGGCAGCGAGCGGGAGTTCGTGATGCCGTCCGAGTGCCCCGAGTGCGGCACGGCGCTGAGGCCCATGAAGGAGGGCGACGTCGACCTGCGCTGCCCCAACGCCCGCACCTGCCCGGCCCAGTTGCGCGAGCGGCTGTTCTACCTCGCGGGCCGCAAGGCACTGGACATCGAGCACTTCGGGTACGTCGCCGCCGCTGCCCTCACCAAGCCGCTGGAGCCCGCGGAGCCGCCGCTGAAGGACGAGGGCGACCTGTTCGACCTCACCATCGAGCAGTTGCTGCCCATCAAGGCGTACGTCCTGGACCAGGACAGCGGCCTGCCCAAGCGGGACCCGAAGACGGGCGAGGAGAAGGTCGTCACGGTCTTCGCCAACCAGCAGGGCGAGCCGAAGAAGAACGCGGTCTCCATGCTGGAGAACATCGCCGCCGCCAAGGAGCGCCCGCTGGCCCGGGTGCTGACCGGCCTGTCGATCCGTCATGTCGGCCCGGTCGCCGCCGAGGCGCTGGCCCGTGAGTTCCGCTCGATCGAGCGCATCGAGCAGGCCACCGAGGAGGAGCTGGCGAACACCGACGGCGTCGGCGGGATCATCGCCGCCTCCCTCAAGGAGTGGTTCGCCGAGGAGTGGCACCAGGAGATCCTGCGCAAGTGGCGGGCCGCGGGCGTCCGTATGGAGGAGGAGAGCAGCGGTGAGGACGAGGGTCCGCGCCCGCTCGAGGGCATGACCGTGGTGGTCACCGGCACCCTCGAGCGCTTGACCCGCGACGGGGCGAAGGAGGCGCTGCAGAGCCGCGGAGCCAAGGTGACCGGTTCCGTCTCCAAGAAGACGTCCTTCGTCGTTGTGGGTGACAATCCTGGTTCCAAGTACGACAAGGCGATGCAGCTCAAGGTGCCCGTCCTGAACGAGGAGGGATTCGACGTCCTGCTGGAACAGGGACCGGACGCCGCCGCCGAAGTTGCGCTTCCCACAGAGGAGTAGCGGTTGAAGGCCACCCGATCGGCGCATACCAGATGCATACGGGTGGCCGGGGCGCATTCGGGCAACCGTCCACGACCGCTGCCCGCGGAAGCCTTCTGCGGCCTACTGTTGAGATGTGCGCCTGCCGTGCCCAGCTGCGGTTGGGGCATCCCCGTTGTTCCTGAAGGGCTTTTCGGGAGCGGAGGGGAAGGGTTTTCCAACGCGGCGCCGTGGATGGATGTCGGACATCGGGCCGCCTGGCGTGGGCACCGCCGGCTGTGAGAGGGACGGGAATGGAACCGACCGAGAGCGCCGCCCCGGACTCACGGCTGCGCGGGCGCCGGGGCACCGGCGCCTGGCGGCCGAGTCGTTGGGCCGGGCGGCCCCCCGGGCATCCGGGCGGGGAGGGGCGCGTCACCGGACAGTACACCGCCACACAGGTGCGTGGTGTGCCCCAGCTCACCACCGGGCACCAGCCCGCGCTCCCGGACGAGGACCAGGAACGGCACCCGTCCTGGCCCACGCTGCCCGTGGCCGTCGTCGCGGCGGCAGCCCTCGTGCTCGGCGCCGGGTTCTACCGGGCGTTCACCGGCACCCACGCCCTCTTCCCGTCCGGCACCGTCGGCTGGTCCCTGGCCGTGCTGACCGGCATCATCGTCGGCCATCTGGTGATGCTCGGCCGCTCCCGCTGGTGGGGCGGGACGGGTTCCGGCGCCGCCCTCACCCTCGCCGTCCTGCTGCTGTACGGCTGGGTGCCGGCCGGCATGGTCAGCCTCACCGTCGTCGTGCTGGTCGGCATAGCCCGGCGCAACCGCTGGCGGCAGGGCGTGCTGCACGGCGCGGTGGACATCCTCGGCATCGGCGCGGGCGCCCTGGTGCTCGCCGCCTTCGGCCGTTTCCCGTCCGTCGAGAAGCCGTGGAACCCCGCGAGCTGGACGGTCTGCACCGCCCCCGAGGTGGTGCTGGTCGCCGCCGCCTATCTCCTGGTCACCCGGACGCTGCTCTGGTACCTGCACGCCCCGCGGAACCGCGGACTGCCCACCGTCGCCCGTACCGCCCTGGTCAGACAGGGCCTGGTCGCGGTCGCGCTGCTCGGCATCGCCCCGCTGGTGTGCGTGGTGGCCGTCGCCCGGCCGGTGCTGCTGCCGCTGTTCGCCATCCCGCTGATCGCCCTCGACTCCACCCTGTGGATAGCCCGGGCCCGGGCCGAGGAACAGTTGCGCGACCCGCTGACCGGACTGCCCAACCGGCAGTGGCTGCTGGAGCGCATCTGGACCGCGCTGGACGACGCCGAGCGGATCGGCGCCCGGTCCGCGCTGATGCTGATCGACCTGGACCGCTTCCGGTCCGTCAACGACACACTCGGGCATCTCGCCGGGGACCGGCTGCTGCTGCAGATAGCCGACCGGCTGCGGCTCGCCCTGCCGCGCGGGGCGGAGGCCGCGCGGCTGGGCGGCGACGAGTTCGCCGTTTTACTGCCGGTCGCCGACTCGACCACGTCCGCGACCCGGGTGGCGCGCGGGCTGGTGTCCGCGCTCAGCTCCCCGCTCGACCTCGACGGGCTCACCCTCGTCCTGGAGGCCAGTGCGGGCGTAGCCGTCTTCCCCGACCACGCGCTGGACGCCGAGGGGCTGTTGCGCCGGGCCGATGTGGCGATGTACCAGGCGAAGCGGGACCGGACGGGCGTCGAGGTCTACGAGTCGAAACGGGACTCCAACACACCGGACCGGCTCGGGCTGCTCGGTGATCTGCGCCGGGCGCTGGACGCGCACGAGGTGCAGCTGCACTACCAGCCCAAGGTCCGCTTCGACGGACAGGTGGCCGGGCTCGAGGCGCTGGTGCGCTGGGTGCATCCCGAGCGCGGGAAGGTGCCGCCGGACGAGTTCATAGCGATCGCCGAGTCGTCGGGGCTGATGCCCCACCTCACCGAGTACGTGCTGGAGACGGCGCTCGGACAGGTGGCGGCATGGCGGGCGCAGGGCCTGCACGTGCCGGTCGCCGTCAACGTGTCCCCGCGGGACGTCCACACACCCGGGTTCGCCGGCTCGGTGGCGGCACGTCTGGCCCGGCACGGAGTTCCCGCGGGAGCGCTCCAACTGGAGATAACGGAACACGTCCTCCTGGAGGACCCGCAGCGCGCCGCCGACACCCTCGCCGCGCTCACCGGGCACGGCGTGAAGATGTCGCTGGACGACTTCGGCACCGGCTATTCGTCGCTGGTGCATCTTCGGCGGCTGCCGGTCAGCGAGCTGAAGATCGACCGCTCCTTCGTGGCCCGGCTGGCCGTCGACCCCGAGGACGCCGAGATCGTCCGCTGCACCGTCGACCTCGCCCATTCGCTGGGCCTGCTGGTCGTCGCCGAGGGCGTCGAGGACGACGAGACCTGGGAACGGCTGCGCGACCTCGGTTGTGACGCCGTACAGGGCTGGCTGGTAGCGGCCGCGATGCCGCCGGAGGAGACGACGGCGTGGCTGCGGGCCCGGGGCTCCCGGGGCTGGCAGCGGCCGCGGGCCGCTCTCCCCGCCGCCGAGTAGTCCTCCCGGCCGCCCGGCCGTACCCCGAGACGGTTCGGCGTTTCCTCAGAGCGCTGCCGTGAAGTGTCCGATCAGCAGGGCCAGTCGCTGCTCATGGGCCGGCTCCGGCAGCCGTCCGCTGCGCATCAGCGTGACCAGCCCGTGCAGTCCGGCCCAGTACGTCTCCGCCAGCAGGCCCGTGTCCTCGCCCTCGGCCGCGATCGGCTCGACCACCGTGGCCAGTTCCCGGAACGCCTCCCACAGCGGCTCCGGAGCCTCGGGGGTGGCGAACGGCAGGTCCACGGCGAGGGTGAACATCGCGTCGTAGAGAGCCGGGCGCCGCCGCCCGAACGACGTGTACGCCTCGGCCACCGCCGCCAGTGCCTCGCGCGGGTCCTTCGCCGCCGTACGTGCCGCGCGCAGCTCCACCGCCAGGTCCGCGCAGCCCTGCACCGCGACCGCCGCCATGATCGCGTCCTTGCCCTTGAAGTGGCTGTAGAGGACCGGCTGGCTGTACTCGATCTCGGCGGCCAGCCGGCGCGTCGTCACCGCGTCCCAGCCCTCCGTCTCGGCCAGTTCCCGGGCGGCCGTGACGATCAGCCGCTCGCGTTCCGCTCGTTCGCGCTCCCGGCGCGTCTGAATCGACATGCCTTGAATTCTAGCAGTGCTAGCCAATCTGTCGACGCTCTGCTAGCTTCGCTCTTGTCGCTAGCGTTGCTAGAAAAACGACGAAGGAGAGAGACATGACCGTCACCGCCTACACCCTGGCCGTCCTGCTCAACGTGTTCTGCCTGTTCCTCGGCTACCGGTTCCTGTTCCAGCCGGGCCCGGCCGCCGCCGGTTACGGCGTCCCGGCCGACCCCGCGGGCGACGCCGGGGCCTACCTCTCGATCAAGGGGCTGCGGGACGGCACGCTCGGCGTGGTCGGCCTCGCCGTGCTGGCCGGCGCCGGCGCGCACGCCGAGGCCTGGCTCATGCTGAGCGTGGCGATCATCCCGTTCGGCGACTGCCTGATAGTCCTGCGCAACGGCGGCGCCAAGGCCGTGGCGTTCGGGGTTCACTTCGCCACGGCGATCATTGTCCTGATCAGCGCCGGACTGCTCTTCGCGGTCTGACGGCATCCGAGACGAAGACGAGACCATCCGCGGATGAGACCATCCGCAGACGAGACAGGGGGAACGAGAGATGTCGCTGTTCGTACCGAAGTTCGACGAGACCGTCCTGGTCCGTGACGCCGAGGCCGAGGTCGTCGGGGGCGACCCCGTGGCCGTACGGCTGCTGGCCGACAGCAGTGCCAGCGGCGGTGCGCTGTCCACCGTGCGCGTCACCCTCGCCGAGGGCGCCGACGGCGCCCGCCCGCACACGCACCACAACTCCGCCGAGATGTTCTACCTGCTCGAGGGCACCGCCGAGGTCCTCTCCGGCGACGACGTCGTCACCGCCGAGCGCGGCGACCTGATCATCGTCCCGCCGGACCGCCCGCACGCCTTCGCCGCCGCCCCGGGCGCCCCGGCGGACCTGCTCATCGTCATCACCCCGGGCGTCGAGCGGTTCGAGTACTTCCGCCACCTGCAGCGCATCCGCCTGGGCGAGCTCACCGCGGAGAGCCTGCTGGAGGTCCAGGACCTGTACGACAACCACTTCCTGCACAGCCCGGCCTGGGCCGCCCGCCACTGAGCCGGGAAACCGTTTAACGGCGGAAGGCCCCCGCCCCCTAGGATTGGGGCTTGTCGGCACATTCCCGTCTGCCGCGCGACGCCTGGCACGCTCGCTCGCAGCGTTGCCGAATCGTCCACGTGGCTCCGCCACGAGGACGCTCCGGCGCCTTGCGATCGCACGCACCGGACGCCGCGCGGCCCGCCCTCCGGGCGGACGACGGGAATGTGCCGACAAGCCCCAGCCCCGAACCACACACACTCACCCCAGAGGAACGCTGCATGCCTGGCATCACGCGCGAGGAGGTCGCCCACCTCGCCCGGCTGGCGCGTCTGGAGCTGAAGCCCGAAGAGCTCGAACACTTCGCGGGACAGCTGGACGACATCATCGGCGCGGTGGCCCGCGTCAGTGAGGTCGCCGACCAAGACGTACCGCCGACCTCGCACCCGCTCCCGCTGACGAACGTCATGCGGGCGGACGAGGTCCGTCCGTCGCTCACCCCCGAGCAGGCGCTCTCCGGCGCCCCGGCCCAGGAGCAGCAGCGTTTCAAGGTGCCGCAGATCCTGGGGGAGGACTGACCGACATGACGGACCACATCATCAAGCTGACCGCTGCCGAGACCGCCGCGAAGATCGCCTCCGGCGAGCTCACGGCCGTCGAGGTCACCGAGGCCCACCTCGCCCGGATCGAGGCCGTCGACGAGAAGGTGCACGCCTTCCTGCACGTCGACCGCGAGGGCGCCCTGGCCCAGGCCCGGGCCGTGGACGACAAGCGCGAGCGGGGCGAGAAGCTCGGCCCGCTGGCCGGCGTCCCGCTGGCGCTGAAGGACATCTTCACCACCGAGGGCATCCCGACGACCGTCGGCTCGAAGATCCTCGAGGGATGGATCCCGCCGTACGACGCCACCCTCACCAAGCGTCTCAAGGCGGCCGACGTCGTCATCCTCGGCAAGACCAACATGGACGAGTTCGCCATGGGGTCCTCCACGGAGAACAGCGCGTACGGGCCGACCGGCAACCCCTGGGACCTCACCAGGATCCCCGGTGGCTCCGGCGGCGGCTCCTCCGCGGCCCTCGCCTCCTTCCAGGCGCCGCTCGCCATCGGTACCGACACCGGCGGCTCCATCCGCCAGCCGGCCGCCGTCACCGGCACGGTCGGCGTGAAGCCGACGTACGGCGCGGTGTCCCGCTACGGCATGGTGGCGTTCTCCAGCTCCCTCGACCAGGGCGGCCCCTGCGCCCGTACGGTCCTGGACGCGGCCCTGCTGCACGAGGTCATCGCCGGGCACGACCCGCTGGACTCCACCTCCATCGACGCCCCGGTTCCGCCGGTCGTCGAGGCCGCCCGCAACGGCAGCGTCGAGGGCATGCGCGTCGGCGTCGTCAAGCAGTTCCGCGGCGAGGGCTACCAGGCCGGTGTCATCCAGCGGTTCGACGAGTCGGTCGCGCTGCTGAAGGAGCTGGGCGCCGAGATCGTCGAGCTGGACTGCCCGTCCTTCGACCTCGCGCTCTCCGCGTACTACCTGATCGCGCCCTCCGAGTGCTCCTCCAACCTCGCCCGCTTCGACGGCCTGCGCTACGGCCTGCGGGCCGGCGACGACGGCAGCCACTCGGCCGAGGAGGTCACGTCGATCACCCGTGAGGCGGGCTTCGGCCCCGAGGTCAAGCGCCGCATCATGCTGGGCACCTACGCTCTGTCGAGCGGCTACTACGACGCCTACTACGGCTCCGCCCAGAAGGTCCGCACGCTCATCACGCGCGACTTCGAGAAGGCCTTCGAGCAGGTCGACGTGATCGTCTCCCCGACCACGCCGACCACCGCCTTCGCGATCGGCGAGCGCGCCGACGACCCGATGGCGATGTACCTGGCCGATCTGTGCACCATCCCGACCAACCTGGCCGGCAACGCGGCCATGTCGCTGCCCTGCGGGCTCGCCCCGGAGGACAACCTCCCGGTCGGTCTGCAGATCATCGCCCCGGCGCTGAAGGACGACCGTCTTTACAAGGTCGGCGCCGCCGTCGAGGCCGCCTTCGTGGAAAAGTGGGGGCACCCGCTGCTCGAGGAGGCTCCGTCGCTGTGACCAAGACAGGCAAGACGCTGACCAAGGCGCAGGACTTCAAGAAGTCCAAGTCCGGTATGTACGTGTCCATCGCCACCACCGCCTTCGGCGCGCTCGGTGTCGCCAAGCGGATCAGGAAGGCGCGGTCCGAGCAGGACACGCTGCGCCTGATCGACGCGACCGTGGCCGCCGTCGGCATCGTCACCGGCCTCGCCGTCCTCTACCGCGAGCTGAAGCGGCTGGGCGACGACGACGTCCTGCTGGGCTGAGAGGGAAGTTTCACCGTGACCACCACGACCGACCTGGTGTCGTACGAGGACGCGCTGGCGTCGTACGACCCCGTCATGGGCCTCGAGGTCCATGTCGAACTCGGCACCAGGACCAAGATGTTCTGCGGCTGTTCGACCGAGCTGGGCGCCGAGCCCAACTCGCAGACCTGCCCGACCTGCCTCGGCCTGCCCGGCTCCCTGCCGGTCGTCAACGCGACCGGCGTCGAGTCCGCGATCAAGATCGGTCTCGCGCTGAACTGCGAGATCGCCGAGTGGTGCCGCTTCGCCCGGAAGAACTACTTCTATCCGGACATGCCGAAGAACTTCCAGACCTCCCAGTACGACGAGCCGATCGCCTTCAACGGCTACCTCGACGTCCAGCTGGAGGACGGCGAGACCTTCCGTGTGGAGATCGAGCGCGCCCACATGGAGGAGGACACCGGCAAGTCCACCCACGTGGGCGGTGCGACGGGCCGTATCCACGGCGCCTCGCACTCGCTGCTGGACTACAACCGAGCCGGCATCCCGCTGATCGAGATCGTCACCAAGCCGATCGTCGGAGCGGGCGACCGTGCCCCGGAGGTGGCGAAGGCGTACGTCCGTGAGCTGCGCGAGCTCATCAAGGCGCTCGGTGTGTCGGAGGCCCGCATGGAGATGGGCCAGATGCGCTGCGACGTGAACCTCTCGCTGATGCCCAAGGGCAGCGAGAAGTTCGGCACCCGCTCCGAGACGAAGAACGTCAACTCGCTGCGATCCGTGGAGCGCGCGGCCCGCTTCGAGATCCAGCGGCACGCGGCCGTGCTGTCCTCGGGCGGCACGATCGTGCAGGAGACCCGGCACTTCCACGAGGACACGGGGTCCACGACCTCGGGCCGTGTGAAGGAGGAGGCCGAGGACTACCGGTACTTCCCGGAGCCGGACCTGGTGCCGGTCGCCCCGTCCCGTGAGTGGGTCGAGGAGATCCGGGCGGGGCTGCCGGAGCTGCCGCTGGCCCGCCGCAACCGGCTGCTCGCCGAGTGGGACATCTCCTCCACCGACATGCAGGCCATCCTCAACGCCGGTGCGCTGGACCTGATCGTCGCCACGATCGACGCCGGGGCCGACGCGGCCTCCGCCCGCAAGTGGTGGATGGGCGAACTGGCGCGCAGCGCCAACGAGTCGGGGGTCTCCCTCGACGAACTCGCCATCACCCCGGCGCAGGTGGCCCGGGTCACCGAGCTGGTCGCGAAGGGTGATCTGAACGACAAGCTGGCCCGCCAGGTCATCGAGGGCGTCCTCGCGGGCGAGGGCACCCCGGACGAGGTCGTCGACAAGCGCGGCCTGAAGGTCGTCTCCGACGAGGGCGCCCTGACCGCCGCCGTCGACGAGGCCATCGCAGGCAACCCGGGCGTCGCCGACAAGATCCGCGGCGGCAAGGTGGCCGCGGCCGGCGCCCTGGTCGGCGCCGTCATGAAGGCGACCCGCGGCCAGGCGGACGCGGCCCGCGTCAAGGAGCTGATCCTTGAGAAGCTGGGCGTCAGCGAGGGCTGAGGTTCGTGCGGTACGGCCCCGGAGGGGTGAACCTCCGGGGCCGTACGCCTACTTGCGGCGTCCCACGACCCGTACGAAGCCCAGGGTGCGGCCCTCGTCGGCCCGTACCATCTCGGCGACCCGGCGGGCCATCGTGCGGTGGAACTCCTCCGGGCTCTCCTCGGCGACCACCTCGCACCACTTGAGCCAGTCGCGCCAGCCGTCCTGAAGCCAGTCGGCCGTCTCGACCTCGACGGCACCGCTGCGGGTCCAGTGGCGGCGCCACCAGTCGGCGGAGTGCCAGCACCAGAAGTCGGGCTCCCACCAGGCCCGCAGATGCTCGGGCGGCTCGGCTCCCTCCGGTTCCTCGCGCAGGGCCGGTACGACGATCCCGATCCGCCCGCCGGGCTTCAACAGCCTGGTGAGCGTGGGCAGATAGAGATCGTCGGTGCCGAAGTACTGGTACGCGTCGATCGACACGATCGTGTCGAAACCGCCCTCCGCGAAGGGCAGGTCGTGCGCCTCGGCGTGCACGGGCAGCACCCGGTCGGCGAATCCGGCCTCGGTGACGCGCCGGGCGTTGTCGTCGGGCGCGACCCACAGGTCGGCCGCGGTGACCTGGGCGTGGAACTCCCGGGCCAGGAAGACCGACGTCATCGCCCGGCCGCAGCCCAGGTCGAGGACGCGCGCGCAGGGGCGCAGGGCGTCCAGGCCGAGGGCGGGGGCCAGCCATTCCAGCAGCCACAGGGCGTTGGGGCCCATCTGGTTGTCGACGGTCCAGCGTGCGTCGTACTGGCTGCTGAGGGGATAGCGCGGGTGGGTCACACGGTCAGTGAGACGGTCGTCCGTGGTCCTGTTGTCGGACATCGGTGAACGGGCTCCTCATGATCCTCGTAGTGAAAGGCGATGCGCAGGAGCTCGGTCGGACCTTCAAACAACGCACCCGCTTCGGTCGTCGGCGAGGAGCCGGTGACGGCTGACCAGCGGAAGCTAGCAGCTGTCCGCGCCGTCCCGCAGCCGGATTCCGCCGAGGACGCGCACCGGGCCCGCTGGACGGCGGCCACCACCGGTGTGCTGCTGGCCCTCGCCGGAGTGGCCGCCGCGGTGGTGCGGGCCCTGAACGCCGCACCGGCGCTGGTGCCGGCCGCCTACGGCCTCGGTGCCGCGGTGTGCGCGCTGGCGGGAGTGCTGGGCTCCCGGGGACGCACCCGGCGGGCGCTGTGGCTGCTGGTCGCCGGGGCGATGGTGATGGCGCTGGGGGACCAGTTCGACTGAGGTGACAGATGAGATGACAGAGTGTTCGTTACTGTCCTGTGATCTGCCTCCCACTCTTGTGAATAACCCCACGAATGGCGTAAACGATCACTTCTGCCTGCAAGAGTGGTCCTCGCATTGCTCATGCGTTCTTTGCGGGCTGTTCATGTTGTGAACGACTTCTTCCCGGTCAAAGATCCACATATCGTCCCCTGGGAGCTCGTTCGTGGCAGCCCTTGCACGTTGGTGTGTCCGGCACCGCCTGGTCGCGGTCGTGGTGTGGCTCCTCGCCTTCGGCGGGGTCACCGCCGCCGCAGCGGTCACCGGCTCCGCGTACTCGAACGACTACGAGGCCCCCGGCACCGAGTCGGGCGCCGCCACCAAGCTGCTGCAGCGGGGCTTCCCGGGACTCGGCGGGGACAGCGACACCGTCGTCTGGCACGTGACGTCGGGCAGCGTGCGCGCCGCCGACGTCGAACAGACGATGACCGGCACCCTGGACAAGATCGCGGACCTGTCCGGAGTGGCCTCCGTGAGCAGTCCGTACGACGGCCAGGGCGCGGGCCGGATCAGCGCCGACGGGCACACCGCGTACGCCACGGTCACCTTCGACCACGGCGCCGAGGACATCAAGAAGTCCGAGGCCGAGGCGGTCGTGCACACCGCGAAGGCCGCGGACGGCGACGGGCTCCAGGTCGAACTCGGCGGCAGCGCCGTCGCGCTCACCGAGCCGACCGGCGGGCACACCGCCGAGATCGTCGGCGTGGCCGTCGCCGCGGTCGTGCTGTTCCTCGCCTTCGGCTCGCTCGCCGCGTCCGTGCTGCCCATCGCGACCGCGCTGGTCGGCGTCGGCACCGCGTACTCGGGGATCGGGCTGCTCGGGCACGCCATGACGGTCGCCGACTTCGCGCCCATGCTCGGCATGCTGATCGGGCTGGGCGTCGGCATCGACTACGCGCTGTTCATCGTCACCAGACACCGGCGCGGACTCAAACGCGG
Source organism: Streptomyces sp. NPDC002144 (assembly GCF_053593695.1). Lineage (NCBI taxonomy): Bacteria > Bacillati > Actinomycetota > Actinomycetes > Kitasatosporales > Streptomycetaceae > Streptomyces > Streptomyces sp. NPDC002144. The sequence continues at coordinate 81,500 of NZ_JBSFDB010000005.1, forward strand.
GCTCTCGGTCACCGAGGCCGTCACCAACGCCGTGGCGACCACCGGACGGGCCGTGGTCTTCGCGGGTGCCACCGTTTGCATCGCGCTGCTGGGCATGCTGATCCTGCGGCTCGGCTTCCTCAACGGTGTCGCGATCGCCGCCTCCCTGACCGTCGTCCTGACGGTCGCCGCCTCCGTCACGCTGCTGCCCGCCCTGCTGTCCCTCATCGGCATGCGCGCCCTGAGCCGGCGCGAGCGGCGGCGGCTGGAGGAACACGGACCCCAGCCCGAACTGCCCACCGGGTTCGCGCACCGCTGGTCGGCGTTCGTGGAGCGCCACCCCAAGGTGCTCGGCGTCGTCGCGCTGGCCGTGATGACACTGCTCGCGCTGCCCACGCTCTCCCTCCACCTGGGCACCTCCGACCAGGGCAACGACCCTAGGACGTCCACCACCCGGCAGGCCTACGACCTTCTCGCCGACGGCTTCGGCCCCGGTGTCAACGGCCCCCTCACCCTGGTGACTCACGTCGACGGCGCCGAGGACAAGCTCACCCTCGACAACCTCGACGCCACCATCCGCACCACCGAGGGCGTCGCCTCGGTGACCCCGGTCACCTACAACAGCGGCGGCGACACCGCCTACTTCACGATCGTCCCGGCCTCGGAACCGCAGTCGCAGAAGACCAGCGACCTCGTCGACCGGCTGCGCACCGAGGTGCTGCCGCGCGCCGAGACCGGCACCACCCTCGACATCCAGGTGGGCGGTGTGACCGCGTCGTACGACGATTTCGCGGCCGTCATCGTCGGCAAGCTGCCGCTGTTCGTCGGCGTCGTCATCGGACTGGGCTGTCTGCTGCTCCTCATGGCCTTCCGGTCCATCGGCATCCCCGTGAAGGCCGCCGCGATGAACGTCGCCGCGGTCGCCGCCGCCTTCGGCGTCGTCGTGGCGATCTTCCAGTGGGGCTGGGGGAGCGAACTGCTGGGCCTCGGCCGCGCGGGCCCCATCGAGCCCTTCCTCCCCGTGATCATGGTGTCGGTCCTCTTCGGGCTCTCCATGGACTACCAGGTCTTCCTGGTCAGCCGGATGTACGAGGAGTGGCTGGAGACCGGGGACAACCGACGGGCCGTCCGCGTCGGGCTCGCCGAGACCAGCCGGGTGATCAACTCCGCGGCCGTCATCATGATCTCGGTCTTCCTGGCCTTCGTCCTCAGCGGCGACCGCGTGATCGCGATGTTCGGCATCGCCCTCGCCTCCGCCGTCGCCCTCGACGCCTTCGTCCTGCGCACACTGCTCGTCCCGGCCCTCATGCACCTGCTCGGCGGCGCCAACTGGTGGCTGCCCCGCTGGCTCGACCAGCGCCTGCCCCGCATCAGCATCGAACCGCCCGAGAGCCGCGCCGCCCATGAAAGGCTGGCCGCCGCGACGGACGCCGAGGTGGCGGACGTCCTGGCGGAGGGGGACCAGCGCGATGTACGCGATATCACTGGGTGACGGCGCCGAACTGCGGCCGCTGGAACCCTGGCACGCCGAGGAGTTCCTGGCACACCTGGAGCGCGGCCGGGAGTTCGTCGGACGGTTCATCCCGTTCGGCGCGCAGGTCGTGGACGCGGCATCCGCCCGCGAGACGCTCCAGCGCTACGCCGACCTGCGCGCCGCCGACACCGCCTCCTACCACGGGATCTGGCTGGACGGGAAACTCGTCGGCGGGGTGCTCACCCTGAACTTCGACGCCGCGACCGGCAACGCCGAGGTCGGGTGCTGGCTGGAGCCCGCCGCGACCGGGCGGGGCCTGGTCACCCGGGCGATGCGGATACTGATCGACTGGGCGGTGGAGGAGCGCGGCATCCACCGCGTCGAATGGGTCGCCGCCTCCGGCAACGTGCCCAGCATCGACGTCGCCCGGCGCCTGGGCATGACCCGCGATGGCGTACGTCGCCAGGCACACCCCTATGGTGGGGTGCGGCACGACCTCGAGGTGTGGTCGATCCTCGCCCCCGAGTGGCGTGAAGCACGCGCGCGTGCCGAACACAACGATCATTAAGACCCCTCTCAGAGAGCGTCCGTACGGTGCCAGACATGGGAACCAAGACAGTTGACGAGGCCGGCACGACCGAGGCCGCCGAAGTGAAGCGCGACGAGGAGGCGGTGGACGCCACCCAGACCGAGGCAACGACCGAGGCCACGACCGAGGAGGACCAGCCCGGGACCGACGAGGTGGCCGAGACGGCCGCCGACGAGGAGGCGGGCCCCACCGGCGTCGGCCAGGGCGCGGGGGCGGTCGTCTCCGCCGCGCTCGGCCTCGTCTCGCTGACCGGAAGCTGGATCGGCACGGTCGCCGCCGCCCGCCAGACGCTCGTGGGCCAGCTGCAGACCTCGTCCACGGCGAGCGTCGCCAAGCAGGTCAAGGCGGTCTACGGCGACGCGTGGCAGACCAGCGCCCTGTGGGGCGGCGTCTTCGCGCTGCTCGCCCTGGTCGTCGGCGTCGTCGTCCTCGCCCGTCCCGCCTTCGGCGTCCCCGGCAGGCCGCAGGCCGCGTGGATCAAGTCGGTCGCCTGGGGCGGTGTCGCCCTCGGCGTCATCGGCCTCCTCCTGGCCGTCCTCAAGTACACCGACGTCCTGCTCGGCCTGCCCTCCGCCGGCTGAATCGACGCAGGTCCCGAGGGGTCTCAGACCATCTGTAAGCACCTTACGGAGCGTCTGAGGCCCCTTCCGTTCGTCTAAGGCCCCAGGGGCCGCCGAAGATGCGGAACTCTCCCGATGTGGCCGACCCCCCTTGGAGACGAAGGTTGAGGCATCGCAGCAAGCGAAGCCGAATCCGCCTCTCCCAAGGGACACACCATGTACGAGTACGAGATCTCGCAGCTCCGTTCCGCCGAACTGATCCGTCGGGCCGACCAGGAGCGCCTGGCCCGCGAGGCCGCCAAGGGCCGCCGCGCCGCCCGCCGCGAAGCACGCCACGCCGCGGAGGACGAGTCCCATACCCCCCGCCTCCGCAGGCTCCGGTCGGCCCGCGCCGCATGAGCCCGGTAGGCCTCGAGGACGGCCCCGCGGGGGAGGGCCGCCCTCGAGGAAACGACCGCAGCACCCCGCGACCGCCCTCACCGCACCTGCCCGCGGTGGGGGCCGCGGTACGTCCGCTCCCCGTCGCTCCGGAGAAAACCGGTGCCGTCCCGTCGTACCCCCATGCGATGCTCGCCCTCGTGGAGACCAGGTCCGTAAGTCGGGTGTTCGTCGGCCGAGCCGAAGAGCTCGGGACGCTGAACGACGCGCTCGCCCGTGCCGCCGCGGGCGAACCGCAGGCGCTGCTGATCGGCGGGGAGGCCGGAGTCGGCAAGACACGGCTGGTCGAGGAGTTCGCCACCGCGGCCTGCCGCGAGGGCGCGGTCGTCGCACTCGGCGGCTGTGTGGAGATCGGTGCCGACGGCCTGCCGTTCGCCCCCTTCTCCACCGCCCTGCGCGCCCTGCGCCGCGAACTGCCCGGGGAACTCGCCGCCGCTGCCGCCGGACAGGAGGAGGAACTGGCCCGCCTGCTGCCCGAACTCGGCGAGGCCTCCGGCGGCCGGCACGACGAGGAGGGCATGGCCCGCCTCTTCGAACTCACCGCCCGCCTGCTGGAGCGCGTCGCGGCCGAGCGCACCGTCGTCGTCGCCCTGGAGGACCTGCACTGGGCCGACGCCTCCACCCGCCACCTGCTGGCCTACCTCTTCCGCACCCTGCGCACCGGCCGGCTGGTCGTCCTCGCCACCTACCGCGCCGACGACATCCACCGCCGCCACCCGCTGCGCCCCCTGCTCGCCGAACTCGACCGCCTGCGCACCGTCCGCCGCGTGGAACTCGCCCGCTTCAACCGGCAGGAGGTCGGCCGCCAGATCGCCGGCATCCTCGCCGCCGAACCGGACCCCGACCAGGTCGACGCCATCTTCGAACGCTCCGACGGCAACGCCTTCTTCGTCGAGGAACTCGCCGTCGCCGCCACCGAGGGCTGCTGCACCGGCCTCACCGACTCCCTGCGCGACCTGCTCCTGGTGCGCGTCGAGGGCCTGCCCGAGAGCGCCCAGCGGGTCGCCCGGATCGTCGCCGAGGGCGGCTCCACCGTCGAGTACCGCCTCCTGGCCGCCGTCGCCCGGCTCGCCGAGGACGACCTCATCGAGGCGCTGCGGGCCGCCGTGGGCGCCAACATCCTGCTCGCCACGCCCGCCGGAGACGGCTACCGCTTCCGCCACTCCCTGGTCCGCGAGGCCGTCAGCGACGACCTGCTGCCCGGCGAGCGCTCCCGCCTCAACCGCCGCTACGCCGAGGCCCTGGAGGCCGACCCCACCCTGGTCCCGGCCGACGAGCGTGTCATGCGTCTGGCCAGCTACTGGTACCACGCCCACGACGCCGCGAAGGCCCTGCCCGCCGTCCTCGACGCTGCCGTCGCGGCCCGCTGCCGGCACGCCTACAGCGAGCAACTGCGGCTCCTGGAACGGGCGATGGAGCTGTGGGACACCGCCCCCGAGGACGTACGGGCCGCCCTGCGCCTCGGCGACTACTGCGAGGTCTACGCCCCCTGCGGCTGCGATCCGGCCACCACCCCGCTGCACTTCCTCGACCTCATGGCCGAGGCCGCCGGCGCCGGCCGGCTGTGCGGGGAGCGGGAACGTGCCCTGAAGATCACCAAGCGTGCGCTGCATCTGCTGGAGGACGAGGACGATCCGCTGCGGGCCGCCTGGTTCTGGGTCCAGCGCTCCCGTCTCGTGCAGGCCCTGGCCCGCGGCGACGGCTGGCGGGAACTGGCCACCGCCCAGGACCTGGTCCGCGGTCTGCCGCCCTCCGAGGTCCACGCCGAGGTCCTCGCCAACGCCGCCGGCTGGGCGATGCTGCACGAACCCGGCCCCGACGCCCTCTCGGCCGCCGAACGCGCCGTGGAGTACGCGCGCATGGTCGGCGCCCGGGAGATTGAACTCAACGCCCGGCTCACCCTCGGCGGCCTCATGGTCGACGCCGGCTCGGTCGAGTCCGGCCTCGCCGAGATGTACGAGGTCAAGGACCGGGCCCTGGAGGAGGGCGTGGCCGTCGTCGCCGGCCGGGCCTACGTCAATCTGCCCTCCGCGCTCGACTCGGTCGGCCGCACCCGGGAGGCCGTGCCGCTCCTCAAGGAGGGCCTCGCCTTCACCAGGAGGTTCGGCCTGCTCGAATCGGAGGCATGGGTGTGGGCCAACCTCTCCGAGTCGACGTACTCCCTGGGCCTGTGGGACGAGGCCGCCGACGCCGCGGCGGGCGCCCTGCGGGTGGGGCACAGCGCGAAGCCCCAGGGCAGCGGCGCCATGTGCCTGGCACACCTCGCCCTGGGCCGCGGCGACCTCACCGAGGCGGCCCGCCAACTGGCCGCCGCGCGGGACTTCCTGGGCACCCACGACCCCATGCCCCAGCACACACTGCTCCTCTCCCGCATCGCCATCGGCGTCGCCGCGGGCGAGGGCCGCCTGCCGGACGCCCGCGCCGAGCTCGCCCGCGCCCTCGACGCCGGGATGCCGCCGGGCACCCAGCGCGACGGCTGGCCCCTGCTGCTCGCCGCCGCGACCGCCGAGGCCGACGCCCGCGCGCTGCCCGCCGCCGCCCAGGACCGGGCCGCCGTCCTGGACCGGATCCGCGACGCGGCCAAGAAGACCACCACCGACGCCCCCATCTGGCTCGCCCACGAGAAGTGGGTGCGGGCCGAGCTCTCCCGCGCCGAGGACGAGGACACCGCCGACACCTGGTCGGACGTGGTCACCGCCTTCGAGTGCCTGGACCGGCCCTACGACCTCGCCCGTGTCCGCCATCGCCTGGCCGGGGCCCTGCTGCGGGACGGCGGCGAGGACGAGCGCGACCGCGCCGCCGAACTGCTCCGCCTCGCCCACGCCGTCGCCGGCCACCTCGGCGCCCGCCCGCTCGCCGAGGCCGTCGCACTGCTCGCCCAGCGCGCTCGGCTCGCCCTGCACCGCGTCCCGGACCAGCGGCCCGCGGACCCGGTCGAGGCCCTCGGGCTCACCAGCCGCGAACGCGACGTCCTGCGCCTGGTCGCCGCCGGACGCACCAACCGCCAGATCGCCGAGCAGCTCTTCATCTCCCCGAAGACGGCCAGCGTCCATGTCTCGAACATCCTGGCCAAGCTCGGCGTCTCCGGAAGGGGAGAGGCCGCGGCGGTGGCGCATCGGGTGGGGCTGTCGCCGGCCGATCCGCTCACCGCCCGGACGGCGGGGTGAGACGTAGGCTGGAGACCACCGGGACAGGGAGGCGCCGTGTTCAACGCTTTCGAGGAACTGTTCGCGCCGGGCCGCAAGCACACCCGGGACGAACAGAACCGGCTGGAGCTGACCCGGGAGGACGTCGGTGACAACGATCCGGGGCGCGGTCCGATAGACCTGGCGTCCGGAAAGGTCGTGGTGCGCCCGCCCAAGCCTGGGCAGGACGAGGAAAGGCCCGAGGTGCCGGGGGAGGAGTGACCCAGGGGGGCTGAGGGTCACTAGGGGTCACTTCACCTGCAGCTCCAGAAGCCGGTCGTCTCCGCTCTTCGGGTCGCCCCTTCCGTCCGTGTTGCTCGTCGTCAGCCACAGCTTGTCGCCGCCCGCCGCCACCACCGTGCGCAGGCGGCCGTACTCGCCCTCCAGGAAGGGCTGGGGGTCGGCGGAGGCCTTCGTGCCGTCCAGAGGTATGCGCCACAGACGCTGGCCCCTCAGGCCCGCCATCCAGATGGAGCCCTGGGCGTAGGCGATACCGCTCGGGGAGGCCTCGTCGGTGTGCCACTGGGCTATCGGGTTGTGGAACCTCGCGTCGGAGGACTTGCCCTCGGCGTCCGGCCAGCCGTAGTTGTCACCGGGCTTGATCGCGTTCAGCTCGTCCCAGGTGTCCTGGCCGAACTCCGCGGCGAACAGGCGCTGTTCGGGGTCCCAGGCCAGCCCTTGCACGTTCCGGTGGCCGTACGTGTACACGGGGGAGTCCGGGAACGGGTTGCCGGGAGCCGGGTCGCCCTCGGGGGTCAGGCGGAGGATCTTGCCGCCCAGGGACTTCCTGTCCTGCGCCAGGCCGCGGTTGCCGCTCTCGCCTGTGCCCGCGTAGAGCATGCCGTCCGGGCCGAAGGCGATCCGTCCGCCGTTGTGGATGTAGCCCTTGGGGATGCCCTTGAAGATCGTGTCCGGGGCGCCCAGTTGCTCACCGGCCGGCTTCTGCGGGTCGTACAGCACCCGGACGACGCGGTTGTCCGAGGCCGAGGTGAAGTACGCGTAGATCATGTGGTCCGAGGCGTAGTCCGGGGAGAGGGCGATGCCGAGCAGGCCGCCCTCGCCGGCCGCGGAGACCCCGGAGACCTTGCCGAGGTCGGTCTTCTCTCCCGTCTTCTCGTCGACCCTGGTGATCGTGCCCTGGTCCCGGGAGGCGACGAGCAGGCCGCCGTCGCCGGGGAGCGGGGCCAGGCCCCAGGGGCTGTTCAGGCCGGTGGCGACCGTCCGCAGCACCTTCACCGAGCCCTTGGCGGGCGGCGCCTGATCGGCGGCCCGGCGGGACGGGGACGCGTTCGCCGACGTGCCCCCCGATGTCGTACCGTCTCCGCTCGCCGAGCCGCCGCCCCCGCCGGAGGAGCAGCCCGCTGTCAGCAGGAGCGCGGTGGTGGCCAGTAAGGCCGGTACAGCTCGTCGTAGCACGGTCTCGGTCCCTTCGCACGGCGGTCCCGTCGGCAGCTTCTGCAGCCCGGTCGGCAGGTTCTACCTGTGATACACCGCTCGCGCCTCACAGGTTCCCGATCACCCGGCCCCCAATCGACGACCGTGGATGAGCGGTACGACGGCTCCCGCCGGGCTCGGTTCTCGATCGCGTGAACGCTGGACCCGGCAACCGGCGACCAGGGGTGCGGCGGCATCCGTCGGGATGGGGTCCCGTACCGCCTGGCGCCGGATCGGCAACCGGCGATGAGGCGTGGACGGTTTCCGTTGGGCTCGGGCCTTCGATTGCCTGCCGCGCAACCGGCGAGGAGGGGGGCGGTGGCCTCTGCCGGGCGCGGGCGCTCGGCTGCCCGGAGCTCATCGGCGACCGCCTGCGAACGAGGTCACGGTTGCTCCCTCGCTCGGGTGCTCGGTCGCCCGGAGCTAATCGGCGACCGTCGGCGAGCGCGGTCGCGGCCGTGCCCCTGGTTCAGTCCCACGACCCCAGAGCGTCCGGCAGTTCCGCCACCTCGGTCAGGTCCTCCGGTGTGAGGCGGAGGTCGGCCGCCGCTGCGTTCTCCGCCGCCCATCGCTCCTGCTTGGTGCCCGGTACCGGGACCACGTGGCGGCCCTGGGCCAGTACCCAGGCCAGCGCGACCTGGGCCGCGGTCACGTTCTCGCCGTGCCGGGCCGCGACCCGGCGCAGACCTGCCACGATCGGCTGGTTGGCGGCCATCATCTCCGCGGTGAAGCGGGGATGCCGGGCGCGCACGTCGTCCGGTTCGAAGCCCTCGCCCGGGGTGAGGGTGCCGGTCAGGAAGCCGTTGCCGAGCGGCATCGCGGCCAGGAAGCCGACGCCGCGCGCCTCGCACCACGGCAGCAGCGACTCCAGCGCCTCCGGGGACCACACCGACAGCTCGGCCTCCACCGCGCTCACCGGGAACACCTGCTGGACCCGCCGCAGCTGCCGGATCGTCGCGTCGTGCATCCGGCCCCCCGACCGCCGCCCGCCCCGCGCCCCGACCGCGCACAGCCCGAGCGCCCTGACCTTCCCGGCCTGGACGAGCTCCGCCATCGCGCCCCACGTCTCCTCGACGGGGACCTCCGGGTCCGCGCGGTGCAACTGGTAGAGGTCGATCACATCCGTCTGCAGCCGCCGCAGCGACGCGTCACAGGCCCGCTTCACATAGCCGGGGCGGCCGTTGGCCACGATGTGCTGCTCACCCACCAGCAGCCCCACCTTCGTCGACACGAAGGCGTCCGCGCGCCGCTCCTTCAACACCCGCCCCACCAGCAGCTCGTTGGTGAACGGGCCGTACATGTCCGCCGTGTCCAGGAGCGTCGAGCCCGCGTCCAGCGCCCGGTGCACCGCCCTGAGCGACTCCTCGCCGCGCTGCCGCGAGCCGCTGTACGCCCAGCTCATCGGCATGCACCCCAGGCCGACGGCCCCCACGGCGAGGGCCCCCGCGCCCATCGTCCTGCGCTCCACCTGCTCGTGACCCTCCTTCTTACGGATCCCCCAACCTAACCTCTGCGCCTCCACCGGCCTGACATAGCCTCCTGACATGACTGCTGACGTGTGGCTTCCGCTCCCGCCGGACGAGATCGAAGGTCTCCCGGACGGGCCCGAGTACCGCTTCTGGAACGGCGAGAAGGACTTCCCCGCAGACCCCGCCGACTGCTCCTTCTACGTCGTCCCCTACATGAAGCCCGCCGAGGTCGTAGTCCGCCCGCTGCCGCAACTCGGCTCCGTCCAGGTGGTCCAGACGCTGTCCGCCGGCATCGACAGCCTGGAACCGGGCCTGAAGCACCTGCGCCCCGGCGTCCAGGTGTGCAACGCGCGCGGGGTGCACGAGGCGAGCACCGCCGAGCTGGCGCTCACGCTGATCCTCGCCTCCCTGCGCGGTGTCCCCGACTTCGTACGGGGTCAGGAACTGGGGGAGTGGCGCGCGGGTTTCCGGCCCGCGCTCGCCGACAAGAGCGTCCTCATCGTCGGATATGGCTCGATCGGATCCGCGATCGAGGACCGGCTCGTGCCCTTCGAGGTCGCGCGGGTGGTGCGCGTCGCGCGCTCCGCGCGCACCACGGAGCGCGGCCCCGTGCATCCGCTCACCGATCTGCCCCGGCTGCTGCCTGAGGCGGACGTCGTCGTCCTGATCACGCCCCTGACCGAGTCCACGCGCGGCCTGGCGGGCGCCGACTTCCTCGCCCGGATGAAGGACGGAGCGCTCCTCGTCAACGTCGCGCGTGGACCCGTCGTCGACACCAAGGCGCTCCTCGCCGAGCTTGAGAGCGGCCGCATCACCGCCGCCCTCGACGTCACCGACCCCGAGCCGCTGCCCCGCGAGCACCCGCTGTGGAAGGCGCCCGGCGTGCTCATCAGCCCCCATGTCGGGGGACCCAGCTCGGCGTTCCTGCCCCGCGCGAAGCGACTCATCGTCAACCAGCTGACACGTTTCGTGAACCGTGAACCCCTCGCCAACGTGATCCTTACGACGGGTTCGACCGGCGCGTAGCGCACGAGCGGGCGCTGTCGAGCGCGGGCGCGCAACCGGCGCATCATCCGCTTCCGGTACGCTCCGCAATCTTCCGGACGCGGTACGTGCTCGCATCGCCGCTGGTCGTCACGGAGCGTAGAGGAACTATGTCCCTGAGTGACGAGACTGGTGTATCGTCCCGAGCAGGGGCTGCGCCGCGCACCGTTCGGCGCCGGGGACGGACATTTCAGACTGTGAGGGGGGCGACGGGCGATGCACGGCCTATGGACGAGCGATCCGACGCGGCGGGGCCGCCGGCGGCGACCCTGGCGCACGGCCGCGCGCAGACGCGGTCACCACAGCAATCACGGCTGCCGGCACAACGACCATCACCGCAGGCACAGCAGCCGCAGGGGGCATGCGCACCCAGCGCACCGGGACCCGCGGGACGCGGGAGCGGCGCGGACCGGGAGGACCCGGTGACCTCGCCGCCGCCTCTCACGACCACCCTGGACGGAGCGGTGCGGGCGCAGCCCTCGCCGGGGCGGTCGCCCCGGCCGCCGATCACCGGTGTCGGCAACACCCTGGTCCGCCAACTCGTCCTGGCCCTGGTCTGCGCGGGATACGCCGTCGGTTCCGCGCTCGACTGGGGTTCGGGCGAACTCGCGCTGATCATGGGTGACTTCGGCCTGGCCGCGGCGGCCGCGACCGCCGCCGTGTCCTGCTTCCTGTACGCCCGCAACCGCCGTGTCCGCTTTCGGCCCGCCTGGCTGCTGTTCGCACTCTCCTCGACCATGACGGCCCTGGGCAACGCGGTCTGGGGGTGGTACGAGGTGGTCCTGGACCAGCAGGTGCCCAGCCCCAGCTACGCCGACCTGTTCTTCCTCTGCTTCGCGCCGCCCGCCATCGTCGGGCTGCTGGTGCTCGCCAAGCGGCCCGTGACGAAGGCCGGCTGGGTCTGCCTGGGACTGGACGCCTGGCTGATCGGCGGCTCGCTGCTGACCCTGTCCTGGAGTCTCGCGCTGGCCCAGGCGGCCAAGTTCGACGGGCCGAGCGTGGCGCAGACCGCGCTGTCGCTGGCGTACCCGCTGCTGGACATCGCCCTGGTCAGCATGGTGCTGGCGCTGCACTTCCGGCGCTCGGCGGTCAACCGCACGGCCGTCAACACCGCCATCGGCGCCCTCGCGCTGACGGTGATGTGCGACGCCCTGTTCACCTCACCGCTGCTGCGCGACCACTACCACTCGGGCCAGCTGCTCGACGCGGGCTGGTTCGCCGGCTCGCTGCTCCTCGCGTACGCGCCCTGGGCCACGCCCCGGCACACACGCCCGGAGGAGGACGACGGGCACACGCGCGTGGTGCACGAGCACCTGCCGGGCCGGCGCGGCGGCACCCACCCCCACCACGCGCCCGCGCAGGGGGACGACCACAGCCGGTACCCGGCCGCCCGGCCCATCGCCGGCTCCCTGGCCGCCCTCACGCCCTACCTCGCCGCCGCCGTCTGCACCCTGGGGATCCTCTACAACGTCCTCAACGGCCGCAGCGTCGACCGCGTCGTGCTCATCACCGGCGGCACGGTGGTGCTCGCCCTCGTGATGCGCCAGGGCATCATGCTCCTGGACAACATCACCCTCACCCAGGAACTCGCGCAGAAGGAGAACCACTTCCGCTCCCTGGTGCAGGGCTCCAGCGACGTCATCATGATCGCCGCGCCCAGCGGCGTGCTGAGGTACGTCTCCCCGGCCGCCGCCGGGGTCTACGGACGCCCCGCCGAGGAACTGGTGGGCAGCGAACTGGCCAGTCTCATCCACCCGGAGGACCTGGGCTGTGTGGTGCACGAGGTGCGCCGCTTCCTCGCCGCCAGCCCCCAGGAGGAACCCACCACCCGCATCGAGTGCCGCTTCCGCTCCGGTGACGGCGGCTGGCTCAACGTCGAGTCCACCGTCAACCGCCACCACGGCGGCCTCATCTTCAACAGCCGGGACGTGACCGAAAGGGTGCGGCTGCAGGCGCAGTTGCAGCACAACGCCGAGCACGACCCGCTCACCGACCTGCCCAACCGGGCCCTGTTCACCAAGCGGGTCCAGCAGGCCGTGTCCGGCCGCCGCGCCTCCGACCGGGGCGCCCACCTGCGCGGCACGGCCGTCCTCTTCATCGATCTCGACGGCTTCAAGGCCGTCAACGACACGATCGGGCACCAGGCCGGGGACGAACTGCTCGTCCAGGCCGCCCGCAGACTCCAGGACGCGGTCCGGCACGGCGACACCGCGTCCCGGCTCGGCGGCGACGAGTTCGCGGCCCTGATCGTCGGCGACGGTGCCCGGGACCGTACCGCGCGCGAACGTCACATCCTGGAGCTCGCCGACCGCCTCAGGATCACGCTCTCGCAGCCGTACCTCATCGACGGCAACGATGTCCGGGTGGCCGCCTCCATCGGCGTCGCCTTCGCCGAACCCGGCCTCGGGGCGGGCGAGTTGCTGCGCAACGCCGACCTCGCCATGTACCGCGCCAAGGCGGGCGGCAAGGGCCGCGTCGAGCTGTACGCGCCCCAGATGCAGCAGGACGTCGTACGCAAGGCGGAGCTGGCCACGCGCCTGCGGGCCGCGCTGCACGACGGCGAGTTCACGCTGCTGCACCAGCCCGTGGTCTGTCTGGAGGACGGCCGGATCACATCGGTCGAGGCGCAGGCGCGCTGGCGTTCCTCGCAGGGGGTGCTGTTCACCCCCGCCGAGTTCCTGCGGGTCGCCGAGGACAACGACCGGACGGCGGAGCTGGGCCGCTGGCTGCTGGAGGAGGCCGTCGAACAGGCCGCCGAGCGCACCGGGACGGGGCTCGCCGTGCCCGTCGCGGTCCGGGTCGGCGCCCGGCGCCTGCTGGACCGCTCGATGCCGGCCGGTTCGATCGAGGCCCTGCTGACCCGGCACGGGCTGCCGTCCGGATCCCTGGTGATCGAGCTGTCCGACATGGATCCGCGGGTCTCCCTGGACGAGTTGGAGCGCAGACTGGGTGCCCTGCGCCGGCACGGCGTACGGATCGCCCTGGACGGCTTCGGCAGCGGCTACGCGGCGATCACGGCACTGCGCAGACTCCCCGTCGACGTGCTGAAGCTCGACCGCGGTCTGGTCGAGGGCGTCGTCGAGTCCGCGCGGCTGCACAAGATCACCAGCGGGCTGCTCAGAATCGCCACCGACCTCGGGCTGCAGTCCGTGGCCGACGGCGTGGATCTGCCCGAACAGGTCGTCGCCCTGCGCGCGATGGGCTGCACCCATGGACAGGGCATGGCGTTCTCGGGCCCGTTGGACGAGTACCGGCTGCGCAGAGCGCTCGGATCCGGCCACTATCCGGTTCCGCACAGCCCCATTGAGCCCGCCTTCGCAGGAGGCGGGGGCGGGGTGTACACAGGAGGTGTGACCGCCGTTCTGGGAGGCGGAACCGCCCTGCGCTCACATAATGAGACTCCCGTCCCACCCACTTGACACGTGGTGCGCGTCGGGGGGAGGGTCAGTGCCATGCGCACCCGAATTCTCGTACTTGGAAAGCGCGTCGGCTGACGCTGAGCCCACCATCGCTCAGCGACCTCCACCCGGCGCGCTCCCCTCGCTTGCCTTACGGCACGAGGGGTTTTTTGTTGCACAGGCACTGTTCGTGCAGCAGCCGAACACCGTACAAACCTCGCAAAAACCCTCAGCATCGAGAAGAGACTGACGATGACCGAGCAGGCCACCGGGGCCCATCCGCAGCCGCGGCCCCGATCCGGAGGACAGCAGTCCGCCCCCGAACACGTCACGGGTGCGCAGTCCCTCATCCGCTCTCTCGAGGAGGTCGGGGCCGACACGGTATTCGGCATTCCCGGCGGTGCCATCCTTCCCGCGTACGACCCCCTGATGGACTCGACCCGGGTGCGCCACGTCCTGGTCCGGCACGAGCAGGGCGCCGGCCACGCGGCCACCGGCTACGCGCAGGCCACCGGCAGGGTCGGTGTCTGCATGGCCACCTCGGGCCCCGGCGCGACCAACCTCGTCACGCCCATCGCGGACGCCCACATGGACTCGGTGCCGCTCGTGGCGATCACCGGACAGGTGGCGTCCAAGGCGATCGGCACGGACGCCTTCCAGGAGGCGGACATCGTCGGCATCACCATGCCGATCACCAAGCACAACTTCCTGGTCACCAAGGCCGAGGACATCCCGCGCGTGATCGCGCAGGCCTTCCACATCGCCTCCACCGGCCGCCCAGGCCCGGTGCTGGTCGACATCGCCAAGGACGCCCTCCAGGCGAAGACCACCTTCTCCTGGCCGCCGGTGATGGACCTGCCCGGCTACCGCCCGGTGACCAAGCCGCACGCCAAGCAGATCCGCGAGGCCGCCAAGCTCATCACCTCAGCCAAGCGGCCCGTCCTCTACGTCGGCGGCGGTGTCATCAAGGCACACGCCACCGCCGAGCTCAAGGTTCTCGCCGAGCTCACCGGAGCGCCCGTCACCACCACCCTGATGGCGCTCGGCGCGTTCCCCGACAGCCACCCGCTGCACGTGGGAATGCCGGGCATGCACGGTGCGGTCACCGCCGTCACCGCGCTGCAGAAGGCCGACCTGATCGTCGCCCTCGGAGCCCGCTTCGACGACCGCGTCACCGGCAAGCTGGACAGCTTCGCCCCGTACGCCAAGATCGTCCACGCCGACATCGACCCGGCCGAGATCGGCAAGAACCGCGCCGCGGACGTGCCGATCGTCGGTGACGCGCGCGAGGTCATCGCCGACCTCATCCAGGCCGTCCAGAAGGAGCACAGCGAGGGTCACCAGGGCGACTACAGCGCCTGGTGGAAGGACCTGACCCGCTGGCGCGACACCTACCCGCTCGGCTACGACCTGCCCGACGACGGCTCGCTGTCCCCGCAGCAGGTCATCGAGCGGATCGGACAGCTCGCCCCCGAGGACACGATCTTCGCGGCGGGCGTCGGCCAGCACCAGATGTGGTCGGCGCACTTCATCCGGTACGACAAGCCCGCCACCTGGCTCAACTCCGGCGGCGCCGGGACGATGGGCTACGCGGTCCCGGCCGCCATGGGCGCCAAGGCCGGCGCGCCGGGGCAGACGGTCTGGGCGATCGACGGCGACGGCTGCTTCCAGATGACCAACCAGGAGCTCACCACCTGCGCCCTGAACAACATCCCGATCAAGGTCGCCATCATCAACAACGGCGCCCTCGGGATGGTCCGCCAGTGGCAGACCCTCTTCTACAACCAGCGCTACTCCAACACCGTGCTGCACTCCGGTCCGGACGACGTCAACCCGGACGCCCGCGGCACGCGCGTGCCGGACTTCGTGAAGCTGTCCGAGGCCATGGGCTGTGTGGGCCTGCGCTGCGAGTCCCCGGAGGACCTGGACAAGGTCATCGAGGAGGCGAACTCCATCAACGACCGCCCCGTCGTCGTGGACTTCATCGTCCACGAGGACGCGATGGTGTGGCCGATGGTCGCCGCCGGCACCTCCAACGACGAGATCATGGCCGCCCGGGACGTCCGCCCCGACTTCGGCGACAACGAAGACGACTGAGCGAGAGAGACGTAAAAAGACCATGTCCAAGCACACGCTCTCGGTCCTGGTGGAGAACACCCCGGGCATCCTGGCCCGGATCGCCGCCCTCTTCTCCCGCCGTGGCTTCAACATCGACTCGCTCGCGGTCGGTGTCACCGAGCACCCCGACATCTCCCGCATCACCATCGTGGTGGGCGTCGAGGACCTCCCGCTGGAGCAGGTGACCAAGCAGCTCAACAAGCTGGTCAACGTCCTGAAGATCGTCGAGCTGGAGCCCGGTTCCGCGGTTCAGCGCGAACTCGTTCTGGTGAAGGTGAAGGCCGACAACGAGACGCGCTCGCAGATCGTCGAGATCGTCCAGCTGTTCCGCGCCAAGACCGTCGACGTCTCCCCGGAGGCCGTCACGATCGAGGCCACCGGCAGCAGCGAGAAGCTCTCGGCCATGCTCAAGATGCTGGAGCCGTACGGCATCAAGGAGCTCGTCCAGTCCGGCACGATCGCGATCGGCCGCGGCGCCCGCTCGATCACGGACCGGTCGCTGCGCGCCCTCGACCGCAGCGCGTAAGGCCGTACGGGCGGTTTCGGCCGCCCGTATACCGAGACCCCGAAACTTCCCTTCCGCCCGCCGTCATACGGTGGGACGCAACACCTGCACTCAAGGAGAGAACCCAAAGTGGCCGAGCTGTTCTACGACGCCGACGCCGACCTGTCCATCATCCAGGGCCGCAAGGTCGCGGTCATCGGTTACGGCAGCCAGGGCCACGCCCACGCGCTGTCGCTGCGCGACTCGGGTGTCGACGTCCGAGTCGGTCTGCACGAGGGCTCCAAGTCCAAGGCCAAGGCCGAGGAGCAGGGCCTGCGCGTGGTGACGCCGTCGGAGGCCGCCGCCGAGGCCGACGTCATCATGATCCTGGTCCCGGACCCGATCCAGTCCCAGGTCTACGAGGAGCACATCGCCCCGAACCTCAACGACGGCGACGCCCTGTTCTTCGGCCACGGCTTCAACATCCGCTTCGGCTTCATCAAGCCCCCGGCCGGCGTCGACGTCTGCATGGTCGCCCCCAAGGGCCCGGGCCACCTGGTCCGCCGCCAGTACGAGGAGGGCCGCGGCGTTCCCTGCATCGCCGCCGTCGAGCAGGACGCGAGCGGCGACGCCTTCGCGCTGGCGCTGTCGTACGCCAAGGGCATCGGCGGCACCCGCGCCGGCGTCATCAAGACGACCTTCACCGAGGAGACCGAGACCGACCTCTTCGGTGAGCAGGCCGTTCTCTGCGGTGGTACGTCCGCGCTGGTGAAGGCCGGTTTCGAGACGCTGACCGAGGCCGGCTACCAGCCGGAGATCGCGTACTTCGAGTGCCTGCACGAGCTGAAGCTGATCGTCGACCTCATGTACGAGGGCGGCCTGGAGAAGATGCGCTGGTCGATCTCCGAGACCGCCGAGTGGGGCGACTACGTCACCGGTCCGCGGATCATCACGGACGCCACCAAGGCCGAGATGAAGAAGGTTCTCGCCGAGATCCAGGACGGTTCCTTCGCCCAGGCGTGGATGGACGAGTACCACGGCGGTCTGAAGAAGTACAACGAGTACAAGCAGCAGGACTCCGAGCACCTGCTGGAGACCACGGGCAAGCAGCTGCGCAAGCTGATGAGCTGGGTGAACGAGGAGGCGTGAGTCTCCGACGACGGGGCCGGAGCGCACTGCTCCGGCCCCGTTGTCCAATCCGTCGCATCACGGACGGGTGATCCTTCCGTGGAGGCGCAGGACGACCCCCCTCGCGCCACTACACTGCCGTACTACATACGCGTCAGGCCCACAGCGTCGTGCGTCTTCCACGCGGCTAGCCAACCTCCACCGCCTGCGGCCGTCGGGACGGCCGTCCGCATTGGACTTGTGAGGACTCACGTGAGCTCGAAACCCGTCGTACTCATCGCTGAAGAGCTGTCGCCCGCGACCGTGGACGCGCTTGGCCCGGACTTCGAGATCCGGCACTGCAACGGAGCGGACCGAGCCGAACTGCTCCCGGCCATCGCCGACGTCGACGCCATCCTGATCCGCTCGGCCACCAAGGTGGACGCCGAGGCCATCGCCGCCGCGCACAAGCTGAAGGTCGTCGCACGAGCCGGCGTCGGCCTGGACAACGTCGACGTCTCCGCCGCCACCAAGGCGGGCGTGATGGTCGTCAACGCCCCCACCTCGAACATCGTGACCGCCGCCGAGCTGGCCTGCGGTCTGCTCGTGGCCACCGCCCGCCACATCCCGCAGGCCAACGCCGCGCTGAAGAACGGCGAGTGGAAGCGCAGCAAGTACACGGGCGTGGAGCTCGCGGAGAAGACGCTGGGTGTCGTGGGTCTGGGCCGCATCGGTGCCCTCGTCGCGCAGCGCATGTCCGCCTTCGGGATGAAGGTCGTCGCCTACGACCCCTACATCCAGCCCGCCCGCGCCGCGCAGATGGGCGTGAAGGTGCTGTCGCTGGACGAGCTGCTCGAGGTCTCCGACTTCATCACCGTCCACCTCCCGAAGACCCCCGAGACCCTCGGCCTGATCGGCGACGAGGCGCTGCGCAAGGTCAAGCCGAGCGTGCGGATCGTGAACGCCGCGCGCGGTGGGATCGTCGACGAGGAGGCGCTGTACTCGGCGCTGAAGGAGGGCCGGGTCGCCGGCGCCGGCCTCGACGTGTACGCCAAGGAGCCCTGCACCGACTCCCCGCTCTTCGAGTTCGACCAGGTCGTGTGCACCCCGCACCTCGGGGCGTCGACGGACGAGGCCCAGGAGAAGGCCGGTATCGCGGTCGCCCGCTCGGTGCGCCTCGCCCTCGCCGGTGAGCTCGTGCCCGACGCGGTGAACGTCCAGGGCGGTGTCATCGCCGAGGACGTCAAGCCGGGTCTGCCGCTGGCGGAGCGCCTCGGCCGCATCTTCACCGCGCTCGCGGGCGAGGTCGCGGTCCGCCTCGACGTCGAGGTGTACGGCGAGATCACCCAGCACGACGTGAAGGTGCTGGAGCTGTCCGCCCTCAAGGGTGTCTTCGAGGACGTCGTCGACGAGACCGTCTCGTACGTCAACGCGCCGCTGTTCGCCCAGGAGCGTGGCGTCGAGGTCCGGCTGACGACCAGCTCCGAGGCGACCGACCACCGCAACGTCGTCACCGTCCGCGGCACGCTCGGCAGCGGCGAGGAGGTGTCGGTCTCCGGCACGCTGGCCGGCCCGAAGCACCTGCAGAAGATCGTCGCCGTCGGCGAGTACGACGTGGACCTGGCCCTCGCCGACCACATGGTGGTGCTGCGGTACGAGGACCGTCCCGGTGTCGTCGGCACGGTCGGCCGCATCTTCGGCGAGGCGGGCATCAACATCGCCGGCATGCAGGTCTCCCGCTCGGTCGCCGGCGGCGAGGCGCTGGCCGTGCTGACCGTGGACGACACGGTCCCGGCCGGGGTGCTGTCCGAGGTGGAAGCGGAGATCGGGGCGACGTTCGCCCGCTCCGTGAACCTGGTCTGACGCAGACAACGAGAAGGGGGTCCAGCCGGCGTCGGTCGGCTGGACCCCCTTCGCGTTCCTCACTTGTCGTCGACCCGAATCCCCCGCAGCGCCCTCGCCGCCAGTGCCGCCGCCCCCGCCAGCAGCACCGCTCCCGCGATGGCCGCGCCCTGCATGCCGTTGGTGAACGCCTCCCGCGCCGCCGTCGCCAGTCCCGGCGCCCGGTCGGCGACCGCCAGCGCCCCGCCCAGCGTCTCGCGGGCCGCGTCCGGGGTCGAGGCCGGGATGTCGTGCCGGTAGATCGCCGTACCGATGGATCCCAGCACCGCCATGCCCAGCGCGCCGCCGAACTCCCCGCCGGTCTCCATCAGGGAGGACGCCGAGCCGGCCCGTTCCACCGGGGCGCTGCTCAGCGCCAGGTCCGTGATCTGGGAGATGACCATGACGATCCCGGAGGCGAGGACGCCGCACGCGGCCAGGACCAGCCAGAGGGAGTCGGTGCCCGCGAGGGCCAGCATCCCGTAGCCGCAGGCGCCGATCGCGAAGCCGGCGGTGACGACATGGGCACGGCTGACGCCTCGCTGGACCAGGGCGGTCGCCATCGGGGCCGTCATGCCGATCGGGACCGAGGGGAGGAGCGCCCACAGGGCCGCCTCCATCGCGCTCTTGTCGAGCACCGACTGCAGGTACTGCGTGGTGAAGTACGCCGAGCCCATCATGGCGAACGAGCCGATGAGGTTGAGGACGACGGAGGGGGCGAAGCCGTGGCCCCGGAAGAGGGCCGGGTCGATCATCGGTGAGGCCGCGGTGCGCTGGCGGTGGACGAATGCCGCGGCGAAGAGCAGGCCCACGGTGACCGAGACGACGTACTGCGCGTGCCAGCCCTCGGAGGGGATCTCCTTCAGTCCGTAGATGACGGGGAGCACGGCGGCCATCGACAGCGGGACACTCAGCCAGTCGAAGCGGCCGGGGGCGGGGTCGCGCGACTCGGGCAGCAGGAACGGGCCCAGCACCAGCAGCAGCGCCATGGCCGGCAGGTTGACCAGGAAGACCGAGCCCCACCAGAAGTACTGGACCAGGACACCGCTCATCACCGAGCCGAGCGCGATGCCGGCCGTCATCACGCCGGACCACATGCCGATCGCCTTCGCGCGCTGGCCGGCGTCGGTGAACATCGTGCGGATCAGCGCCATCGTCGACGGCATCAGGGTCGCGCCGCCGACGCCGAGGACCGCGCGGGCCGCGATGAGGGTCTCGGCACTGTCGGCGTAGGCGGCGACGACGGAGGCGGTGCCGAAGGCCGCCGCGCCGATCAGGAGCAGCTTGCGGCGGCCTATGCGGTCGCCGAGCGAGCCCATCGTCATCAGCAGGCCGGCCAGTACGAAGGCGTAGATGTCGAAGATCCACAGTTGCTGCGTGCCGCTCGGCTCCAGGTCGGCGCTGATCGCGGGGATGGCGAAGTACAGGACCGAGACGTCCATCGAGACCAGCAGCAGCGGGAGCATCAGCACGCCCAGTGCGGTCCATTCGCGGCGGCCGGCGAGGGTGCCGGCCGGGGTTGTGGTGGTGCCCGTCGGGTTCGTCATGGCAGTGACTGTACGCACGTCTTAAACGCTTGTCTAGAACGCTCGTATAAATCACCCGTGTAATTCACTTGTGTAAGTCATCTGTGTAAGTCGTCCGTATAGGACGACCGTATGGATCGGCGGTAGGGTGGCGGGCATGGGACACCGTGAGGATCTGCTCGAGGGCGCCAAGCGCTGCCTGCTGGAGAAGGGGTTCCTGCGCACAACCGCGCGGGACATCGTCAAGGAGTCGGGGACCAACCTCGCCTCGATCGGCTACCACTACGGGTCGAAGGACGCGCTGCTCGCCCAGGCGTACATCGCGCTGGTGGATGAGATGTCCTTCGAGGGGGACGCCGGCATCACGGCCGCGCCCGGTTCCCTGGAGCGGTTCCGGGAGGTCTGGTCGAACATCGTCGACTCCCTGCGGCAACCCGGCTCGATGTGGCCGCTCAGCATGGAGGTCATGACCATGGGCGACCGGCTGCCCGAGGTCCGCGACCAGTTGTCGCGCGCGCAGCGGGAGGGCGGTCGGGGGCTGGTCTCGCTGATGCAGGGCGTGCCGGAGGAGGAGGTCTCGGACGAGACCGCCGACACCCTCGGCCGCTTCTACATGACCCTGATGTCGGGGCTCATCTCGCAGTGGACCTTCGACCCGAAGACCGCACCCGAGGCGGACGTGATCACCGAAGGCCTGCGTCAGGTGATCGAGGGCGTCAGCCGGACCTGACCGGCCGCAGGCCCCGCAGCCCCGGGACGAGCGCCCCCAGCACCAGTACGGCCGTCACCGTGACCGAACGGTCGCGGGCCGGTGGCACACCGCGGACGCACCGCACGTCAGGTGGGGCACCGTTCCGCCGGCCGGCCTACAGGCGCGCCCCCTTCAGCGCCATGTGCAGCAGCAGGCGGTCCTCGCCGTCGTCCAGGTCGAGGCCCGTCAGCTGTTCGACGCGGGAGAGGCGGTAGTAGAGGGTCTGGCGGTGGATGCCGAGTTCGGCGGCCGTGCGGCCCGCCTGGCCGGCGCAGTCGAGGTAGACCTCGGCGGTGCGGGCGAGTTCGTGGTGGGCGGGGGAGAGCAGGGCGTCCACGGCCGGGTCGTGGGCCGAGTCCGGCGGCAGGGACGTCAGCAGGCGGTACGGGCCGATGTGCGCCCACTCGGCGACCGGGCCCAGCCGCGGCTCCGCGAGCGCGGCCCGCGCCGCCGCGGAGGCCTCCTGCCAGGCCGCCCCCAACTCCGCGAGCCCCGCCCGGGCAACGGCGACCCCGGCCGCGGCACCGCCGGCTCTACCGCCGCCTCCGGCTGCCGTGCCTGCCGACCGCGCACCGCCGGCTTTGGCGCCGCCTCCGGCCGCAGCACCTGCCGACTTGCCGCCGCTCCCCGCTGCCGCGCCGGCCGCCTTGTCGCCGCTCCCCGCTGCCGCGCCCGCCGGTCCCGCTCCGGCCGCATCTCCGCCGGCCCGCTGTCCGGCTGCCGTACGTCCCGGCCCGCCTCCGGCCGTACCACTGGGCCCGCGCTCGGTGGTCCTGGCGCCGCCCGATTGCCGTGCCGTCCTGTCACCGGCGCCCATCGCGGGCGCCGCACCTCCCGGCCTTCCGCCTCCTCCACCGACCGCGCCGCCCCCGTCCATCAGCCGTGCCCGCTCCAGCAGCCGTGTCGCGGCCGACGTCGCCGGGGTCAGTACGTTCGGCGAGCGCAGTCTGACGAGGAGGGCCAGGGACTGGGACGCCACTCCCCACGGCACCGTGCACAGGGCCGTCGCCCCCGGCACCGTGCGTACCGACGGTGCGTCGTCCGGGTCGGCGGACGGCCAGGGGGCAATGCAGACCACCGTGTGGTGGCCGTCGGCGCGCGCACCCAGCGCGGTGCGCAGTTCCGCCACGGCCATGTCCCGCTGCCAGTCGCGCTCGGCGACCAGCACCGCCCGCAGCTCCCGGCTCAGATCCGCCCCGTGCTGCGCCTCGTCCGCGAGCAGCGCGCCGATGCGGACGGTCACGTCCATGGCGGCCGCCAGCTGTCCCTCGGTGGGGCCCGGTTCGGAGTCCAGCAGCCAGACATAGCCGAGGACCACCCCGCGATGGCGTACGGGGAGGCAGATCCGGCCCCGGTAGACCCCCGCCTCCGGCGTTGGCGGGATGCGGACCGGGCCCGTCGCCCGGGTGATGCCGAAGCCCTCGAACCAGGTGCGGACGGCGGCCGTGGAGCGCCGGGTGAGGATCGAGCGGGTGCGCACGGGGTCCAGCGCCGACGCGTCCAGCTCGCCCTCGCTGTCGTACGCGCCGAAGGCGATCAGCTCGAAGTCGCGGTTCTCCAGCGTCGCCGGCGCGCCCAGCAGCTCCGAGATCTCGTCGACCAGCTCCTGGTAGTCACCGCTCAGATAATCCGCCGTCACAGGGGCATTCTCCCGCACACGGGGCCCGCCTTCATACATCTGTCTGAGATCTGGGGCACGGATGCGTGACAGCTGTCGATGGCCCACGATCGGGGGGAACCTTAGGTTCACGGTGGTTCTATCCGCTGGTTCGTGGAGGTGCCCCGTGCTGGGTCCCGTGATTCTTGCCGCGTCGCGCAGCGACCGGATGCGACGTCTGATCTCGGCGGCCCCGGTGACCAAGCAGGTCGTCGAGCGCTTCATCCCGGGCGAGACGGTCGACGAGATCGTGCCGATCGTCCGTGATCTCACGTCCAGGGGCCTGGAGCTGACCATGGACGTCGTCGGCGAGGACATCACCCGGCCCGAGCAGGCCGCCGCCGCACGGGACGCCTATCTGACGCTCGTCGACCGGCTGAAGGAGCTGGAGCTCGGCACCCGCGCCGAGATGTCCGTGAAGCTGTCGATGTTCGGGCAGGCCCTGGAGAACGGCCACGAGCTGGCCCTGGCCAACATCCGGCCCGTCGTCGAGGCCGCCGCCGCGATCGGGACGACCGTCACGCTCGACGCCGAGGACCACACCACCCTCGACTCGATGTTCGCCATCCACGAGGAACTGCGGAGGGACTTCCCGCAGACCGGCTGCGTGATCCAGGCCTACCTCTTCCGCACCGAGGCCGACGCCCGCCGTCTCGCCGCGGCCGGCAGCCGCGTGCGGCTGGTGAAGGGGGCGTACAAGGAGCCCGCCGAGGTCGCGTACCAGCAGAAGCACGAGATCGACAAGGCGTACGTGCGGATCCTGAAGATCCTCATGGAGGGCGAGGGGTACCCGATGATCGGCTCCCACGACCCGCGCCTGATCGCCATCGCCCAGGAACTCGCCCACCGCGCCGGCCGCAAGCGGGACGAGTACGAGTTCCAGATGCTGTACGGCATCCGCGGCGACGAGCACCTGCGCCTCGCCGCCGAGGGCCACCGCATGCGCGTCTACACCGCCTACGGCACCGACTGGTACGGCTACTTCATGCGTCGCCTCGCGGAGAAGCCCGCGAACCTGCGGTTCTTCGTCCGCAGCATGGTCAGCACGGGCTGAGCCCCGCCCCGCTCGCAACACCCGCTCAACATCAAGGAGTTACGGATCCCATGGACGCTGTGACCCAGGTCCCCGCCCCCGTCAACGAGCCGGTGCACGGCTACGCCCCCGGTACGCCCGAGCGGGCCCGGCTGGAGGCCAGGCTCAAGGAGCTGGCCGAGAACCCGATCGAGCTGCCCATGACCATCGGCGGCGAGAAGCGGCTCGGCGGCGGTGAGCGCTTCGAGGTCGTGCAGCCGCACAACCACAAGGCCGTCATCGGCACCGGCGCGCACGCCACCCAGCAGGACGCGCGGGACGCCATCGACGCCGCCCTCGCCGCCGCCCCGGCCTGGCGCGCGATGTCCTTCGACGACCGCGCCGCGATCATCCTGAGGGCCGCCGAACTCCTCGCCGGTCCCTGGCGCGAGACCATCGCCGCGTCCACCATGCTCGGCCAGTCCAAGACCGCCCAGCAGGCCGAGATCGACGCCCCTTGCGAGCTGGTCGACTTCTGGCGCTTCAACGTCCACTACGCCCGGCAGATCCTCGCCGAGCAGCCCCCGGCCAACTCCCCGGGCGTCTGGAACCGGCTGGACCACCGTCCGCTGGAAGGCTTCGTCTACGCGATCACGCCCTTCAACTTCAGCGCGATCGCGGGCAACCTGCCCACCGCCCCGGCCCTGATGGGCAACGTCGTCGTCTGGAAGCCGTCCCCGACCCAGACCCACGCCGCCGTGCTGCTCATGCGGCTGCTGGAGGAGGCGGGCCTGCCGAAGGGTGTCATCAACCTCGTCACCGGCGACGGCATCGAGGTCTCCAAGGTCGCCCTCGAGCACCGCGACCTGGCCGGTATCCACTTCACCGGGTCCACGAAGACCTTCCAGTACCTGTGGAAGACGGTCGGCAACAACATCGAGAAGTACCGCTCGTACCCGCGTCTGGTCGGCGAGACCGGCGGCAAGGACTTCCTGGTCGCCCACCCGAGCGCGGACCGCGCGGTCCTCAAGACCGCCCTCACCCGCGGTGCCTTCGAGTACCAGGGCCAGAAGTGCAGCGCGACCTCCCGCGCCTACATCCCGGCCTCCATCTGGAACTCCGGGTTCAAGGAGGAGTTCGCCGCCGAGGTCGACGGGCTGACCATGGGTGACGTCACCGACCTGTCCCACTTCATCGGCGCCGTCATCGACGAGCGCGCGTTCGAGAAGAACAAGGCGGCCATCGACCGCGCGAAGTCCGACCCGGCGTGCACGATCGTCGCGGGCGGCACCTACGACGACTCGGTCGGCTGGTTCGTCCGGCCGACGGTCGTCGAGTGCGACGACCCGGAGAACGAGGTGTTCCGCACCGAGTACTTCGGCCCGTTCCTCGCCGTGCACGTCTACGAGGACGACCGGTACGAGGAGATGCTGACCCAGATGGAGTCGGTCTCCGACTACGCGCTGACCGGCTCGGTCATCTCCAACGACCGTGCGGCGGCGGCGTACACGATGGACAAGCTCCGCTACGCGGCCGGCAACTTCTACATCAACGACAAGTCGACCGGCGCCGTCGTCGGCCAGCAGCCCTTCGGCGGCGGCCGCGCCTCCGGCACCAACGACAAGGCCGGTGCCCCGCAGAACCTGCTGCGCTGGACCCTGACCCGCGCCATCAAGGAGACGCTGGTGCCGCCGACCGACTACACCTACCCGCACATGGGCTGAGCCCCGCGGAAGCCGAACGGGCCGGGTCTGTCATGGATCCGGCCCGTTCGGCACACTGGCGGCCATGGAGACCGTGATCACGGACGACGGTGCACGGCTGTGGGCGGCGAGGTCGGGTCCGGGCGCCGGCCCCTGGACCACCGACCGCTTCACGGCCGATCTGGACGCCGTGCGACGGCCGGGCACCGGCATCGTCCCCACGACCAACTGGCACGACGACTACGAACGGGGCCTCCTCGCCCGGCTCGGCGAGCACCCCGAACGGCTCGCCCGCTGGCGGGAGTCGCCCCGCGAGAACCTGGCACGGGCGGTACTCCAGTGGTCCGTCGAGTTCCAGGACTCCTGCCGCGCTCGGCGGTGGACTTGGTGGAGCGTGCCCTGCCCCGGGGGTGCCGGGTGATCCTCCGGTATGCCGGGCACCTGCCGTGGGTGGAGGACGCCGACGGCTTCCGGGACGCGTTGAAGGCGGTGCTGTGAACGCCGTGGACGGACCGGCCTTCCGCCGTGACCTGTACCGGGGGACCGCTCTCGACTACGACCGTTTCCGCGTGCCGTACCCCGGCGAACTGATCGCCGATCTCCTCCGGCGCGGTGGCGGGCGCCCGGGTGGCCGGGCCCTCGACCTCGCCTGCGGGACCGGCCAGATCGCCTTCGCCGTACGGGAGTTCTTCGCCGAGGTGTGGGCCGTGGACCAGGAACCGGACATGATCGAGGTGGTCCGGGAGAAGGCCGTCGGGGCGACGGATGTGCGGGCGCTGGTCGCGTCCGCCGAGGAACTGGCCGTCCCGGACGGGGCGTTCGACCTGGTCGCGATCGGCAACGCCTTCCACCGGCTGCCCCGGCACCGGATCGCCGAACTCGCCCACGGGTGGCTGCGACCCGGCGGCCGACTGGCGCTGCTCTGGTCGGAGAGTCCGTGGCGCGGCGCGCTGCCGTGGCAGCGGGACCTGGCCGAGGTCGTCACGCGCTGGATGGACCGGGCGGGAGGGCACGAGCGGATCCCCGCGGGCGCCGAGGAGGAGCGCCGGCGGGTCCCGGACCGGGAGGTGCTGGAGGGGGCGGGGTTCGAGGTCCTCGGCAAGTTCTCCTTCGCGGTCCCGCACACCTGGACCCCCGAGGCGCTGGCCGGCAACGTCTTCTCGACCTCGGTGCTGTCCAGGGCGGCCCTCGGCGACCGGGCGCGGGACTTCGAGGCGGACCTGCGGCAGGCGCTGAGCCGGCACGCGGGCCTGACCGAGACGATCGACTTCGCGTACGAACTCGGGAGCAGGGCCGCCGGTTAGTCCGACGGCAGGACGAGCACCAGGGCGCCCTCGGTGCGGCCCGCCTCGGCGAGCCTGTGGGCCTTGGCCGCCTCCGTCAGGGGCAGTGCCGCCCCGACGTGGACGCGGACGCGGGTGTCCGCGAGGAGGGCGGCGACCCTGGCGAGCCGCTCGCCCGAGGGCTGGGCCTCGACGAGCGCGAACCGCATCCCCCGCGCCTCGACGTCCTCCGGGGCCAGGCCCAGGTCGCCGGGGACCGCGGAGATCAGCAGCCCGCCCGGGCGGAGAGTGCCGAGGGTGCGGGGGCCGTAGTTGCCGCCGATCAGGTCCAGCGCCACGTCGATGTCGCGCACGGCCTCGGTGAAGTCGGCGGTCGCGGGGTCGACCAGTACGTCGGCGCCCAGGTCGCGCAGGAAGGGGTGCTGGTCGGCGCGGGCGGTGCCGATGACGTACGCGCCCTCCGCCTTGGCCAGTTGCACCGCGGTGTGGCCCACGCCGCCGGCCGCCGCGTGGATCAGCACCCAGGTGCCCGGCCCGACCCGGGCGATGTCGAGCAGGGCGTGCCAGGCGGTGAGGGCGGCCGTCGGGGCGGCGGCCGCGTGGAGGTGGTCCAGCGTGGCCGGCTTGGGGGCGAGATGGGCGGCGGGCGCGGTGACATGGCCGGCGTAGGCGCCGGCGTCGATCCTGCCGAAGACCGCCTCGCCGGGGCGGAAGCGGGTCACGCCCTCGCCGGTCGCCTCCACCACGCCGGAGACGTCGTGGCCCAGGGTGAACGGAGGGTCGCCGTGCACGGGGGCCGTTCCGGAGCGTGCCAGCAGGTCGACGGCGTTGACGCCCGCGGCCCGGACCCGTACCAGCACCTCGCCCGGGCCGGGTTCGGGCCGCGGCCGCTCCTCGGCCTCCAGCACCTCGGGCCCCCCGAAACGGCGCTGGGTGATCACCTGCGTGCGGGACTGCTGCGGTGCCATCGGGTCTCCTCCAGGGCCGTCGCTCCCCTCCATCCTTGCGCCGACGGACCGGGACGGACACCCCGGGTGACATCGCAGGTCAGCGGGGTGGGACCCGATCCGCCGTCTCAGATAGTAGGAAGTCCGAGTAATTGTGGAGACAGACCGGGTCTCCTCACTTAACTTTGTAGAAGCCGAACGTCTCGCTCGACCAAGCGAATGGCGGTCGTGAGCGCGCCCCGTGCAGGCAACCCCTGCGGCTGCGCTCCCCGCCCACCCGGCGTCTCGTAACCCCTTTTCCGCACTCCCTGATGTCGAAGGAGTCGATTCCTCATGGCCGAGACGACCGCACGCCGCCGAGTCCGTCACACCTCCCGTACGAGCGAGTCCGACCGCAAGAACGCCGCAGCCGCCCTCCAGCGAGCCCTGGACCGCAGGGACAACGGCGGTTCAACCGGTCACTGAACGGCAATACCCCTGATACCGGGAGCCGCACCCGCATG
Organism: Streptomyces sp. NPDC002144; assembly: GCF_053593695.1. Classification (NCBI taxonomy): domain Bacteria; kingdom Bacillati; phylum Actinomycetota; class Actinomycetes; order Kitasatosporales; family Streptomycetaceae; genus Streptomyces; species Streptomyces sp. NPDC002144. Next base: position 110,042 of record NZ_JBSFDB010000005.1, read on the forward strand.
AGGTGCGGCGCGGGCTCACGCCCCGCGCCGCACCTCGAAGTGATCGATGCGCTCACCGCTCTGCGCCAGCGCCGACACCCTGAGCACCGGTCGCGCGCCGCCCTCCGCCTCCACGGACAGCAGCGAGAAGCCCCGGTAGCGCACCCGGGACCACTCCACGGTCTCGGGCTGCTCCGCGTGGGACTTCGTCCACCGGAACGAAGGCACCGAGTCGTGCCGCGTCACATGGCCCTCGTAGCTCTCCTTCACCCCGGACGGGAAGCCGTACAGATCCCGGCCGCCGCCGCCCGCCGTGACGTACACGGTCCCGTCCTTCGTCGGGTCCGTCGACGCACCGATCGGGACCGCCCTGCCCACCCCGCCGTCGCGGACGGCGTCCGTCCGCTCGTACACATGGTTGTGACCGTTGATCACCAGGTCCACCTGGTGCTTGGCGAACAGCGGCAGCCACTCGGCGCGCACCCCGCCGTCGGAGGCGTGCGCGGACGTCGAGTAGGCGCAGTGGTGGAAGAAGACGACGACGAAGTCCACGTCCTTCGCCGAGCGCAGCGCACTCAGCCTGTCGTCCAGCCACCTCGTCTGCTTCCCGCCCGTATAGCCGAAGTTGGCGGGGATCTCGTACGACACGTCGTTCGCGTCCAGCGCCACGAAGCCGACATTGCCGTAGGTGAACGCGTACACCCCCGGCGCCGTCCGCGCGTCGAAGCCGTTGTCGGGGAGGGACCAGCGGGCGAGCTGGCCGCCGTAGCCGTCCGGGGAGTACCAGGCCTCCATGTCGTGGTTGCCGGTCGTCACCATCCAGGGGACCGATCGGGCGACCGGCTCGTTCTGCTTGAGGAACAGGTCCCAGTAGGCGGGGTCGTAGCCGTCCGACTTCTCTCCCCGGCCGTTGGTGTCGGCGTAGCAGATGTCTCCGGCGTGGAGGTGGAAGGCGGGCTTGCGGCCCAGTAGGACGTGGTCGTTGGCGGCCGCGGCCTGGCTGACGCCCTGGTCGCCGAAGGCCGTGAAGACGAACCTCTCGGGGCCGGCGGGGGCCGTGCGGAAGCTCGCGATGGTCCTGCGGTGGGCCGGGGCGGCCGGGTCGAAGCCCTCGTGGCCGACGCCGTAGTAGTAGGTCGTCCCGGGGCGCAGACCGTCCAGGGCCGCGTGCAGGTAGTACTGCTGCAGCGCCGGGCGCACGCCTGTGACGCCGGGGGTGTGCAGACCGCGGACCTCGGCCGTGATCCGCCGGCTCAGGTCGTCGGGCCTGAGGCCGATGCGCACGAACGGCCTTCGCACCGCGAGGGGCACCTGCCAGGACACCCGCATCTGTGTCTTCGGGTCGGCGCCGAAGGCGAGGTGGCGGCCGAAGGGGGAGACGACGGAGCCGTGCACCGCGGAGGCGGAGGGCGACGGGGTCGTCGTACCCCGCGCACCCGTGCCGCCGCCACCGCAGCCCGCGAGCAGTCCGCCCGCGGCCACCGCGCCGGCCGTCACCAGTGTGCGGCGGGGCATCAGCCTCGTCCGCAGGTACTCGTGCTGCTCGGCCATGCTCATCCGGCGCGCGAGCCGCGGCGGGATGCCGACATCGGGTGTGTCCATGAGAACGACCCTTCCCGGCGAATCCCAACGGCCGCCATAGGTAAGGGTGAACGTGCGGTGACGCGTTGACGCTCCGACCCGCCCCGATGTCCGCATGACGGACAGCCCATGTCATCCCATGGGACGAGGAGTAGGGTGCCGACATGTCTCGCAGCATCAATCTCGCAGTGATCCCCGGTGACGGCATCGGCCAGGAGGTCGTGGCGGAAGGTCTGAAGGTCCTCTCCGCCGTCCTTCCGCAGGATGTGAAGCTGGAGACCCAGGACTACGACTTCGGCGCCCGGCGCTACCACGCCACCGGTGAGACCCTCACCGACGCCGACCTCGACTCGCTCAAGAAGCACGACGCGATCCTGCTGGGCGCCATCGGCGACCCCTCGGTCCCGTCCGGCGTGCTGGAGCGCGGCTTCCTGCTCAAGCTCCGCTTCGCCTTCGACCACCACGTCAACCTGCGGCCGTCGAAGCTGCTCCCGGGCGTCGACACGCCGCTGAAGGGCGAGCCCGCGATCGACTTCGTGGTCGTCCGCGAGGGCACCGAGGGCCCCTACACCGGCAACGGCGGCACCATCCGCAAGGGCACCGAGCACGAGATCGCCACCGAGGTCTCCGTGAACACGGCCTTCGGTGTGGAGCGGGTCGTCCGGGACGCCTTCGCCCGCGCCCAGGCCCGTCCGCGCAAGAAGCTCACGCTGGTCCACAAGAACAACGTGCTGACCTTCGCCGGACACCTGTGGACGAACACCTTCAACAAGGTGGCCCAGGAGTTCCCCGAGGTCACCACCGACTACATCCACGTCGACGCGGCGACGATCTACCTCGTCACCGACCCGGCCCGCTTCGACGTGATCGTCACCGACAACCTCTTTGGCGACATCATCACCGACCTCGCCGCGGCCGTCTCCGGCGGCATCGGCGTGGCCGCCTCCGGCAACATCAACCCGTCCGGAGAGTTCCCGTCGATGTTCGAGCCGGTCCACGGCTCCGCGCCCGACATCGCCGGCCAGGGCAAGGCCGACCCCACCGCCACGGTCCTGTCCGTCGCGCTGCTGCTGCGTCACCTCGGCTACGAGGCCGAGGCCGCCCGCATCGACGAGGCGGTCTCCGCCGACCTCGCCGAGCGCACCGGCAAGCCCGCCCGCTCCACGTCGGAGATCGGCGACGCGCTGGCCGTACGAGTAGCCGGCTGACCCCGCCGCCACTCGAAAACCTTCGAAGCCGCCGGGTCACACCGCACCCGGCGGCTTTTCCCATGCCCCCGCCGGATGCCACCATCATCCCCTGGGCCGCATTTCACGCCGTTTCGTCCACGGACCCCCGCTTGAGATAATCGAACGCGGAGCCGCGGAATGAGGGAATGCTCGGACGTCCTAGCACTGGCCACTGACAGTCACGGGCGTGAGCGCGGCCCGTCACTACACAACCGGTGAAGGACAACCACTCATGACGACGCCCACGATCGAGCTCAAGCCCTCCGCCAGCCCGCTCTCCGCCGCCGAGCGCGAGGCGATCCTGGCGAACCCCGGGTTCGGCCGCCACTTCACCGACCACATGGTGACGATCAAGTGGACCGAGGGCCGCGGCTGGCACGACGGCCAGCTCGTCCCGTACGCCCCGATCTCCCTCGACCCGGCCACCATGGTCCTGCACTACGCGCAGGAGATCTTCGAGGGCCTCAAGGCCTACCGCCAGCCCGACGGCTCGGTCGCCACCTTCCGTCCGGAGAAGAACGCCGAGCGCTTCCAGCGCTCCGCACACCGCCTCGGCATGCCCGAGCTGCCCGTCGAGACCTTCATCGAGGCGTGTGACGCGCTGGTCCAGCAGGACAAGGCGTGGGTGCCCGCGCACGGCGGCGAGGAGTCCCTCTACCTGCGCCCGTTCATGATCGCGACCGAGGTCGGCCTGGGTGTGAAGCCCGCCAACGAGTACCTCTTCCTGGTCATCGCCTCTCCCGCCGGCGCGTACTTCCCGGGTGGCGTGAAGCCGGTCTCCATCTGGCTCTCCGAGGACCGCGTCCGCGCCGTCCCCGGCGGCATGGGCGACGCCAAGACCGGCGGCAACTACGCGGCCTCCCTGCTCGCCCAGGCCGAGGCCGCTGCCAAGGGCTGCGACCAGGTCTGCTACCTCGACGCGGTCGAGCACAAGTGGGTCGAGGAACTGGGCGGCATGAACCTGTACTTCGTGTACGGGGACAGGATCGTCACCCCCTCGCTGACCGGCTCCATCCTGGAGGGCGTCACCCGCGACTCCCTGCTCACCGTCGCCCGCGACCTCGGCTACGCGTCCGAGGAGGGCCGCGTCTCCATCGACCAGTGGCAGACGGACGCCGAGAACGGCACCCTCACCGAGGTCTTCGCCTGCGGTACGGCGGCCGTCATCACCCCCGTCGGCACGGTCAAGCGCGCGAGCACCGAGTGGCAGCAGGCGGGCGGCGAGCCCGGCGAGGTCACCCTGAAGCTGCGCGAGGCGCTGCTCGACATCCAGCGGGGCACGTCCGAGGACAAGCACGGCTGGATGCACCGGCTCGGCTAGCCGGACCGCCGGTCGCACACCGGCTCTCGGTCAGGGGCGCAGTGCCTTCCCCGTGCGGGCGTTCGCGGTTCCGCGCGGCACGGGGAAGGTGACCCCCGGTTTGAGTGACGCTCAATGTGATGCCTCCCTCGATGCTCACCAAGCGTTCCTATAGAGAGGTTCTTCATTTAGAGTGCCGTTCAAAGGAGGACGGCACCATGAGACTCACCCCCACGGAACGCGACCGGCTGCTGCTCTTCGGGGCCGCCGAGCTGGCCCGGGCCAGAAGGGCACGCGGCCTCAGGCTCAACGTGCCGGAGGCGACCGCGCTCATCGCGGACACCGTGTGCGAGGCTGCCCGGGACGGCAAACGGCTCGCGGAGGCGATCGAGGCGGCGCGCCGTGTGCTCGGCCCCGACGACGTCCTGCCCGGCGTCGCCGACGTCGTCACGGAGGTACATGTCGAGGCCGTCTTCGACGACGGTTCACGACTGGCCGTGGTGAGCGACCCGATCGGCGGCGGACTGGGTGCGGACGCGCCGGGCGCGCTGCTGCCGGGGCCCGCGCACACCGACCCCGAGGCGGTCGTACGGCTCACCGTCACCAACACCGCGACGGTGCCGGTCTCGGTCACCTCCCACTTCCACTTCTTCGAGGCCAACCCGCGCCTGGACTTCGCACGCGCCGAGGCCTACGGCATGCGGCTCGCCGTCCCCGCCGGGTCGTCGGTGCGGTTCGGGCCGGGGGAGTCGCTGGATGTCGGCCTGGTGCCGATCGGCGGCGCCCGGGTCGCCGTCGGCTTCGCCGGGCTCGTCGACGGGCCGCTGGACGCGTCCGGCGCCCGCGAGGAGGCGCTGCGCCGCGCCGCCGCATGCGGCTACCTCGGAGTGCCGGGGGCGAGGGAGGACTCCGGCGGGCCGGAGACCGGTGTGACGGACGCGTCCGGTGACGAGGAGGCCGTGCGATGAGCCGCCCCGGAGGCCACCCCGCCGAGGCCCGCCGCCTCACCCCGTACGAGTACGCGGCCACCCACGGCCCCCGGGCCGGCGACCGCATCCGGCTCGGCGACTCGGGGCTGACGATCCGGGTCGAGTCCGACTCGCAGCGCTACGGCGATGAGTTCCTCGCCGGCTTCGGGAAGACCGCCCGCGACGGACTGCACCTCAGGGCCGCCGCCGTCCGGGAGACCTGTGACGTCGTCATCAGCAACGTCGTCGTGATCGACGCGGTGCTCGGCATCCGGAAGGTGTCCATCGGGATCCGGGAGGGACGGATCTCGGCCATCGGCCGGGCCGGGAACCCCGACACCCTCGACGGGGTCGACGTCGTGGTCGGCACGGGGACGTCGATCGTGTCCGGCGAGGGGCTGATCGCCACCGCCGGGGCCGTGGACACCCATGTCCATCTGCTGTCGCCGCGCGTCATGGAGGCCTCGCTCGCCTCCGGCGTCACCACGATCATCGGCCAGGAGTTCGGTCCGGTCTGGGGTGTCGGCGTCAACTCGCCGTGGGCGCTGCGGCACGCGTTCAGCGCCTTCGACGCCTGGCCGGTCAACATCGGCTTCCTCGGCCGGGGTTCGTCCTCCCACCCGGCGCCCCTGGTCGAGGCGCTGGCCGAGGGCGGGGCGAGCGGCTTCAAGGTGCACGAGGACATGGGCGCCCACACCCGGGCGCTGGACACGGCGTTGCGGGTGGCCGAGGAACACGACGTCCAGGTCGCCCTGCACAGCGACGGGCTGAACGAGTGCCTGTCGGTCGAGGACACCCTGCGGGTGCTGGAGGGCCGCACCATCCACGCCTTCCACATCGAGGGCTGCGGCGGCGGACACGTCCCGAACGTCCTGAAGATGGCCGGCGTCCCGAACGTCATCGGTTCCTCCACCAACCCCACCCTGCCCTTCGGCCGGGACGCCGTCGCCGAGCACTACGGCATGATCGTCTCCGTCCACGACCTCAAGCCCGACCTGCCGGGCGACGCGGCGATGGCCCGTGACCGCATCCGCGCCGGGACGATGGGTGCCGAGGACGTGCTGCACGACCTGGGCGCGATCGGCATCACCTCCTCCGACGCGCAGGGCATGGGCCGGGCCGGCGAGACCGTGCGCCGCACCTTCGCCATGGCCGGGAAGATGAAGGCCGAGTTCGGCGCGCCCGAGGAGCACGACAACGAGCGCGTCCTGCGCTACATCGCCAAGCTGACCGTCAACCCGGCCGTCGCGCACGGGCTTTCGCACGAGGTCGGCTCGATCGAGGTGGGCAAGCTGGCCGACATCGTGCTGTGGCGCCCGGAGTACTTCGGCGCCAAGCCGCAGCTCGTGCTGAAGTCCGGCTTCCCCGCGTACGGCGTCGTCGGCGACCCCGGCGCGGCCACCGACACCTGTGAACCGCTCGTCCTGGGGCCGCAGTTCGGCGCGCACGGCGCCAGCCCCGCCGACATCTCCGTGGCGTTCGTCGCGCAGGCCGCCCTCGACCAGGGCAACGACCGTGTGCCGACCCGGCGGCGCAGGGTCGCCGTCCGAGGCACCCGCGGCATCGGACCCGCCGACCTGCGCCGCAACTCCCGTACCGGAGCGGTGGAGGTGGACCAGCGCACCGGGCTCGTCACCCTCGACGGAGAGCCGATCCGCTCCGAACCGGCCGACTCGGTCTCCCTCAACCGCCTCTACTTCCTCTAAGGACCTCCGATGACCGCTGCCGCCGACGGCTTCCGCATGCCCGCCGAATGGGCCCCGCACCAGCGCACCTGGATGGCGTGGCCGGGGCCCAACCCGACCTTCGACGACCCGGACGACCTCATCGCCTCCCGCATGGCCTGGGCCTCCGTGGCCCGCGCGATCCTCCGCTTCGAACCGGTGACGGTCGTGTGCGGACCGGGTCAGTCGGCGGCCGCGCAGGCGCTGCTGGGCCCCGGCGTCGACACCGTGGAGCGCGATCTCGACGACGCCTGGATGCGGGACATCGGGCCGACCTTCCTCACCGACGGGCGTGAACTGGCCGCCGTGGACTGGACGTTCAACGGCTGGGGCGCCCAGAGCTGGGCACGCTGGGAGCACGACGCGAAGATCGCCGCGTATGTGGCGGACCTCGCCGGTTCCGCCCGGACGTACGCCTCGAAGCTGGTGAACGAGGGCGGCGCCATCCATGTCGACGGCGAGGGCACCGTCCTGCTCACGGAGACGGTCCAGCTCGGTCCCGAGCGCAATCCCGGGTGGACGCGGGAGGAGGTCGAGGCGGAGATCCACGGGATGCTCGGCACCCGCAAGGCGATCTGGCTGCCGCGCGGTCTGACCGGTGACTATCCTCCGCACGGCTTCGGGACCCTCGGGCACGTCGACATCGTGGCCGCCTTCGCCCGCCCCGGTGTCGTTCTCGCGCACCACCAGCCGGACCCGGCGCACCCCGACCACGAGGTCACCAAGGAGGTCATCGGGCTGCTCAAGGCCCAGACCGACGCGCGCGGGCGGCGGCTCGAGGTCGTCGAGGTTCCCGCCCCGAGCGTCCTGGAGGCCGACGGCCACTGGGCCGACTACTCCTACATCAACCACTACCTCTGCAACGGCGGCGTCGTGCTCTGCGGCTTCGACGACCCGCGCGACGAGATCGCGGCCGGCATCTTCCGCCGCCTCTTCCCCGAGCGCACGGTGACCCTGGTGGACGCCCGGACGATCTTCTCCGGTGGCGGCGGCATCCACTGCGTCACCCAGCAGCAGCCGCGGGTGGGCGTCCGGTAGAACGTACGGGTGAACGTGCTGATCTGTGCCGTCCGCGGAGCCCGGCCGACCGAGCCGCCGTGTGCCCTGCCGGACGTACCGCCCCGCCCGGAGCGCGACGGCGGCAAGTACCCCGACGGCCCGCGCCCCGCCCCCGCGACCGTGCGGCGCGGCGGGCCCTACGAGGCCCCCTCCCTGTCCGGTGCGGTCAGGGTGGCCGCCGTATGAGCGCGCCCCGGCGCACCCCCGCCCCGCCGCGCGAGCGCATTCTCGCCGCCGCCACGGAGATGATCGCCGAGCGCGGACTGGAGAAGCTGACCATGGCCGCTCTCGGCCGTGAGGTCGGTATGAGCAGCGGGCATCTGATCTACTACTTCGGCTCCAAGGACGAGCTGCTGCTGCAGACCCTGGAGTGGAGCGAGGGCCGGCTCGGGGCCGACCGGGGGCGCCTGCTGGGCCGTAGCGGACCGGTGCGTGAGCGGATCGACGCGTACGTGGATCTCTACGTCCCCGACGGGCACCGCGATCCGCACTGGACCCTGTGGCTGGAGGTCTGGAACCGCTCGCAGAACGCCGACGACGACGCCCGCGACCGGCAGGCCGCGATCGAGGGTGTCTGGCACCGGGACCTGGTGGCGCTGATCGCGGAGGGCGTCTCGCGGGGCGAGTTCCGCCCCGTCGACCCGGATCGCTGCGCCACCCGGCTGCGGGCCCTGCTGGACGGCTTCTCCGTGCATGTGGCCGTGGGCCTGCGGGGCTGGGACCGGGCGCAAGTTCTCGGCCACGTACGGGAGTTCCTGGACGAGAGCCTCCTCGCGGACGCGTGACCTTCCGCCCGGGTTGTACGCAACAAGGCCGATTGACCCTGTGGACAGTGGTGCGCTTGCCTCGAAACAGCCCTCGGCGCGGGGCCGGGGGACAGCGTCAACGGGGACCACAGGGGGAGACCATGACCAGAGCCGCCGCATGGCGGAGACCGGCCGCGGGTGTCGTGGGCGCGGCACTGCTGCTCGCGCTCACCGCCACCACCACGTCCGCCGCACCGCACCCACCCCGCGTCCAGCGGGTCAGCACCGCCGCCGACGGCAGCCAGGCCGACGGGGCGTCGAACGACGCGGCGATCAGTGCTGACGGCCGCCGAACCGTGTTCGTGTCGGCCGCCCCGAGCCTCGGCTGCGCGGACTTCTCCCCGTGCCTGCTCGTGAAGGACACGGCCACCGGCACGCTCACCAGGATCGACCTCGGCAGCGGGTACCTCTACAGCTCGCCGATGCCCAGCGCCGACGGAAGCCGTATCGGATACTCGGCCGGGACCCGCTTCCTGGCCCCGTACCTCTACGACCGCGCCACCGGCCGCTCCGAGCGCTTGTGGCCGCAAAACCCGCCCGGCTCCAACGAGTTGGGCCGCGTGCAGTCGATCAGCCCGGACGGCACCCATGTCGCGTACACCATCGGCAACCGCAACGGCCCCCAGGCGTACCGGCTGCTGTACGTGCGCGACACGGCCACCGGCACCGACGAACTGGTCTCACCGGCCGAGGAGGGCCCGAAGCCCGCGGCCTCGGTGAGCGGCGACGGCGAGCGGGTCGCCTACCAGCTCCAGGGCGACGAACAGGACCCGGCGGACGTCTTCGTCAAGGATCGGACGACCGGTGAGCGCGTCCAGGTCGACACGGGTCTCGGCGTCGCCGAACTGGTCCGTGTCACCGCGGACGGCCGCCGCGTCCTGTTCAACGCCGAGGGCGGGGTCTACGTCCACGACCTGCGCACCGGCACCTCCGAGCGGGTGGCCGAGGGGCGGGCCTTCTCTGCCACGGCGGACGGCCGGTACGCCGTGGTCTCGGACGACGACGGCGTCCGGGTGCGCGACCTCGGGACGGGCCGGTTCGGGGCCGCCCTTCCACGGGACGCCCAGGAGGGGCCGGACGCGCTGACCGCCAAGGGGTCCTCGGTGGTGTTCAGCTCCGACGCGTCCTCCCTGGTGCCCGGCGACACCAACAAGGAGTCGGACGTGTTCGTCTTCTCCGGCGAGCTCTCCGGGCACCCGGCCCCGATGCCCTCCGTCACCGAACGGATCAGCCTGACCCGGGACGGACAGCAACGGTCCGGGGCGTCGCACGATCCGGTGATGGGCGAGGGCCGGGTTGTCTCCTTCACCTCTGAGAGCACCTCCGGGAGCGCCCCGGGGAGCACCGACGTCTTCGTCAACACGTTCGGCGACCTCCTCTCGCAGGTGAACTCCGAGACACAGGTCCCCTCCCACGAGGCGACCCCCTGCTCCAGCGGACGCATGGTCGGCTATGTGGCCCCGAGCGCCTCCGACGGCGCCCCGGAGGTCTTCATCCGCAACCGCCCGGTCGGCAAACTGACCGGACTCCACTCCTACCAGGGCGTCCGCTTCACCTGGATGGGACAGCCCGCCGAGGACCCCACCTGCCAGTGGATCACCTACACGGCGACCCTGCCCGCCACCGCCACCGACCCGCACCCCCGGCCGCGGGTCTACCGCGTCCGTTTCTACGACGACAGTACCGACCTGGTCAGCGCCCCCACGGGCGAGGCGGCAGGCCACCCGTCGATCAGCTACGACGGCCGCTACATCGCCTTCGAGCAGGGCGGGAACGTCTACGTCCGCGACCTGGACACCGGCGTCCTGGAGCGGGCAGCCGAGCACGCGTCGGCTCCCTCGCTCAGCCAGGACGGCCGCAGGATCGCCTTCCAGCAGGGCCGTGAGGTCCGTGTGCGCGACCTCGACACCGGGGCGACGACCCGGGTCAGGGGCACGCAGCCCTCGCTCTCCGGGGACGGCACGAGCGTCGCGTACACGTCCCGGTGCTCCGTCTATCTCCTCGACATCGCCACCGGGCACCGGCAGTTGATCAGCGTCGACCGCTGGGGCGGCCGCAACGACCTTCCGGCCGGCCACCCCGCCGTCAACACCGACGGCACGGTCGTCGCCTTCGAGTCGGCATCACCCGATCTGGTGCGGGGGGACACCAACCACGTCGCGGACATCTTCCTGCGGACCGTTTCATGACACGGATGTGATCGACCGCATCCTGAGACAACGGTGAGCGGAGCGCGGAGGCTGTGCCAGACTGCCTCCGTGCTCTCGTTCGCCATGATTATTGGCAGCAGGCGCGCCGGTCCGCAGTGACCGTCACGTACGACCAGGTACGGGCGGACACCGTCGTCCTCGACCCGCGCGCAGACCTCTCGCACCCGCGAGAGGTTTTTCGCTTTTCTGGCCCACCTTCAGCCGGAGGCAAAGCGCGAGGGATCACGGGAGGACGGTGGAGCCGGTCATTCCGGTAACGACATATCCACTGGGATCCAACACAGGAGCCTTGACACCATGACCGCAACCAGCGAGCTCGACGATTCGTTCCACGTCTTCGACACCACCCTGCGCGACGGCGCGCAGCGCGAGGGCATCAACCTCACCGTCGCCGACAAGCTCGCGATCGCACGGCACCTGGACGACTTCGGCGTGGGCTTCATCGAGGGCGGCTGGCCCGGCGCCAACCCGCGGGACACCGAGTTCTTCGCGCGCGCCCGCCAGGAGATCGACTTCCGGCACGCCCAGCTCGTCGCGTTCGGCGCGACCCGCCGCGCCGGCGCCAAGGCGAGCGAGGACCCGCAGGTCAAGGCGCTCCTGGACTCGGGCGCCGAGGTGGTCACCCTGGTGGCCAAGTCCCACGACCGCCACGTCGAACTCGCGCTGCGCACGACCCTCGACGAGAACCTCGCCATGGTCAGTGACACGGTGTCCTACCTGGCCTCCCAGGGCCGTCGCGTCTTCGTCGACTGCGAGCACTTCTTCGACGGCTACCGGGCGAACCCGGAGTACGCGAAGGCGGTCGTACGATCGGCATCGGACGCCGGCGCCTCCGTCGTCATCCTGTGCGACACCAACGGCGGCATGCTCCCGGCCCAGGTCCAGGCCGTGGTCTCGACGGTTCTCGCCGACACCGGCGCCCGCCTGGGCATCCACGCCCAGGACGACACCGGCTGCGCGGTCGCCAACACCCTCGCCGCCGTGGACGCGGGCGCGACCCACGTCCAGTGCACGGCCAACGGCTACGGCGAGCGCGTCGGCAACGCCAACCTCTTCCCGGTCGTCGCGGCCCTGGAACTGAAGTACGGCAAGAAGGTCCTCCCCGACGGCAGGCTCCGCGAGATGACGAGGATCTCGCACGCCATCGCGGAGGTCGTCAACCTCACGCCCTCCACCCACCAGCCCTATGTGGGTGTCTCGGCCTTCGCCCACAAGGCGGGCCTGCACGCATCCGCGATCAAGGTCGACCCGGACCTGTACCAGCACATCGACCCGGAGCAGGTCGGCAACACCATGCGGATGCTGGTCTCCGACATGGCGGGCCGCGCCTCGGTCGAGCTCAAGGGCAAGGAACTCGGCGTCGACCTGGGCGGCGACCGCGAGGTGGTGGGCCGGGTCGTGGAGCGGGTGAAGGAGCGCGAGCTCAAGGGCTACACCTACGAGGCGGCCGACGCGAGCTTCGAACTGCTCCTGCGCGCCGAGGTCCAGGGCAAGCCCCTGCGCTACTTCCAGGTCGAGTCCTGGCGGGCGATCGTCGAGGACCGCCCCGACGGCACCCACGCCAACGAGGCCACGGTCAAGCTCTTCGCCAAGGGCGAGCGCATCGTCGCCACCGCCGAGGGCAACGGCCCGGTCAACGCCCTCGACCGCGCCCTGCGCGTGGCGCTCGAGAAGATCTACCCCCAGCTCGCCAAGCTCGACCTGGTCGACTACAAGGTCCGCATCCTCGAGGGCGTCCACGGCACCGAGTCCACCACCCGCGTCCTGATCTCCACCTCCGACGGTGCGGCCGAATGGTCCACGGTCGGCGTCGCGGAGAACGTGATCGCCGCGTCCTGGCAGGCCCTGGAGGACGCTTACACGTACGGGCTGCTGCGGGCCGGGGTGGAGCCCGCGGAGTAACTCCACCGGTCGGCGGGGGCCTTCGTCCGGCGAGGCTCCCGCCGCGGCGCCCCGGGTCCACGACGCGACCGGGGCGGCTCCTGCCGTCTTGACTGTTCCCTGCGTCACTCGTTAACTCACGGTGTGAACTAAGTCATCTGCGAGACACGAGAGTTGAGGGAAGGTCATGCGAAGAACCGCCCTGCTCGTCTCCACCGCCTTGCTCACGGCCCTGCTGCCCTTCGCCGTCGCCCGGGCGGCCGACAACGACCCACCGCCCGTCCCCGTCGACCGCTTCGAGGGCGAGGTCCCGTTCGCCTCCCAGCCCGCCGAGGGCATCTTCACCTGGGGCGGCGACAGTGACGACCCGCCCGCGCTCCGGCTGGCCGCGAGATCCGACGCCCCCGAGGGCGCCAAGGTCCTCGCCGGCACCTACGACATCAGCGGCTACGGCGGCTTCACCCACGACTACGCGGCCGACGCCCCCGCCCACGACTGGTCCGCCCACAAGGGCATCCGCTTCTGGTGGGACGGCCAGGACAACGGCAAGAAGATCGCTTTCGAGATCAAGGACGGCGGCGCCGACGGCGAGGCCTCCGAGCTCTGGACGACCTCCTTCACCGACGACTTCACCGGCTGGAAGCAGATCGAGATCCCCTTCACCGACTTCGTCTACCGCACCGACTACCAGCCCGTCGGCGGCATCGACCACGTCCTCGGGCTCACGCAGATGTGGGGCTACGCCCTCACCCTCCCGGTCGGCGTCAAGGGCGAGTTCGCCATGGACGACGTCGAGCTGTACGGCAGGGCCGACCAGTCCCTGCGGGCGAGCGTCACGACCGACTCGGCCGTCCACCCGGTGCGGGAAGGCGGCACGGCCACCGTCAAGGTCACCCTCGCCACCACCGGGTCCGCCCCTGTCGACGACCCCGTCACCGTCCACTACGAGACCGCCGCCACCGGCACCGCCACCCCCGGCAAGGACTACACCCCCGTCTCCGGCACCCTCACCTTCCCCGCGGGCACCGCCTCCGGCGCGACACGCACCATCACCGTCCCGACCCTCAAGGACCGGTCCGCCGAGACGGCCGAGACGATCCCGCTGAAGCTCACCGTCACCGGGGCCAAACCCCCCGCCGAGACCCCGCAGATCGTCATCGACGCGCACGGACTGCCGTATCTCGACGCCAAGTTGCCCCTCGGGAAGCGCGTCGCCGATCTCCTCTCCCGGATGTCCCTGGCGGAGAAGGTCGGTCAGATGACCCAGGCCGAGCGCGGGGCGGTCGGGGAGGGCGCCGACGTCACGGCGTACGACCTCGGCTCGCTGCTCTCGGGCGGCGGCTCCACCCCGACGCCCAACACCCCGGCCGCCTGGGCCAGGATGATCGACGGCTTCCAACTCCGCGCCCGGGCGACCCGCCTGCAGATCCCGCTCATCTACGGCGTCGACGCCGTCCACGGCCACAACAACCTGGCCGGCGCCACGATCATGCCGCACAACATCGGCCTCGGCGCCACCCGGGATCCCCGACTCGCCGAGAAGACAGGCGCGGTGACGGCCAGTGAGGTCCGCGCCACCGGCATCCCCTGGGACTTCGCGCCCTGCCTCTGCGTCTCCCGCGACGAACGCTGGGGCCGCTCCTACGAGTCCTTCGGCGAGGACCCGGCCCTCGTCCAGTCCATGGAGACGATCATCCAGGGTCTCCAAGGCGCCCCGAACGGCCGGGACTTGAAGGACGACGACAAGGTCCTCGCCACCGCCAAGCACTTCGTCGGCGACGGCGGCACCGAGTACGGCTCCTCCACCACCGGCACCTACACCATCGACCAGGGCGTCACCAAGGTCACGCGGCAGCAGCTGGAGGCCGTCCACCTGGCGCCGTACCGGACGGCCGTCGAGCGTGGCATCGGCACCGTCATGCCCTCGTACTCCTCGCTCGACATCCTCGGCGACGGACGGGGCCCGGTGAGGATGCACGCCCGCGGCGACATGATCAACGGGGTCCTCAAGGGCCGTATGGGCTTCGACGGGTTCGTCATCAGCGACTGGAACGCCATCGACCAGCTCCCCGGCGACTACCCGGCGCACGTGCGCACCGCGGTCGACGCGGGCGTCGACATGATGATGGTGCCGTACGGCTACAAGGACTTCACCGCCACCTTGGCCGACGAGGTCGAGGCCGGCCGGGTCGGCCGGAAGCGGATCGACGACGCCGTCTCGCGCATCCTCACCCAGAAGTTCCGGCTCGGCCTCTTCGAGCATCCCTACGCCGACACCGCGGGCGCCTCCCGGATCGGTTCCGCCGCGCACCGGGCCGTCGCCCGGCAGGCGGCCGCCGAGTCGCAGGTGCTGCTGAAGAACGCGCACGGTGTCCTGCCGCTGAGGAAGGACCAGAAGGTCTACGTCGCCGGATCCAACGCCGACGACCTCGGCAACCAGACCGGGGGCTGGACCATCACCTGGCAGGGCGCCTCCGGCACCCACACCCAGGGCACCACCATCCTCGACGCGATGCGCAAGGACGGGGACGTCACCTACTCCAAGGACGCCTCCGCGCCCACAGCCGGTTACGACGTCGGCGTGGTCGTCGTCGGGGAGACCCCGTACGCCGAGGGTGTCGGGGACGTCGGCAACGGCCACGACCTCCAGTTGTCGGCCGTCGACAAGGCCGCCGTCGACAAGGTGTGCGCGGCCATGAGGTGCGCGGTGCTGATCGTCTCCGGGCGCCCCCAGCTGATCGGCGACCGGCTCGGCGGGATCGACGCGCTGGTGGCCTCCTGGTTGCCCGGCACCGAGGGCGACGGAGTGGCCGACGTCCTCTACGGCAAGCGGCCCTTCACCGGACAACTCCCCGTCACCTGGCCCAGGTCGGAGGCCCAGCTGCCGATCAACGTCGGCGACGCCTCCTACGACCCGCAGTTCCCGTACGGCTGGGGCCTCACGACCGGGACCAAGGTGCCGTCGGGCGGCGCGGCCACGCTGAAGGCGCTCGGCAGCGCGGCGGCGGCCGCCGAACGGGCCGGGGCGGACTCGGCCGGCCGCGCGCTCGTCACCAAGGCCCGGCTGATCGTCCAGGAGAAGGTGGGCCAGGGCATCACGGCGGCGATCGCGAAGCCCTTCGCCGACGCGGACCACCTCTCCCTCACCGGACGGTACGGGGCGGCCGTACAGAAGCTGACCGAGGCCTACCGGGTCGGCTGAGGGAGGCCGCCGCCTGCACGGATGACCAGTTTTGGGAGGCTTCGGGTAGCTTCGAACCATGAAGGCCGTCGCTTGGACCCGAAGCCTCCCAGGGCTGCTGGTGGCCCTGTTGCTCGCCGCGCTGACCGTCCTGTCGGCCGGCGCGCCACCGGCCTCGGCCGACACCAGCGTCTCCACGATCGCCGAGGCGCTGCGCAAGAGCCCCGTCTATGTCGATCCCGCGGCCTCCGGGCAGTTGTCGAAGGCGGACGCCGACGCTCTCGCCAAGGAGATCAAGGACGCCGGCAAACCGCTCTTCGTCGTCGTCCTCCCGGCCGGCTACCCCACGCAGGATCTCTTCCGTAACCTCCGTACCGCCACCGGAATCACGGGCCTGTACGCGATCCGCCTGGGCGGGCGCTTCGACGCCCGCGCCGACTCCTCGGTCCTGTCCCGTACCGCCGTGGAGAACCTGGTCACCAGCGTGCGGCCCGAGAGGGACACGAAGACCCAGCTGACCGACTTCACCGACCGCGCCCTGGTCAACATGGGCGGTTCGGCTCCACCCGGCTGGCGGTCCCGGACCTCCGGCGGCGGGGTGTCGGCCACCGCGCTGATCGCCGTGGGCGCGGTGCTGGTCGCCGGGGGCGGGGGAGCGTACGCGCTGGTACGACGGAACAGGCGTCGGCGGGCGCAGGAGCAGCGGGCCGCGCTGGAGCGGCTGCGGGTCGTCGTGGACGAGGACATCACGGCGTTCGGCGAGGAGCTGGACCGGCTCGACTTCCACCCGGCGGAGGCGGGCGCGGACGACGCGATGCGCGCCGACTACGAACGCGCCCTGGACGCCTACGAACAGGCGAAGTCGTCCATGGCCGCCGCGCGGAAACCCGAGGACGTCCGGTCCGTCACCCAGGCCCTGGAGGACGGTCGCTTCAGCCTCGCCCAGCTCGCCGCCCGCCGCGAGGGGCGTCCGCTGCCCGAACGCCGGCCGCCCTGCTTCTTCGACCCGCGCCACGGCCCGTCCGTCGCCGACGCCGCCTGGACGCCCCCGGGCGGCGCCCCGCGCGAGGTGCCGGTGTGCGCGGCCGACGCGACCCGCATCGCCGACGGCCGCGACCCGGTCATCCGCGAGGTCGACACCGACTACGGCCGCCGCCCCTACTGGGACGCGGGCCCGGCCTACGGCCCCTGGGCGGGCGGCTACTTCGGCGGCGGGCTCCTGCCCGGCCTCCTCGTCGGCACCCTCCTCGGCAGCATGATGGCGACCCCGTCCTACGCGGCCGACTACGGCACCGGCTACGGCGACTTCGACGCATACGGCCCCGGCGGCTACGACGGCGGAGACGTCTCGGGCGCGGACTTCGACCCCGGCGACTTCAGCGGCGGCTTCGGCGACGGGGGAGGGGACTTCGGGGGCGGGGGCGACGGAGGGGACTTCGGCGGGGGGTTCTGAGGGGCGTGGGTCTGAGGGGCGAGGGGTTCTGAAGGGCGGGGGGTTCTGAAGGGCGAGGGTTCAGTCCTCCTCACCCGGCCCGTCGACCTCCGCGTTCGCCAGTCGCTCCATCACCTCCGCCGCCAGCGCCAGCACCCCCCGCTCGGTCTCGCCGAGGGTCCCGAGGGCCCGGGACAGCCACGCGTCCCGCTGGGCCATGTCGTCCTCGACCGCGAGGCGCCCGGCCTCGGTCAGGGACAGCACGGACTGGCGCCGGTCGGTCGGGTCCGGCGCCCGCAGGATGAGCCCCTCCGTCTCCAGCTCCGCGAACACCCGGGTCAGTGACTGCGGCCGCTGCCGCTCGGCCGCCGCGACCTCACCGGGCGTCGACGGTCCGCGCCGATGCAGATGACCGAGCACCGACAGCTGGTTGGGGCTGAGACTCCCGTCCCCGCGCTCCTGCCGCAGCCGCCGGTTGAGCCGGATGACACCGCGCCGGATCCGGGCGGCGTCGGAGAGGTGGTCCATAGCAGGGATCGTACGCGAACATTTACTATCTCACTCGCGATAGCCCCGTAGTATCGGCCGAGTGACCGCCAAACTAATACGCAATGTGTACGAAGCGGCGCTGACGATGACCGCCGTCCTGCTCTGCTGGGCCACCGCCCTGTTCCTGGAAGGTGCCGCCGGACTCCACACCGACGTCCTCGTCCTCGCGGTCTCCCTGACCCTGACCCTGTCCGCCACCCAGCGCACCGCCGACACCCGCCGTCGCCTGACCTCACTGGTGGTGCTGCCCGCGACGGCCGGCGTCTCGATCTTCCTGGGCCGACTGATCGCCTCCCACTACGCGCTCGGCGCCGCCGTCTACACGGCCTGGATGGCGCTGGCCATCTGGATCCGCCGTTACGGCCCCGCCGCCACGAAGATCGGCACGCTGCTGGCGCTCCCGCTGGTCGCCCTCCTCGTCGTCCCCGGCCCCGCGCTGCCGCCCAAGGCGCAGAGCGGACTGGTCACTTGGGGCTGGTCGGCGTTGATCGGCGCGCTGGCATGTGCCTTCGTATGGCTGGTACAGGCGCTCGGCGACCGTTTCGGACCCTGGCGCGCGGAACCGGTTCCCGAGCAGCCGCGCCGCCCCTCACGTCTGCATCCCCGCCCCAGCACCCGGATGGCGCTGCAGATGGCGGCGGGGATCGCCGCCGCGTTCGCCGTCGGCACCCTGCTCTTCGACCACCACTGGCCATGGGTCGTCCTCACCGCGTATGTCGCCGCGAGCGGCAACCGCGGCCGCGGCGACGTACTGCGCAAGGGGATCGAGCGTCTCGCGGGAGCCTGCGCGGGCACGCTGCTCGCGGTGGGAGTGGCGGCGGCCGGCGTCACGGGACACGCCTCGGTCGCGCTGATGTTCGCCGTCCTCACGGTCGCGCTGTGCCTGCGCCCCTTCAACTACGCGTACTGGGCCGCCGGCATGACCTGCGCCCTGTCCCTTCTCCTCGGCTACTTCGGCCAGGACGCCCAACACCTGCTGCCGACCCGCCTGGAGGGCATCGCCGTCGGCGCGGCCCTGTCGATCGCCTCGGCCTGGTGGCTGCTGCCGATACGCCGCAGACGCCCCACCCCGACACGGGCCGAGGTACGACCGAGCGCGGGCTGAGAAGGGGGCTGTTCGGCCGATGTCCGCCGGCCGGCCGAGGGGCCTACGCTTGCGGCATGGTGAGCCCGCCCGAGGGCGGCGACAGAGATGTCGTCGAGGTCCTCGGCGCCGGCCGGCCCCTGCTGCGGGACCGCTGGCGCGCCCTGCCGCGCCGCGTCCGATGGACAGCCACCGCGGCGACCTGCGCGGCCGTGTTCACCGCCGTGCTCGGCTACCTCGCCGCACACCGCCCGCCGCCACCGCCGCCCCACCCCGCCGCCACCACCACCGTCCGGATCACGGACGTGGGCCTGCCCGTCGGGCTCGACCAGGACTTCCCCGTGACCCTGCGCGCAGAGGCCGCCTCCCGCGTCACGTACATGGGAATGCGGGACCGCTACGAGGGCCAGTTCGTCTTCCTGTCCGTCGTGCCCGTCCCCGGCTTCGAACTCCGGCCGGGTCGGGCCCACGCCCTGCACACCCGCTTCATCGTCTTCTGCCACGGCCGCCGCCCACCTCGCGGAACGCCCCTGCTGTACGTCCTCGTCCGCAACGACCGAGGCCAGGAGAGCACCCCGGTGGTGCCCACGGAGTCCCAGTCCGACAGCCTCGACCGCGCCGTCCGGAAGGCCTGCGCCGACTGATGCGTAGGACAGGAACTGTGTAGGACGGGAACCGGCCTAATGGCCCCCTACGCTCCCCCCATGACCACCCCCGCGCTCCCGGACCCCCTGCCCTTCGCCTCCGTCGACGAACTCGACGCGTGGCTGGACGTTCATCCCGCGCCGCATCCCGGACTCTGGGTGAAGGTCGCCAAGAAAGGGGCGGGGATCGTCTCCGTCGACTGGGTCGAGGTCAATGACGTCGCCCTCTGCCACGGCTGGATCACGGGGCAGCGCAAGGCACTTGACGAGAGGTACTTCCTGCAGAGGATCACGCCGCGACGGCCCGGCAGCCTCTGGTCGATGGTCAATGTGCGCCGGGTGGCGGAACTGACCGCCGCCGGGCGCATGCGGCCCGCCGGACTCGCCGAGGTGGCCGCCGCCCGGGCGGACGGGCGGTGGGCGGCGGCGTACGCCTCCCAGCGCGAGGCCGCCGTGCCCGAGGACCTCGCGGCGGCGCTGGAGCGGGACCCCGACGCCGGAGCCGCCTTCGACGCCCTGGGCCGGACCGACCGCTACCAGGTGATCTTCGCCCTGCTCACGGCCCGTACGCCCAAGGGCAGGGCGGCCAGACTGGCGGCCGCCCTGGCCCGCCTCGGTGCACAGGAGTGACGAATCAGGCGGTCTTGATCGCCGAGATGTCGAAGTTCAGCTTGATCTTGTCGGAGACCAGCACGCCACCCGTCTCCAGGGCCGCGTTCCAGGTCAGGCCCCACTCGGAGCGCTTGATCTCCGCCTTGCCCTCGAAGCCGACGCGCTCGTTGCCGAAGGGGTCCTTCGCGGCGCCGTTGAACTCCAGGTCGATGGTGATCGGCTTGGTCGTGCCGAGGATCTCCAGGTCACCGGTGATGCGGTAGTCCTCGCCACCGAGCGACTCCGCCTTGGTGGAGCGGAAGGTCATGGTGGGGAACTCTTCGGTCTTGAAGAAGTCCGCGCTCTTCAGGTGCCCGTCCCGGTCCGCGGACCCGGTGTCGATGCTGTCCATCTTGACGTCGATGGAGGCCGTCGACGCGGACGGGTCGGCGCCGTCGAGGTGCAGGGTCCCTGTGAAGTCGTTGAACTTGCCCTTGACGTTGGTGACCATCGCGTGCCGGACGGTGAAGCCGATCGTGGAGTGGGCCGCGTCGATGGTGTAGTCGCCGGTCAGCGCGGTGAGGTCGTTCGCCATGTCATGCTCCTCGGAGGTGATGTTGAATGTTGAACTACTCAACGGGAACGACCGTAGACCTATTCCCTTGCGGTTTCAACATCATCCGCGAAGTGTCGGCGAGACGGGCCGCTACCCTCTCCGTCGGCGGACCCCCTCGAACGGGTGAACCCCCCCGAGATCATCTGGGACCACCCGGTGCGCGGGGCGTCGTGCGCCGGGGACTCGATGGAGATCCTGGCCACGGGCCCTTGCCCGCGGGTGTGCGTTACCCCAGGCGTGTCATGTGCGACGCACCGATGTGAGCCGACTCTCGGCTGACGGCTTTGTGCGACCCCTACAAGCCCAGGGCCCTCTGAGCAGTCGGAACGCCTGCATGCCCCTCGGGTTCTGTTCAGTGGTACCAGGAAAACGGCCCGGAGACTGTACGGAGTCGACGGCTCGCTTTCCTCGGTGTCCTTCGTAAGGTCGCTACATGACCGTTTTGGATGAGGCGCCGAGTGAGTCGACGGGTGAGCCGACGGACGCGCGCGGGCGGGTCGCCGAGCTGCACGAGATCCGTGCGCAGGCGCTGGCCGGGCCGAGCGAGAAGGCGACCGAGGCGCAGCACGCCAAGGGCAAGCTGACCGCCCGGGAGCGCATCGAGCTGCTGCTGGACCCGGACTCCTTCCGGGAGGTCGAGCAGCTGCGCCGGCACCGCGCCACCGGTTTCGGCCTGGAGGCCAAGAAGCCGCACACCGACGGTGTGATCACCGGCTGGGGGACGGTGGAGGGCCGTACGGTCTTCGTCTACGCCCACGACTTCCGCATCTTCGGCGGCGCGCTGGGCGAGGCCCACGCCACGAAGATCCACAAGATCATGGACATGGCCATCGCGGCCGGTGCCCCGCTGGTCTCCCTGAACGACGGCGCGGGCGCCCGTATCCAGGAGGGCGTCTCCGCCCTGGCCGGCTACGGCGGCATCTTCCAGCGCAACACCAAGGCCTCCGGCGTCATCCCGCAGATCTCGGTGATGCTCGGCCCGTGCGCCGGCGGCGCGGCCTACAGCCCCGCCCTCACCGACTTCGTCTTCATGGTCCGCGAGACCTCGCAGATGTTCATCACCGGCCCGGACGTGGTCAAGGCGGTCACCGGCGAGGAGATCACCCAGAACGGCCTGGGCGGCGCGGACGTGCACGCGGAGACCTCCGGTGTGTGTCACTTCGCGTACGACGACGAGGAGACCTGCATCGCCGAGGTGCGCTACCTCCTCTCCCTCCTCCCGCAGAACAACCGCGAGAACCCCCCGCGGGTGGAGTCCACGGACGCGCTCGACCGCCGCTCCGACGTCCTGCTGGACCTGGTCCCGGCCGACGGCAACCGCCCGTACGACATGGCCAAGGTCATCGAGGAGATCGTCGACGACGGGGAGTACCTGGAGGTCCACGAGCGCTGGGCGCGGAACATCATCTGCGCGCTGGCCCGGCTGGACGGCCAGGTCGTCGGCATCGTGGCGAACCAGCCGCAGACCCTCGCCGGGGTGCTGGACATCGAGGCGAGTGAAAAAGCTGCGCGTTTCGTCCAGATGTGTGACGCTTTCAACATCCCGATCGTCACCTTCCTGGACGTCCCCGGGTTCCTCCCGGGCGTCGACCAGGAGCACGGCGGCATCATCCGCCACGGCGCGAAGCTGCTCTACGCCTACTGCAACGCGACCGTGCCGCGGATCTCGCTGATCCTGCGCAAGGCGTACGGCGGTGCCTACATCGTCATGGACAGCCAGTCCATCGGTGCGGACCTGACGTACGCGTGGCCGACGAACGAGATCGCCGTGATGGGCGCCGAGGGTGCCGCCAACGTCATCTTCCGGCGGCAGATCGCCGAGGCCGAGGACCCCGACGCCATGCGGGCCCGCATGGTCAAGGAGTACAAGTCCGAGCTGATGCACCCGTACTACGCGGCCGAGCGCGGACTGGTCGACGACGTCATCGACCCGACCGAGACCCGCGAGGTGCTCATCCGCTCCCTCGCCATGCTGCAGACCAAGCACGCCGACCTGCCCTCCCGCAAGCACGGCAACCCCCCGCAGTAACCCAGCGGACCCTCCGCGACACCCTCGCGGAAACCTCTCTCACGGAGACTGAGACCTATGAGCACCCCTGACATCCGCGTCGAGAAGGGCCACGCCGACCCCGAGGAAGTCGCCGCCATCACGGCCGTCCTCCTGGCCCGCGCGGCCGCCCAGCCCGCCACCGAGCCCACTCACCGCGGCCGCC
This sequence comes from Streptomyces sp. NPDC002144, assembly GCF_053593695.1. Classification (NCBI taxonomy): domain Bacteria; kingdom Bacillati; phylum Actinomycetota; class Actinomycetes; order Kitasatosporales; family Streptomycetaceae; genus Streptomyces; species Streptomyces sp. NPDC002144. The sequence continues at coordinate 133,089 of NZ_JBSFDB010000005.1, forward strand.
AGAAGGCCGGCTGGCGCCGCCTGGAACGCGAGGGCGGCTTCCGAGCCCCGCACAGCTGGCGCTGAGCCCGAGGCACGCAGAAGGGCCCCTCCCGACCGGGAGGGGCCCTTCTGCGTGCCTCGGGCCCACGTCATCGGGCACAGAAAAGGGGGCCCCTCCCGGTTGGGAGGGGCCCCCTTCACAGGGATGGTTACCGCAGCCGAGCCATCAGCGCGTGCTCGACCAACGTGATCAGCGCGGACTTCGCGTCCGCCCGATGCCGCGCGTCCGTCGTGATGATCGGCGTGTCCGGGCCGATCTGCAGCGCCTCACGCACCTCGTCCGGGTTGTACGGCTGCTGGCCGTCGAAGCCGTTGAGGGCGATCACGAAGGGGAGACCCGAGTTCTCGAAGTAGTCGACCGCGGGGAAGCAGTCGGCCAGGCGCCTGGTGTCCACCAGGACGATCGCCCCGATGGCACCGCGGACCAGGTCGTCCCACATGAACCAGAAGCGGTCCTGACCCGGCGTACCGAAGAGGTACAGGATCAGGTCCTGGTCCAGGGTGATGCGGCCGAAGTCCATGGCGACCGTGGTGGTCGTCTTGTCTCCGGTGTGGGTGAGGTCGTCGATGCCTGCCGAAGCGGACGTCATGACGGCCTCTGTGCGCAGCGGGTTGATCTCCGAAACGGCCCCGACGAACGTGGTCTTGCCCACGCCGAAGCCACCCGCCACCACGATCTTCGCCGAGGTGGTGGAGCGGGAAGGACCGCCGCTAGAGCTTGCGAAGTCCACTGAGCACCCTTTCGAGCAGTGTCACGTCTGGCTGGCCGCCGGCGTTCTCGTCGCCGCCGGGCTGATGGATGGCGACCAGTCCCGCCTCCGCCAAGTCGGCGACGAGGATCCTGGCCACGCCGAGAGGGATGGTCAGCAGGGCGGAGATCTCCGCCACCGACTTGATTTCTCGGCAGAGGTTGCAGATCCGCTGATGCTCGGGCAGCTGGCCCTGCATCTGGTGCGGCTGCGCGGTGGTGTGCACCAGCGCCTCGATGGCGAGCTGGTAGCGCGGGCGCGTCCGGCCGCCGGTCATGGCGTACGGACGCACCAGGGGATTGTTCGACGCCCCCGCGGGCGCCGGCTCAGGAGAGCGTCGCTGCGGCTGTACGGGCTGGATACGCGGCGCCGGCGGCTGGTCGTACGGCGACGGCCCGGGGCCCTGTGGCGCGTACGGCTGCTGATGCCGCGGGCTCGGGGCGGAGGGGAAGTTGTAACGGTTCGGGTTCTGAGCACCGTCGCCGTGGCCCTGGGCAGGGCCGTACGACCAGTTGCCCGAATTCGAACCGCCTGGGGGTGTTGCCACTTTCTCCTCCTCCGACTGTGCCGGGCACCCATCCCTGTGGAGCCGCGTCCCGAAACCTTACGGCCCCGGGACGCCAAAACGCACCGTCTGTCTGTCAGTTGAGCAGGCTGCCCTGGAGCTCCGCACGGAGATCAGGTGTGAGGACCGAACCGGCTCGGTCCACCAGAAGGGCCATCTCGTACCCAATGAGGCCGATGTCCGCCTCCGGGTGCGCGAGGACCGCGAGCGAGGAACCGTCGGATACGGACATGATGAACAGGAATCCCCGCTCCATCTCCACAACCGTCTGGTTCACGGCGCCACCCTCGAAGATCCGGGAGGCGCCCGCCGTGAGTGACGTCAGACCGGAGGCGACAGCCGCAAGCTGGTCGGCTCGGTCACGGGGAAACCCTTCGGACATCGCCAGAAGGAGTCCGTCGGCGGAGACCACCACCGTGTGGGACACCCCCGGGGTGTTGTCCACGAAGTTGGTGATCAACCAGTTCAGGTTCTGTGCCGCCTGGCTCATCGGGCTCACACTAACGCTCCTGGTTGTAGGTGCTGTCAGAACCGAAGCCCTGACCGTTCGTTTCACTGCCTGCGCCGGCGCTGCGTCCGCGCTGGACGCCCCGACGCAGGTTGCTCAGCCTGCCCCGGACGTCCTCCGGGGCACGGGAGACCGATGGGCCTCCCTGAGGGGTGCTCTCGGCGGCTCCCTCGATCAGGTTCGCCTTGGGCACCCGTCGCGGCAGTCCGGAGGAGGTGACCCCGCCCGCCTTGGGCTTGCGCAACTGCGCGGCCTGCTGCCAGCGTTCGTCGTTCGCCGAACGCCAGCTGCTGGTCTCGCCATTGTTCTCCGAAACCGGAGCGGGAACCGACGGCTCCTGGTTCACGTGCCGCGTGCCGTTCGAACCGCTGGTACCGCTCGCGAAGGATCCGCGGCGGGGCAGCCCGGCGTCGGTCAGCTCGTGGACGGCGGAGGGGGCCGGTCCCGGACGGTCGAAGCCTACGCGTTCGTGCTCACCCGCGTCAGCGGCCTGCGCAGGTTCCGCTTCCGGAGCGTACTGGTCCGGGTAGCCGTTCTGGTAGCTGTCGGGCTGCGGCCAGTCGTCCTGGTAGCGGCGCTGCTCGAAGGCGGGGAAGGAGTCCGGGGCGGCGGCACGGGCGGCCGCGGGCTCCTCCTGGACCGGCTCCGCATACGTCGGCTCGGGGTAGCCCCCGTTGGACGAGAACGGGTCGTTCTGCGGCAGTGAACCGTTCGACGTGAAGTACGGCTCCTCGTACGACGGCGACTGGGCCGGCTCCTCGTACGAGGTGCGCTGCTCCTCGTACGGAGACTGCTGCTGCTCCTCGTACGCCGGGCGCGGGTCGAAGGTGCCGGTCCGCTGCTGCTCCGAGTAGCCGCCCTGGCCGTTGTCGTAGGCCTGCGGCGCGTCGAAGGCGTCCGCGTACGGCGAGGTCTCCGGCGACTCCTGCTCCGGGCCCTGGGTGCTCTGGGCCTCCAGGGCGGCCCGGCGCTCCTCGCGCATCAGCGAGCGGCCGACCGGGTCGAGCTCGCGGATGTCGTCGGGGACGTCGGAGTAGCGGCTGTCGTCGAAGCCGAGCTCCGCGGCCGTGCGCATCGGCAGGCCGGTGTTGAAGTCCTCGCCGTGGAAGTTCTGCTCCGGGATGATCTGCGAGACGGTGAACTCGTCACGGTTCATCTGCTGCTCGCCGCCACCACCGTGGGTGATCGCGTCCGGCAGCATGACCAGCGAGGTGGTGCCGGCCTGCTCGCCGGAGGGGCGCAGCTGGACCCGGATGCCGTGCCGGTCGGACAGCCGGCCGACCACGAACAGGCCCATGCGCTGCGAGATCGCCGCGTCCACGGTGGGTGGGTTCGCGAGCTTGTGGTTGATGTCCGCGAAGTCCTCGGCGGTGAGGCCGATGCCCTTGTCGTGGATCTCGATCATGATGCGGCCGTCGGGCAGCCGGGTCGCGGTGACGCGGACCTTGGTCTGCGGGGAGGAGAACGTCGTCGCGTTCTCCAGCAGCTCGGCCAGCAGGTGCACGAGGTCGGTGACCGCGCGGCCGTGGATCTCGGCCTCCGGGACGCCGGACAGCTCGATGCGCTCGTACTGCTCCACCTCGGAGGAGGCGGCACGCAGCACGTCGACCAGCGGGACCGGCTGGTCCCAGCGGCGGCCGGGCTCCTCGCCGGCGAGGACCAGGAGGTTCTCGCCGTTGCGGCGCATACGGGTGGCGAGGTGGTCCAGGCGGAAGAGGTTCTCCAGCTGGTCCGGGTCGGCCTCGTTGTTCTCCAGGTCGGTGATCAGGGTCAGCTGGCCCTCGATCAGCGACTGGTTGCGCCGGGAGAGGTTGGTGAAGATCGCGTTGATGTTGCCGCGGAGCAGGGCCTGCTCGGAGGCGAGCCGCACGGCCTCGCGGTGGACCTGGTCGAAGGCGCGGGCGACCTCGCCGATCTCGTCCTTGGTGTGGATCGGGATCGGGGCGACCCGGGTGTCGACCCGGCCGGGGTCGGTGCGCGAGAGCTGGTCGACCAGCATCGGCAGACGCTGCTCGGCGATGCCGAAGGCCGCGTTGCGCAGCTGGCGCATCGAGCGGGACATCTGGCGGGCGACCGCGCCGGCCAGGATGAACGCCAGCAGCAGGGCCACGATCACGATGGCACCGGTGATCAGCGCGTCACGCTTGGCGTTGCTCGCGATGTCCGAGGCCTCGCTCACCGCGGTGTCGGCCTTGTCCTCCTCGAGCTTGCGGTACGCCTCGTACTTGAGGGTGGTGCCGGCCCACCAGTTCTCCGCGGTGATGCCCTTCTGGGCGAGGGCGGCGCGCGCGGACGGGTCGGTGCTCTGCAGCTGAGACATCGCCGTGATCGTGTCGACCGGGTTCGACGGCGGCGGCACATAGGTCTTGTTCTCGGCCGCGGCCTTCGCGGCGGCCTGCTTGACCAGGGCCGCCCCGTCGGTCTGCACCTTCGCCAGGGCCTTGTTGAGCTTCGCGATGTCCTCGTCGGTACCGCCGGCCTGGTACTCCTGGATGGCGATGCCCTCCAGGTAGGCGTACGAGGTGAGGGCGGTGCGCTGGGTGGCCAGGCTCTCCTTGCCCGGGCCCGGCGCGACCAGCAGGTGCATGCCGATGGAGCGCTCCAGGGAGAGCGCGCCCTTGGCGAGTGCGATGGCGTAGACCGAGCGGCCGTAGCTGGTGATGTTGCCGGTGCCCAGGCCGAGCTCGTTGGAGAACTCCAGGAGCGGGTGCTCCAGGTTGACGTAGGCCTCTTCGGTCCCCACGCCCTTGAAGCTGGAGGTGTAGGCCTTGGCGCGCAGCGAGGTGAGTTCCGGCTCCACCTTGCGGAAGCGCTCCAGGCGCCGCTCCAGGCCCGGCCGGTTCGGCATGTTCTGCGCGGCCTTGTCGAAGGCGTCCGCGGCGTCGTCCGTGGCCTTGCGGGCCGCGACCACCGTCGGGTCCTTCTGGCCCTTGCCCAGCAGCAGCGGCGCGGCGGTCACGTCGCGCTCGTTGGTGACGGCGTTGCTGTAGGTCAGGGCGGCCTGGACCAGACGCGCGGTGTTCTCCGCGTCCTGGGCCTCCTGCCAGGTGTCGATCGAGTTCTTCACCTGGAAGCCGCCCATGACCAGACCCACGCCCACGGGTATGAGCAGGATCGCGTTCAGCCGGGTGGGCACCCGCCAGTTGCGGGGGGAGAAACGGCCGCCGCCCGAGGCGGGAGCGGCCGCAGGCTCCGGTACGGACACAGGGGCGGGCGCCGCTCCGCGCGGCGGCGGGGTGAAGTTGCCCCGCGCCGACGGCTCGGGACCGTTCTTGCTTCGCCTCACTCGACCAACAACCTCTCGGCGGCGGGCACCAACGTTGTGCCGCAGTGTCTCAGAGCCCAGTACGCCATTGAGTACGCAGTACTACTGAGTACGTCTTTGACTTATAGGCAGTTCAGGCATTCCAGCACGAGGGCCAGCGCTCTTCCAAACAGCGGAAAGCGCGGATTCCATGTGATGTAAGCCCCAGATAAAACGGTCATAAAGAGCGAGCCCCGTCAAAAGACGGGGCCCGTGTGTGCACAGCGACACCGGACGACGACCACGCGTGGCCATACCACGCGATTCCTCTGCCGAAACGTTATGAACACCGGGGCCGACCGTGTCAAAGGCCACAGTCGGCTCCGGAGCGTCTACGACAACTGCCGTACGGCATGGCGGATTTGGGGGCTACCTCAGCCGTGCCATGAGAGCGTGCTCGACCAGTGTGATCAGCGCGCTCTTGGCATCGGCCCGGTGCCGGGCGTCCGTCGTGATGATGGGGGTGTCGGGGCCGATCTGCAAGGCCTCGCGCACCTCCTCGGGCTGGTAGGGCTGATGCCCGTCGAAGCCGTTGAGCGCGACCACGAAGGGCAGACCGCTGTTCTCGAAGTAGTCGACCGCCGGGAAGCAGTCGGCCAGGCGCCGGGTGTCCACGAGCACCACCGCGCCGATCGCACCGCGCACCAGGTCGTCCCACATGAACCAGAAGCGGTCCTGACCGGGCGTGCCGAACAGATACAGGATCAGGTCCTGGTCGAGCGTGATACGGCCGAAGTCCATGGCCACCGTGGTGGTGGTCTTGTCCCCGGTGTGAGTGAGGTCGTCGATGCCCGCGCTGGCGGACGTCATGACGGCCTCCGTGCGCAGCGGGTTGATCTCGGAGACCGCTCCCACGAAGGTGGTCTTGCCGACGCCGAAGCCACCGGCGACGACGATCTTCGCGGAGGTGGTCGCCCGCCCTCCGTCAGAGCTTGCGAAGTCCACTGAGCACCCTTTCGAGCAGGGTCACGTCCGGCGCACCGGTCGTCTCGTCACCACCGGGCTGGTGGATCGCGACGAGTCCGGCCTCGGCCAGGTCCGCGACAAGAATCCGGGCCACGCCCAGCGGCATGGCCAGGAGCGCCGACACCTCGGCGACCGACTTCACCTCACGGCACAGGTGGCAGATGCGCTGGTGCTCCGGGAGCAGCCCCATGAGTGCTGCGGGGTCGGCCGTGGTGCTGATCAGTGCCTCGATGGCGAGCTGGTAGCGCGGCCGGGTCCGGCCGCCGGTCATCGCGTACGGACGTACCAGCGGCTGGTCGCCCTCATCCTCGTACGGCTCCGCGTACGGATCATGAGAGGCGGTGGGCGGGGTCATGAATCCTCCGGGCGGGACAGCAAGTCGGTCGGGCAAGCCGTCTGACGGGGCCGGTGGGGGGATTGTGGCGGCCGGACGGTGATGTGGTGAGGGGGGTGGATCCTGGGTGGGTCAGTGGAGCAGACTGCCCTGTAGTTCGGCCCGCAGGTCCGGTGTGAGGACCGCACCTGCCCGGTCGACGAGCAGCGCCATCTCGTAGCCGACCAGGCCGATGTCGCACTCGGGGTGCGCGAGCACGGCCAGGGACGAACCGTCCGAGACGGACATCAAAAACAGAAACCCGCGTTCCATCTCCACGACCGTCTGCGCCACGCTGCCGCCCTCGAAGATCCGGGAGGCCCCGGCGGTCAGCGAGGTGAGCCCGGACGCGACGGCCGCCAACTGGTCGGCGCGGTCCCGCGGAAAGCCTTCCGACATCGCCAGAAGAAGACCGTCGGCGGAGACGACGACGGTGTGGGACACACCTGGGGTGTTGTCCACGAAGTTGGTGATCAACCAGTTGAGGTTCTGTGCCGCCTGGCTCATCTGGCTCAACTATCGCTCCTGCTGGTGAGTGGGGCTCGGGAAACTGCCGGTCTGGCCGGTACCGGCCTGGCGACCCTGCGCGATGCCCCGACGGAGATTGGTCAGCCGGCCGCGTACGTCGTCAGGCGCACGCGAGACCTGCGGACCGGCTTGGTGCTGTTGCTGCTGAGCCGTGCCCGGGACGAGGTTCGCCCGGGGCACCCGGCGCGGCAGACCGGAGGTGGTGACGCCGCCCGCGGCCGGCTGCCGTACGCGCTCCGCCTGCCGGACGAGGTCGTCGTTCGGGGAGGTGCGCCAGCCGCCGGTGGCCGCGGAACGCTGGGGGGCAGCTGCAGGAGCCTGCGGCTGCTGGGGGGCGGAGCCGTTGCCGGGGCCCTGCCGCTCGCCCTGTCCGCCGTGGAACCAGTTGGTCTCCAGCGTGTCGTACAGCGGGGTGCGGCCGTCGCCCGGACCGGTCGCCGGCGGCAGTGCCTCGGGCTCCTGGCGGACGGGCCGCTGCTGCGGACGCGGCGGGACGGGCGGGCGCGGGGCACCGAAGTCGGCGCCGCCGTTCTGCGGGCGCTCGAACTGGCCCGTGCCGTTGTGGTTCGGACGGCCCGGCAGCGAGTGCTGGCCGGTGGAGCTGGGGTCGAAGCCCGGCGCGGGGAACTGGCCGGTCGAGCCGCTGTCGAACGCCGGGGTCGCGAACTGGCCGGTGTTCGCCGGGTTGTTCGGGTTGTTCCGGCCGTTCGGGGTGCCGAAGACGTCCGAGCGGACGAACTGCCCCGGCTCCTGGGAGCCGTTGGCCCCGGGCTGCGAAGCTCCGAAGTCCTGTCGGCCGAACTGCCCGGTGTTCTGCGGGGAGTCGGCGCCCGGACGGGCGAACTGGCCCGTGTGCTGCGGGTTGTTGGGCGTACCGAAGTCGGGACGCGGGAAGTTCGAGGTGGCGCCGGGACCGTGGCGGTCGTCGGACCGGCCGATCGCCGGCATCTCCGCCGTCGCGCCCGGACCGTGACGGTCGTCGACGCGCGGCATCCGGGAGGTCTCGTCGTGCCCGCGCGGGGTGTCCAGCGAGGCGCGCGGCACCGGCGGCTGGGCGTTGTCGTCGCTCCAGCTCGGCGTGCGCTGCTGGTTGCCGCCCGGCAGCTCGGCCCGCGGACCACCGCGGCCCGGCAGCTGCGGCAGACGCCCACGCCGGCCGCGGCCCTCCTGCGGCTGCGGCTGCTCGGGGCCCGCGGACTGCGGCGGTACGGCGCCACGAGCGCCGCCGAAGCTGTCCTGACCCGCGCCAGCCGCCTGCAGGCCCTGCGGCGCACCCGGCGCCTGGCCGAACCCGGCACCGGCGCCCGCGGGAGCGGGCCGGCCCTGCTGGGGAGACTGCGGTCCGCGCGCGCCGCCCGGCGCACCCGGACGTCCGTTGCCGCCGGCACCCGGCAGCGCGGCGCGCGGTCCCTGACCGGCTCCGAGCAGACCGCCACCGCCGGCCCCGGCGCCCGCACCGAGGGCACCGCCACCGGGACCGCCGGCCCCGAGAGCCGGACCGCCCGGCGCACCGGCACCGGCCTGGCGCCGTGCCGCGGCCGCACCGGCGGCGGCCTGCGCGGCGGCCGGACCACCGGCACCGCCCGGACCGCCCTGACCCTGCTTGCCCTGCGGCTTCTTGCCGCCCTGGGCGACGTCAACGGGCAGCATGACCAGCGCGGTCGTACCACCGGAGTCGGACGGGCGCAGCTGTATGCGGATGCCGTGGCGCTGGGACAGCCGGCCGACCACGAACAGACCCATGCGGCGGGAGACGGAGACGTCCACGGTGGGCGGCGAGGCGAGCCGCTCGTTGATCGCCGCGAGGTCCTCGGGGGAGAGGCCGATACCGGTGTCGTGGATCTCGATCAGGACGCGGCCGTCGGGCAGCGCGTGACCGGTGACCTTGACCTTGGTCTGCGGCGAGGAGAACGAGGTCGCGTTCTCGAGCAGCTCGGCGAGCAGGTGCACGAGGTCGTTGACCACGCGGCCGGCCACTTCGGTGGTCGGCACGGCGGCCAGCTCGATGCGCTCGTACTGCTCCACCTCGGAGGCGGCGGCGCGGAGCACGTCGACCAGCGGGACCGGACGGGTCCACCGGCGGCCCGGCTCCTCACCGGCGAGGACGAGGAGGTTCTCACCGTTACGGCGCATACGGGTCGCGAGGTGGTCGAGCTTGAACAGCGAGGACAGCTGGTCCGGGTCGGCCTCGCGGGACTCCAGCTCGGAGATGAGCGAGAGCTGACGCTGGATGAGGCCCTGGGAGCGGCGCGAGAGGTTGGTGAACATCGCGTTGACGTTGCCCCGCAGCAGGGCCTGCTCGGCGGCGAGGCGGACCGCCTCGCGGTGGACGTCGTCGAAGGCCGCGGCCACCTGGCCGATCTCGTCCCGGGAGTGCACACCGACCGACTCGACGGAGGTGTCGACGTCCTGCGGGTCCGACTCCGACAGCTGGGCGACCAGCTCGGGCAGGCGGTCCTGGGCGACCTTGTTGGCGGTCTCCTGCAGCCGGCGCAGCGAGCGGATCATGGAGCGGGCGATGACGAAGGCGCCGACGAGGGAGACACCGAGCACGAGAAGGATCAGCGCACCGGAGATGATCGCCTCGCGCTCGGAGGCGGAGCGGAGCGCGCGGGCCTTCTGCTCCATGTCCTCGAGCAGCGTGTGCTCGATCTTCTTCATCTGCTCGATCTTGGTCGAGCTGTCGTCCACCCAGTCCTGGTACGAGCGCTTGGGCAGGTCGTCCAGGCCGCCCTGGGAGGCGAGGGCGCGGCTCGCGTACTTGTCGGTCGCCGTGATCGTCGCGTTGTTCTCCTCGATGGGCTTGAGGAGGGAGACGGCCTGCTCGGTGCCGTAGATGCTCTTGAAGCTGCGCAGGTCGGAGGTCTCGCTCTGCAGCGCCGACTGGGCGTACAGGCGGTCGTTCTCCGAGAGGTCACCGACGGTGGTGTTGTTCGCCGGCAGCGCCGCCGCGAGGACCGCGCGCTGCATGGACGCGTACTCCTTGGCGGAGGAGAACGCGGCCAGCGAGCGGGTGCGCTGGATCATCTCGGGGTTGCTGGTGGCCTCGGCCATGTCCTGCGAGAGGTCCAGCAGGTGGGTGATGAGGCGGTGGTAGGCCTCGACCGTCTGCGAGGAGTTGAGCTTGGTCTCGTAGGCGCCGGCGCGGATCTTCGACAGCGTCTCGAGGTCGCCGACCACACCGACGAGGCTGTCGCGGACGCCCTGGAGCGAGCCGTCCTTGCCGGAGGCGTCGATCTCCTCGGCCGCGTCGATGAAGTTGTTCTTGGCCCGGTCCGTCTTGTCCCGGTAGCCCTTGACCGTGTAGTCGCTGGACTTCGAGCCGTGCGCCAGCGGACCGGCGGACTGGTCGCGCTCCTCCTGGAGGGCGGCGGCCAGCTCGGTGGCCTGCTTGGTCATGTCCGTCAGCAGCTTCATGTTGTCGAGCTGCTGGATGTCGTTCATGTTGTCGCTGATGCGCAGCGCGCCCAGCGAGGTGGCGGCGACCACGGGGAGCGCGAGCAGCGAGACCAGACGCGTGGAGATGCGCCAGTTGCGCAGCGCCACGCGCGATCCGGGGCCGCTCGGGCCCTTGGGCGGCTTGACCGCCGGGGTGGGGGCCGGTGAACCCGAAGATGCCGACACGCCGGGGCGCCCGGGGCGCTCACCGCCGTCGCCGGACGGGGCCGGGCCCGGGTTCTGGGCGTGCTGGGGGGAGGAACTGCCTTTTCCGGGGCCAGTCCCGCCGTGCGGCTCCGGCTCCGCCGGAGCACTGCCATCCCTCTTGAAACGTCCCTGCACTAGCGTCGCAACCTCTGGACCAGGCGCCCCTCCGCGTGAACGGAAAGACACGGTGTCGGCGTTGTGGAAAGCGCCCTGAACGCGCCCCCCGGTAGTCGTGAGTGACCGGCGCTGGCTCCCCCGTTCTCGCCGCCACTCGGCGCTCCCTCGCGCCCCCTGTGCGCCGGCTCGATCCTGCGGCGGTCCGTGGCATTCCAGCACAGTGCCGGATCTCCAACAAGGCTCACGGACCATGCCGTGACCTACGTGACACCATGTGAGTGCCGGGTCACCGGACGTAGAGCGGGATCCGCGTCATAGCGGACAAATGCCCGCGAGTCCCTCGGGAGGTATGGGTGTCCCAGTCGCCATGATCAGGAGCGGAATGATGCCTTCAGGGAGTCAATGTCCGTTTCGTTGGGGTGGGCTGCGGGCCTGAATTGACCGGATTGCCCGTGACTCCGTGAGCAAACTCACATGCTGATCAAGGGGAGTTCACGGCTTCGGCGGGGAATTGGATGTTTAGCCTGACGCTTTACAACAAGCAGGCAACTGCCTACCGCCCACCCGCAACTGACGACAAGGTCCAGTGCAACCGTGAAGACGACGATGATGTTCCGCAACATAGCCAACCCGCGGCGTACCACGCTGGCCCACCTCGAGGACGCCGACGCGCTGCAGATCCCCGAGCAGCTGGAGCACTCCGTCGATCTTCCCACGCAGACCGCCAACCCCAGGCGCACCATCCTCGTGGACGTCCCCACCACCGCTTCTGTCGCGGACTAGTACGCACACCGAGCGTAGATCACTCAGGGCCTCCGCGATCTTTTCGCGGCGCCCCCGCGGGCGGTGATGCGCGAGGCGACTTCCTCCTGCCGCGCTAGCCTGGAGCGTCAGACTCCAGCCGGCTCAGTGAGGGGCGCAAGGATCCCGTGCGCATCGCCAGATTCTCCATCGACGGGAACGTCGCCTTCGGCGCGGTCGAGGGCGACAGGCCCGACGAGCTCGTCCTCGACATCATCAAGGGCATCCCGTTCGCGGACTTCGAGCTCTCCGGCACGAAGGTCCCGCTGAGCAAGGTCAGGCTGCTGCCGCCGGTGCTCCCCAACAAGGTCGTGGCCTTCGGCCGCAACTACGCGGAGCACGCGAGGGAGCTGGGCAACGAGGTCCCGGACGCGCCGTTCGCCTTCTTCAAGCCGTCGACGTCGGTCATCGGCTCCGGCGACGAGATCCAGTACCCCCCCTTCTCCGAGGAACTGCACCACGAGGCCGAGCTGGCCGTGGTGATCGGCCGGCTGTGCCGCGAGGTCCCGCGCGAGCGCGTGGCCGACGTGATCTTCGGCTACACCTGCGCGAACGACGTCACCGCGCGCGATGTGCAGCGGCGCGAGAAGCAGTGGGCGCGGGCGAAGGGCTTCGACAGCTCCTGCCCGCTCGGTCCCTGGGTGGAGACGGACCTCGACCTCGCCCGGGCGTCCGACCTGACCATCCAGCTCACCGTCAACGGCGAACAACGTCAGCTCGGCCGCACCAGCGAGATGATCCACCCCATCGAGGACCTGATCGTCAACATCTCCGAGGCCATGACGCTGCTCCCCGGCGACGTGATCCTCACGGGCACCCCGGCAGGCGTCGGGCCGCTCACCGTCGGCGACGAGGTCGCCGTCACCATCGAAGGCATCGGCACTCTCACCAACAAGGTTGTCAAGCGTGGCTAGCGCACCCGCCCCCGCCGTCCGAGTACGGTTCTGCCCGTCGCCCACCGGTAACCCCCATGTGGGCCTGGTCCGCACCGCCCTGTTCAACTGGGCCTTCGCCCGCCACCACCAGGGCACGCTCGTCTTCCGCATCGAGGACACCGACGCGGCCCGCGACTCCGAGGAGTCGTACAACCAGCTGCTCGAGGCGATGCGCTGGCTGGGCTTCGACTGGGACGAGGGCCCCGAGGTCGGCGGCCCGCACGCGCCGTACCGCCAGTCGCAGCGCATGGACCTCTACCGGGACGTCGCGGCCAAGCTGCTCGACGCCGGTCACGCCTACCATTGCTACTGCTCCCAGGAGGAGCTGGACACCCGCCGTGAGGCCGCCCGCGCCGCCGGCAGGCCGTCCGGCTACGACGGCCACTGCCGCGACCTCACCGAGGCGCAGGTCGAGGAGTACAAGGCGCAGGGCCGCACCCCGATCGTCCGCTTCCGTATGCCCGACGAGACGATCACCTTCACGGACCTGGTCCGCGGCGAGCTGACCTTCACCCCGGAGAACGTGCCGGACTACGGCATCGTCCGCGCGAACGGCGCCCCGCTGTACACCCTGGTCAACCCGGTCGACGACGCGCTGATGGAGATCACCCACGTCCTGCGCGGCGAGGACCTGCTCTCCTCCACCCCCCGCCAGATCGCCCTCTACAAGGCGCTGATCGAACTCGGCGTCGCGAAGCAGATCCCGGCCTTCGGCCATCTGCCCTACGTCATGGGCGAGGGCAACAAGAAGCTGTCCAAGCGCGACCCGCAGTCCTCGCTCAACCTCTACCGGGAGCGCGGCTTCCTGCCCGAGGGTCTGCTCAACTACCTCTCCCTGCTGGGCTGGTCGCTCTCCGCGGACCAGGACATCTTCTCCGTCGAGGAGATGGTGGCCGCCTTCGACATCGCGGACGTGAACCCCAACCCGGCGCGCTTCGACCTCAAGAAGTGCGAGGCGATCAACGCCGACCACATCCGGCTGCTGGACGTGAAGGACTTCACGGAGCGCTGCGCCCCGTGGCTGAAGGCGCCGTTCGCCCCCTGGGCCCCCGAGGACTTCGACGAGTCCAAGTGGCAGGCGATCGCCCCGCACGCCCAGACCCGGCTGAAGGTCCTCTCCGAGATCACCGACAACGTCGACTTCCTCTTCCTCCCCGAGCCGGTCTTCGACGAGGCGTCCTGGACCAAGGCGATGAAGGAGGGCAGCGACGCCCTGCTCCGCACGGCGCGCGAGAACCTGGAGTCGGCCGACTGGACCTCCCCCGAGGCCCTGAAGGAGGCCGTCCTGGCCGCCGGCGAGACCCACGGCCTCAAGCTCGGCAAGGCCCAGGCCCCGGTCCGCGTCGCCGTCACCGGCCGCACCGTCGGCCTCCCCCTCTTCGAGTCCCTGGAGATCCTGGGCAAGGAGAAGACGCTGGCGAGGATCGACGCGGCGCTGGAGAGGCTGACGGCGTAGCTCACGCACAGGGAAGGGGCGGCACCCGGAACCCCGGGTGCCGCCCCTTCACCTTTCGGTCATTGCGCGTCGGGTTCGTCGATCAGGTAGGCGCTCTCGTCGAAGATCTCCAGCACGACGACGACCATGATCGCGCCGGCCACCACGTACTCCAGCATCACGCCGGGTGCGACGTACGCCTTGCGCAGATGCTCGTCGGGGCCCAACGGGGCGGTCGCATGCTTCCGGAACGGGTCACGTGCCAATATCCGCACGGCCTTGTCCAGGTGGGCCTGACGCGAGGGAGGCAGCGCGTCGTAGGCCGCGCGGGCCTCGACGGTGAACTGGACGCGATACTCGCTCATGCCCCGAGTGTGCCAGTCTGTGAGGGTGATCAGAGCCGTTGTCTGGGACGTCGACGACACCCTCTTCGACTACACCACCGCTGACCGCGTCGGCATGGGAGCCCATCTCGCCGCCGAGGGTCTGCTGGACGGATACGCCACCGCGGCGGAGGCCGTCGTGCGCTGGCGGGAGATCACCGACCAGCAGTGGGCGCGGTTCTCGGCGGGCGAGGTCACCTTCGAGGGACAGCGCCGGGAGCGCATCCGCGTCTTCCTGGGCGAGGCACTGAGCGACGCCGAGGCCGACGACTGGTTCGCGCGTTACCTGCGTCACTACGAGGCCGCCTGGGCCCTCTTCCCGGACGTCCTGCCCGTCCTGGACGCCCTCGCGGCCAGCCACCGACACGCCGTGCTGTCCAACTCCAGCCTCACCGTCCAGGACCGCAAGCTGCGCGTCCTCGGCGTGCACAACCGCTTCGAGGTCATCCTGTGCGCCGCCGAACTCGGCGTCTCCAAGCCGGAGGCCGCCGCGTTCCTGGCCGCCTGCGACGCCTTGGGCCTTGCCCCGCACGAGGTCGCGTACGTCGGGGACCATCCGGAGATCGACGGGCGCGGTGCCGCCGAGGCCGGGCTGATGTCCGTGTGGATCGATCGCAACGGTGTGTACGCCGCCGGGGATGCCCCCACCGGCCCGCACCGCATCGCCTCCCTCGCCGAACTCCCCGCGGTCCTCGGCGCGGATACCCGTTTTGGAGCCCCGTCCACCTTCAGGTAATGTTCTTCCTGCGCCGCCGGGGAGCGGGCCGAAAGGCCGGAAACCGGAGGAGCAGACTAGAACAAGATCCCCGCAGGGGCTTGCGTTCCAGTGGCCTATGGTGTAATTGGCAGCACGACTGATTCTGGTTCAGTTAGTCTTGGTTCGAGTCCAGGTAGGCCAGCTCGCGGGTGTTTTGAATGAAGCACTGCACCCGCATCGCCCCCGTTGTGTAGCGGCCTAGCACGCTGCCCTCTCAAGGCAGTAGCGCCGGTTCGAATCCGGTCGGGGGTACTGATCTCGATCAACTCGGGATCGCTAGGGCCCCCGTTGTGTAGCGGCCTAGCACGCCGCCCTCTCAAGGCGGTAGCGCCGGTTCGAATCCGGTCGGGGGTACGAACTGGTCTAAACCACATTGGTCTATGGTGTAATTGGCAGCACGACTGATTCTGGTTCAGTTAGTCTTGGTTCGAGTCCAGGTAGACCAGCTCGGATCTGCGGCGTTGTGCATTAAACGCTTGTACGATCCACGCCCCCGTTGTGTAGCGGCCTAGCACGCCGCCCTCTCAAGGCGGTAGCGCCGGTTCGAATCCGGTCGGGGGTACGACAAGAAGGCCCTTCGCTTCGGCGGAGGGCCTTCCGCGTTGTCCGGGCCTCATTCGAACCCGTACCGCCGCGCCGACTCCTCCTCCTGTGCCAGCCGGTGCAGTGCCTGCAGGGCCGGCTCGTTGAGGATCGCCCCCAGGATCGCGAACTCGACCTGCTCCGCGTCCGACGGGTACGCCTCCATGTTGTCCAGGTCCAGCACGGCCGTGCGGTGCATCAACTCGGCGTACGGCGCGAGCTGTTCGGCTCCCCAGTCGAAGCCGAGCCGGCGGAACGCGGCCAGCGCCACCACCAGCGAGCGGTACGCGGGGGAGATGGACGTCAGCTGCCTGGCGTGCTGCCAGCCGAGCCGGTCCAGCAGCGCGCCGACCTCCCGGTGCGCGGCCCGCACGTACTCGTCGTCCTCGTCGGGCTCGGGCACCTGCGGCAGCGCCCACAGGGCCGCGCCCAGCCGGATCGTGCGGCCCAGGGAGTCGTCGTCGACGTGTCCCAGCACCTCGCGTACGGTCGCCACCGGCACCCGGCCGATCTGGATCATCGCGCGCACCAGCCGCAACCGGCGCAGATGCTCCTCGTCGTACTCGGAGGTCGTCGCGTTGATCTGACGGCCCTGCGGCAACAGCCCTTCGCGCAGGTAGTACTTGATCGTCGCGATGGACACCCCGCTGCGGGTGCTCAGTTCGGCGAGCCGCATGTCTTGCGCTCCTTCTCGGATACCGACACTATCCAACCATCGCCACTCGGATAGCGCTGGTCGCCAACCAAGGGGAAGTGGTCACATGGTGTCCCGAACGACCGCCGACGCGAAGGGCGATGTCGTCGTCCTGCTGATCGGCATGCGGATCAATCAGTTCCGGGCCGTGCGGCTGTGGCTCCCGGTGCTGCTCGCGATGTTCCGCATGCTGCGCGAGCTGGGGAAGGCCCCGGAGCGGGGACTGCTCGGCCACGTCCTGCTGACGGCCTCGCCACGCACGTACTACGTCGTGCAGTACTGGGAGTCCAAGGAGAAGCTGTACGCCTACGCGACCGCGCCGGACGCCTTCCACCACAAGGCGTGGGCCACGGTCAACCACAAGGAGCGCACCGGAAAGCTGCGCGGGCAGGTCGGCATCTGGCACGAGACGTACATCGTGCCCGAGGGGTCGTACGAGTCCATCTACGGCGACATGCCCGCGTTCGGGCTGGCCGCCGCGCACGGGCAGATCCCGCTGGAGAGGCGGGGGCGGTACGCGAAGGACCGGTTCGCCCACCGCTCGCAGCAGCCGCCGGTGGCGGAGAAGACCGGCTGAGACAGGGGGAGCGCAGGGGGACGGGGGAGCGGGGAGGGTCTGCCGCGGCGTTGAGGCGGGCCCTCCCCGTTGCCGTTCCCGTGCCTGGCCGCACGTCAGCCGGTGCGGCGCAGGGCCTCCGACAGACGGGCGGCGGCGTCGATGACCGCCTGGGCGTGCATACGGCCGGGGTGGCGGGTCAGGCGCTCGATGGGGCCGGAGACCGAGACGGCGGCCACCACGCGGTTGGACGGGCCGCGTACGGGCGCCGAGACGGAGGCGACGCCCGGCTCGCGCTCGCCGATGGACTGGGCCCAGCCGCGACGCCGTACGCCCGACAGGGCCGTCGCCGTGAAACGGGCGCCCTGCAGGCCGCGGTGGAGGCGCTCGGGCTCCTCCCAGGCCATCAGGATCTGCGCGGAGGAGCCGGCCTTCATGGTGAGCGTCGAGCCGACCGGGACGGTGTCCCGAAGGCCGGACAGCCGTTCCGCCGCGGCGACGCAGATGCGCATGTCGCCCTGGCGGCGGTAGAGCTGGGCGCTCTCGCCCGTGACGTCGCGCAGATGCGTGAGCACCGGGCCGGCCGTCGCGAGCAGGCGGTCCTCGCCGGCCGCGGCCGCGAGCTCGGCCAGCCGGGGGCCGAGAATGAAACGGCCCTGCATGTCGCGTGCCACCATGCGGTGGTGCTCCAGGGCCACGGCCAGTCGATGGGCCGTCGGTCGTGCCAGTCCGGTGGCCGCCACCAGTCCCGCGAGGGTGGCCGGGCCGGACTCGAGGGCGCTCAGGACAAGGGCTGCCTTGTCCAGAACGCCGACGCCGCTACTGTTGTCCATGCAACGATACTCACGTCTCACTCTGTGAAACGCAAGTTCCTTTTTTCGTGAGACGCGCAACCCTTGTATCCACAGCGGCCCGCTGACCGAACGGGCCGGATGACGGACGCCCGTGAACAGGGGCCGGGTGCGCCGTCTCCTCAAGATCTCTAGTTGGGCCGGTGGACGTTTGCCGGCCGGAGGGAAAGCGATGGGTAGGACACTCGCGGAGAAGGTCTGGGACGACCACGTCGTCCGGCGCGCCGAGGGCGAGCCCGACCTCCTCTTCATCGATCTCCACCTCCTGCACGAGGTGACCAGCCCGCAGGCCTTCGACGGCCTGCGTCAGAACGGCCGCCCGGTGCGCCGTCTCGACCTCACCATCGCGACCGAGGACCACAACACCCCGACCCTCGACATCGACAAGCCGATCGCGGACCCGGTCTCCCGGGCCCAGCTGGAGACGCTGCGCAAGAACTGCGCCGAGTTCGGGGTACGGCTGCACCCGCTGGGCGACGTCGAGCAGGGCGTCGTGCACGTCGTCGGCCCGCAGCTGGGCCTGACCCAGCCCGGTACGACGGTCGTCTGCGGTGACTCGCACACCTCCACGCACGGTGCCTTCGGCGCGCTGGCGTTCGGCATCGGCACCTCGCAGGTCGAGCACGTGCTGGCCACCCAGACGCTGCCGCTGGCCCGCCCGAAGACCATGGCGATCACGGTCGACGGCGAGCTGCCCGAGGGCGTCACCGCCAAGGACCTGATCCTGGCGATCATCGCCAAGATCGGTACCGGCGGCGGCCAGGGCTACATCCTGGAGTACCGCGGCTCCGCCATCGAGAAGCTCTCGATGGAGGCCCGGATGACCATCTGCAACATGTCGATCGAGGCCGGCGCCCGCGCGGGCATGATCGCCCCCGACGAGACGACCTTCGCCTACCTCAAGGGCCGTCCGCACGCCCCCGAGGGCGAGGAGTGGGACGCGGCCGTCGCGTACTGGAAGACGCTCAGGACGGACGACGACGCCGAGTTCGACGCCGAGGTGGTCATCGACGCCGCCTCGCTGTCGCCGTTCGTCACCTGGGGCACCAACCCCGGCCAGGGCGCGCCGCTTTCGGCGTCCGTCCCCGACCCGGCTTCGTACGAAGACGCTTCGGAGCGCCTCGCCGCCGAAAAGGCCCTGGAATACATGGGGTTGGCGGCCGGACAGCCGCTGCGGTCCATCAACGTGGACACCGTCTTCGTAGGTTCCTGCACGAACGGCCGCATCGAGGACCTGCGGGCCGCGGCCGAGCTCCTCAAGGGCCGCAAAGTCGCCGACGGCGTACGGATGCTGGTCGTCCCGGGCTCCGCGCGCGTGGGTCTGCAGGCCGTCTCCGAGGGCCTGGACGTCGTCTTCAAGGAGGCCGGCGCCGAATGGCGGCACGCGGGCTGCTCGATGTGCCTCGGCATGAACCCCGACCAGCTGGCCCCGGGTGAGCGCTCCGCCTCCACCTCCAACCGCAACTTCGAGGGACGGCAGGGCAAGGGCGGCCGTACGCACCTGGTCTCGCCGCAGGTCGCCGCCGCGACCGCCGTGCTGGGCCACCTGGCCTCGCCCGCCGACCTGACCGACGTAACCGCCGCCGCGCCCGCTGGAGTCTGAGAGTCATGGAAGCATTCACCACGCACACCGGCCGGGCCGTCCCGCTGCGCCGCTCCAACGTCGACACCGACCAGATCATCCCTGCTCACTGGCTCAAGAAGGTGACCCGGGACGGTTTCGAGGACGGGCTGTTCGAGGCCTGGCGCAAGGACGAGAACTTCATCCTCAACCGCCCGGAGCGCAAGGGTGCCACCGTCCTGGTCGCAGGCCCCGACTTCGGCACCGGCTCCTCCCGTGAGCACGCGGTGTGGGCGCTGCAGAACTACGGCTTCAAGACCGTGATCTCCTCCCGGTTCGCCGACATCTTCCGTGGCAACTCGCTGAAGAACGGCCTGCTCACCGTGGTTCTGGAGCAGAAGATCGTGGACGCCCTGTGGGAGGTCACCGAGAAGGACCCCGAGGCGGAGATCACCGTCGACCTCGAGGCCCGCGAGGTACGCGCCGAGGGGATCACCGCCTCCTTCGAGCTGGACGAGAACTCCCGCTGGCGGCTGCTGAACGGGCTGGACGACATCTCCATCACCCTCCAGAACGAGGCGGACATCGCCGCCTACGAGGCGAAGCGGCCCTCGTACAAGCCGAAGACGCTCCAGGTCTGATTCCGGCCCCCTCCGGAGCATCTGAACACGGCTGGTTTCAGCCACCCGGTACCCCCGATCAGCCCGATCGGGGGTACTGCCATGTCTGCACCCGATCGGCCCCGCGTGGCTCTTGGACTTCGTTCAACTTCCCACGTTAGAAAGGGGGTTGCCGGGGTACGCGAGGGTTGTAGCCGTGACTTCCGCAGACGCCCGGACGGCCGTTTGAGGTGGCAGTTGCCCCCTGGGCAGGCGACAACTCGCCCCAGATGGCACAATCTGTGCATGGAACACGACGGCCAACTCGAGCTCTATGCGGCGGTCGCGGGCCAACTCAAGGAAGCGCACACAAGAGTGCGCGCACTGCAAGTCCCGGAGGGCGTACGGATGGCGCTGACCCGGAAGCTGCTGGTCATTACGGCCGCGGCCAAGCACGATCTCGCCGACGCGGCAAGGCGTCTGGAGGCGTTCGGAGCGGACCTCGACGAGGGGCGAATCCCCGAAGAGGACCACTGATCGCAGCCGGGACAGTCGAGTTCGTTGCGGCGCACGGGTGATTAGCCCGTTTCGTGTTTGATTTGCGGTATATATCTGCCTAACGTGCGAAAAAGCTTGAACACTTTCGTTCTGGCGATGTCTCCGAAGGGGAAGACGTGAACAAGGCGCAGCTCGTAGAAGCGATTGCCGACAAGCTCGGCGGCCGCCAGCAGGCAGCCGACGCTGTCGACGCGGTCCTGGACGCCATCGTCCGCGCGACGGTCGCGGGTGACCGGGTCTCGGTCACCGGCTTCGGTTCGTTCGAGAAGGTCGACCGTCCGGCCCGCTACGCCCGCAACCCCCAGACGGGCGAGCGGGTTCGGGTCAAGAAGACCTCCGTTCCGCGCTTCCGCGCGGGCCAGGGCTTCAAGGACCTGGTCAGCGGCTCGAAGAAGCTCCCCCGCGGCGGCGAGGTCGCCGTCAAGAAGGCGCCCAAGGGCAGCCTGACCGGCGGTGCTTCGACGACCGTGAAGAAGGCCGCGGCCAAGAAGGCGACCACGAAGGCGGCCGCCGCGAAGAAGACCACCGCGAAGAAGACGGCGGCCAAGAAGACCACGGCCACCGCCAAGAAGACCACCGCGAAGAAGACGACGGCCAAGAAGACCACCGGCGCCGCCAAGACCTCCGCGGCGAAGAAGACCACCGCCCAGAAGGCTACGGCCAAGAAGGCGCCGGCCAAGAAGGCCCCCGCCAAGAAGTCGGCCGCCCGCAGCACCGCCAAGAAGGCCACGGCCCGCACCAGGTAAGGGCACAGGGGCACTCACGCGCCGGGCCGGACTCCCCGTGGAGCCCGGCCCGCGGCGCGTTGTGGGACGGCCGGGTCAGAAGGTCTGCAGCGTCACCAGAGTGATGTGCGGGCCGTCCTCGGCTCCCTCGACCTCGATCCGTACCCGCTGACCGGGCCTGAGCAGCCTCAGCCCGCCCGCGTCGAACGCCTCGGCGTCGAACGGGACGGGGGTTCCGTCGTCGAGCAGCACACTGCCGCTGCGCGTATCGGCGTCGTAGGTGTACGCGGTCGCCTGCATGAAGCGCAGCCTACTGTCCCGGGATCAGCAACCGCGCGGCCACCGCCGCCGTCCGGGGACCCACGCCGAGGGCCAGCGCGGCCCGCAGATCGTCGCCGGTGTCCACGTCCTGGCGCACCGAGTCCACGTCGTCGAGCGCCAGTTCCACGGCGCCGGACGCGCGA
This sequence comes from Streptomyces sp. NPDC002144, assembly GCF_053593695.1. Classification (NCBI taxonomy): domain Bacteria; kingdom Bacillati; phylum Actinomycetota; class Actinomycetes; order Kitasatosporales; family Streptomycetaceae; genus Streptomyces; species Streptomyces sp. NPDC002144. Next base: position 154,786 of record NZ_JBSFDB010000005.1, read on the forward strand.
TGCCGGGCCCGGGAATCCGTACCGAATGCCGGCAGCAATTCCCGGCCGGGGGCAGCGGCCAGCAGAGTGGTGCCGATATTCGCGGCATCCGGCATGAATGCGCGCGGGAATTCCGCCGCCGCGTCGAGGACCCGCGCCAATTCCAGGGAGCGCAGCGCCGGGAGGTCGGCGTTCAGGGCGGCCACCGGGGTGTCGGGCCGGTCGGCGCGCACGGCCGTCACCGCGTGCGCCAGGGCCGCGTTCAGCCCGCCGTGCGGCTCGTCGGTGACGACACGGGCGCCCAGCGCGGCCAGCTCGCGGCCGGCCAGGGCGTCGTCCGTGACGACCGCCACATCCTTCACCGCCGGGCAGGCCAGCGCCGCGGCCACCGTGTCCTGGGCGAACGCGAGGGCGAGGCCCGGGCGCACCCCGTCGTGGGCGGTGTCCGAGAGCCGGCTCTTGGCCCGCGCCAGGGGTTTCACGGGTATGACCAACGTCCACTGCACGAGCGTTCCGTCCCTCTCTTCTCGCGGTCATTGTCACTCAGCCGTCACCTGGGCCATCTGGTGGTCCGGGCGTCGGGGCGTACGGTGTTCTCGACAGACCGGCGGCCTGGGGCGACACTTGTGCGGCCCCCCGGCCCGATGTACCGGGCCGACCTGCTTGGCCCCTAGAGGAAGGTGCGCGCGTGCCCCGCCGCAGAATCGGCTTCTGGTACCGCTTCGCCGCGGTGCTCTGCAAACCGCCGCTGGTGGTTCTGATCAAGCGGGACTGGCGCGGAATGGAGCACATTCCGGCCGAGGGCGGATTTATCACCGCGGTGAACCACAATTCCCATGTGGACCCCTTCGCGTACGCGCACTATCAGTACAACACCGGACGGGTACCGCGATTCCTCGCGAAGAGCGGGCTTTTCAAGAAGGGATTCGTCGGCGCCGCGATGCGCGGCACCGGACAGATCCCCGTCTACCGCGAGTCCACCGACGCGCTCAGCGCCTTCCGCGCCGCGGTCGACGCCGTGGAGCGCGGTGAGTGCGTGGTGTTCTACCCCGAGGGAACGATCACTCGCGACCCCGACGGCTGGCCCATGACCGCCAAGACCGGTGCGGCGCGCGTCGCCCTGCAGACCCGGTGCCCGGTCATCCCCGTCGCCCAGTGGGGCGCCAACGAACTGCTGCCGCCGTACAGCACCAGGCCGCACATCCTGCCGCGCAAGACCCACCACGTGCTCGCGGGCCCGCCCGTGGACCTCACGCGGTTCTACGGCAAGGAGATGACCGCGGACGTGCTCAGGGAGGCCACCGAGGTCATCATGGCCGCGATCACCCGCCTGCTGGAGGAGATCCGCGGCGAGAAGGCGCCCGAGACGCCGTACGACCCGCGCCGCGAGCGCATCGAGCAGCGGCGCAGGACCCAGGCGCAGTCCGGTCACGAGGGGGAGACGAGCAAGTGAGCAGGCCCGTCAAGGCGGCGGTCTTCGGTACCGGTTCATGGGGCACCGCCTTCGGCGTTGTGCTCGCCGACGCGGGCTGCGAGGTGACCCTCTGGGGCCGCCGCGCCGAACTCGCCGAAGCGGTCAACTCCTCGCGTACGAACCCCGACTACCTCCCCGGAGTCGAACTCCCGGAGAACCTCCGGGCGACCGCGGACGCCGCCGAGGCCGCGCGCGACGCCGACTTCACGATACTGGCGATCCCCTCCCAGACCCTGCGCGCCAACCTCGCCGACTGGGTCCCGCTGCTCGCCCCGGACACGGTCCTCGTCTCCCTCATGAAGGGCGTCGAACTCGGCTCCGCCATGCGGATGAGCGAGGTGATCGAGGACGTCGCCAAGGTCGGCGCGGACCGTGTCGCCGTCGTCACCGGGCCCAACCTCGCCCGTGAGATCGCCGCCCGGATGCCGGCGGCCGCCGTGGTCGCCTGCACCGACGAGGCGGTGGCCCAGCGGCTCCAGGCGGCCTGCCACACGCCGTACTTCCGGCCCTACACGAACACCGACGTGGTCGGCTGCGAACTGGGCGGCGCGGTCAAGAACGTCATCGGGCTCGCGGTCGGCATCGCGGACGGCATGGGGCTCGGCGACAACGCCAAGGGCTCGCTCATCACGCGCGGCCTAGCCGAGACCACGCGGCTCGGGGTCGCGCTGGGCGCCGACCCGCTGACCTTCTCCGGGCTCGCCGGTCTGGGCGACCTGGTGGCCACCTGCTCCTCGCCGCTGTCCCGCAACCACACCTTCGGCACCAACCTCGGCAAGGGCATGACCCTGGAGGAGACCATCGCGGTCACCAAGCAGACCGCGGAGGGCGTCAAGTCCTGCGAGTCGGTGGCGGATCTGGCCCGCCGGCACGGTGTGGAGATGCCGATCACGGAGACGGTCGTCGACATCGTGCACGAAGGCAAGCCGCCCGTCGTGGCGTTGAAGGAACTGATGTCGCGCAGCGCGAAGCCGGAACGACACTGAGCGACCCCCCGGGGCGCACGCTGTCTCAGGGCACTACCACCGGGTACTCTCAACGCGATATGAGCACCGAGAACCTTCCCCAGAGCCCTGAGCAGCCGTCTCGCAAGCCGCGCGTGGCCGTCGTGTTCGGCGGGCGCAGCTCCGAACACGGGATCTCCGTGGTCACCGCCGGCGCCGTCCTCAAGGCCATCGACCGGACGAAGTACGACGTCCTGCCGATCGGCATCACGCGGGAAGGCCGCTGGGCCCTGACCGCCGACGAGCCGGACCGCATGGCGATCACCGACCGCCGTACCCCGGAGGTCGAGGACGTGGCCGAGTCGGGCGAGGGCGGCGTGGTGCTCCCCCTCGACCCCGGCAACCGCGAAGTCGTCGTCAGCGAGCCCGGATCGGTGCCCAAGGCGCTCGGCGAGGTCGACGTGGTCTTCCCCGTCCTGCACGGCCCGTACGGCGAGGACGGCACCCTGCAGGGCCTGCTGGAGCTCTCCGGTGTCCCGTACGTGGGCGCGGGCGTGCTCGCCTCGGCCGTCGGCCAGGACAAGGAGTACATGAAGCGGGTGTTCACCTCCTTCGGGCTGAAGGTCGGCCCGTACGTGGTGATCCGGCCCCGGGAGTGGGAGCGGGACGAGTCCGCGGCCCGCAGGAAGATCGTGGACTTCGCCGGCGAGCACGGCTGGCCGCTGTTCGTGAAGCCCGCGCGCGCGGGTTCGTCGATCGGCATCACCAAGGTCGACGACCTGTCCGGCCTGGACGAGGCGATCGCGGAGGCCCAGCGCCACGACCCGAAGATCCTGGTCGAGGCGGCGGTGGTGGGGCGCGAGATCGAGTGCGGGGTGCTGGAGTTCGAGGACGGTCCGCGGGCCTCCGTCCCCGCGGAGATCCCGCCGCCGGACGCGCACGCGTACTACGACTTCGAGGCCAAGTACATCGACTCGACCCCGGGGATCGTGCCCGCGCCCCTGACCCCGGAGGAGACGGCCGAGGTCCAGCGCCTGGCGGTGGAGGCCTTCGAGGCGGCCTCCTGCGAGGGCCTGGTGCGCGCGGACTTCTTCCTCACCGGCGAGGGCTTCGTCATCAACGAGATCAACACCCTGCCCGGATTCACGCCCATCTCGATGTACCCGCAGATGTGGCAGGCGAGCGGCATCGGCTACCCGGAGCTGGTGGACCGGCTCATCCAGGCGGCCCTGCGCAGGTCGACAGGTCTTCGGTAGACCTTCGCGGTCAGTCGGCGATCCCTTCGGGGATCGCCTTCTTTATCGCCGGAGCAAGGTCGACGAGCGGGGACATGCCGTCTCCCGTGCGGCCCTTGGGGATGGTGACCTCGACATACGCCCTGCGCAGGGTCGTGGTGAACCGGAACGAGCCGTCGCCCTGCTTCTCCAGCAGCCAGCCCACCCCGTTCACCTCGACCCCGTCGGCCTCCGGATCGCTCATCTTCGCGGGCCGTACGACACCGCAGCGCAGTATGATCGCCGGGTTCCCCCAGCCCGCGGTCAGCGCGGACGCGGGCTCGGGATCCCGGCGATCCTGACCGTCCACCTCGGCCGGCAGCACCTTGTCCAGCTTCTGGCACAGCCCGGTCACCGTCGCACCAGGCGAGGGAACCGCGGCCCTGGCACTGTCGTCTGCCGAGGAGCAGCCCGCGAGCGTGACCAGCAGGGCGAGCATGGGCAGGCCGGTGAGCCGGTGACGGAAGAAGTTCACCGGCCAAGGGTAGACGGGGGCTACAGATGGACGACCGGGCAGGTCAGGGTGCGGGTGATGCCGTCCACCTGCTGGACCTTCGCGACCACCAGGCGGCCCAGGTCGTCCACGGTGTCGGCCTGCGCCCGCACGATCACGTCATAGGGTCCTGTCACGTCCTCGGCCTGGATCACCCCAGGAATCTTGCTGATCGTCTCGGCGACGGTCGACGCTTTGCCGACGTCCGTCTGGATCAGGATGTACGCCTGTACCACGGAACCTCCAGGGCGGCCACGAGGATCATGTGGGGAAAAGGAACGCCACGGTATCGCGTCGCCGCGCGCCGCGGGGAGACCCGCGAAGGCCGTGGCTCACGCGCCGGGGTGTGGGCACGACACAGGTTGACGGACACCTCGACGGTATCGAGGACACTGATGACGCGCGACCGGGAACGGCCAGGGACAGAAGGGGAGCAAGGGCAATGAAGGGCACTGTTGGTGAGCTCGGGGAGTTCGGGCTCATCAGGGAGCTCACCTCCCGTCTCACCACCACCCCGGCGGTCCGGGTCGGCCCCGGCGACGACGCCGCGGTGGTCGCCGCGCCCGACCGACGGGTGGTGGCCTCGACCGACATCCTCCTGGAGGGCCGGCACTTCCGCCGCGACTGGTCCACGGCCTACGACGTGGGCCGCAAGGCAGCCGCGCAGAACCTCGCGGACATCGCCGCCATGGGCGCCGTGCCGACCGCGCTGCTGCTCGGCCTGGTCGTGCCCGCCGAACTGCCGGTGACCTGGCCGAGCGAGCTGATGGACGGCATCCGCGACGAGTGCCAGGTCGCGGGTGCCTCCGTGGTCGGCGGCGATGTCGTACGCGGCGACACGATCATGGTGTCGATCACCGCGCTCGGCGATCTGCGCAACCAGGAGCCCATCACCCGGGGCGGCGCCCAGCCGGGCGACCTTGTCGCGGTCACCGGCTGGCTGGGCTGGTCGGCGGCCGGCTACGCGGTGCTCTCCCGCGGCTTCCGCTCGCCGCGCGCCTTCGTGGAGGCCCACCGGCGCCCGGAGCCGCCGTACCACGCGGGCCCGGCGGCCGCGGGGCTCGGCGCGACCGCGATGTGCGACGTCAGCGACGGGTTGATCGCCGACCTCGGGCACATCGCCGAGGCCAGCAAGGTGCGCATCGACATCCGCTCCGGCGCGATCGACATCCCCTCGCAGATGAGCGACATCGGACAGGCCGTCGGTGTCGATCCCATGCAGTGGGTGCTGACCGGGGGAGAGGACCACGCGATCGTGGCCACCTTCCCGCCGGACGTGAAGCTCCCGGCGCGCTGGAAGGTGATCGGGGAGGTCCTCAACCCCTCGGCGCTGCCCCAGGTGACGGTCGACGGGGCGCCGTGGACGAGCAAGGGCGGCTGGGACCACTTCGGGGACATCGAGTCATGAGCCCCCCGCCCCGGGTGCTGACGGTCGCCGGGTCGGACTCCGGCGGAGGCGCCGGGGTCCAGGCCGACCTGAAGACGATGCTGGCGCTCGGCGTGCACGGCATGAGCGTCGTCACGGCCGTCACCGCGCAGAACTCCCTTGGTGTGCAGGGCGCCTGGGAGCTGCCGGTGGAGGCGGTGCGGGCGCAGTACCGGAGCGTGGTCGACGACATCGGCGTACAGGCCGTCAAGACCGGGATGCTGGCCTCGGCCGAACTCGTCGAGGCCGTGGCCGAGTTGATCGCCGGGACGGACGCCCCGGCGGTCGTCGACCCGGTGGGCGTCTCCAAGCACGGGGACCCGCTGCTGGCCGCGTCCGCGCTGGAGTCCGTACGCGAGCGGCTCCTGCCGGCCGCGACCGTGGCGACCCCGAACCTCGACGAGGTCGCCCAACTCACCGGTGTGCGGGTCGAGTCGGAGGGACAGCTGAAGGAGGCCGCGGCGGCCGTGCTGTCGTACGGACCGCGATGGGTGCTCGTCAAGGGCGGTCATCTGCCCGGTGACGCCGTGGACCTGCTCACCGACGGCACCGAGGAGCACTGGCTGCGCGCGCCCCGGCACGACAACCGGCACACGCACGGCACGGGCTGCACCCTCGCCTCCGCGATCGCGTCGCAGCTCGCGAAGGGGCGGACCGTGCCGGAGGCGGTGGCCGCCGCCAAGGAGTACGTCACCGGGGCCGTCGCCGCCGGCTTCGCCCTCGGCGGCGGGATCGGGCCCGTGGACCACGCCTGGGCGCTCAGAACGGGTACTCCCTCAGCTTGATGTCCGTGGCCGCCTTCTCGGTCATCCGCTTGAAGAAGCGGGCCAGCGGACGGGAGGCGAGGATCCGGTACATCCGGTCCCGGCTGCGGATGCGCCGCTCGGTCGCCGGGGCGAAGAACGGGCCCGCGTTCCCGGAGATCTTCTGGCAGCCCTTGGCGAAGTCCCGGATCCGGGTCTCGTACTCCGCGAAGGCGGTACGGAAGTCGCCGTCGGCGAGGGCGAGTTCACCGGCGAGGACGTACGCGCCGACGATCGCCACACCCGTGCCCATGCCGCCCATGGTCGCCCCGTACCCGGCGTCGCCGAGCAGCGCCACGCGCCCCTTGGTGAGGCGGTCGACGTGGATCTGGGCGATGGCGTCGAAGTACAGGTCGTCGGTCTCCTCGAGGGCCTTGAGGATCGTCGGCCCCTCCCAGCCCAGTCCGGCGAAACGCTCCCTGAGGATCCGCTTCTGCGCGGTGACGTCCCGGCGGTCGTAGCGCAGTTCCTCGGACCGGAAGACCAGCAGCGCGCCGGCGCGGTCCGGGTCGCCGTCGTAGTTGCCGACGACGACCGCGCGGCCGGGCTCGCTGTAGACCCGGCCGGTCCGGTCGAGGCCCAGATGGTTGGGGACGTCGAAGCCGGCCACGTAGTGGTCGAAGAAGCGCAGGTAGCGGGATTCGTCGCCGAAGACCAGCCGACGGGTGTGGGAGTGCAGTCCGTCCGCGCCGACGACCAGGTCGAAGCGGCGGGGAGCGCCCCGCTCGAAGGTGACGTCCACGCCCAGCGGGTCCTCGGCGAGGGTGGCGATCGAGTCCCCGAAGACGTACTCGACGTCGTCCTTCGTCCGCTCGTGCATGATCCGCGCGAGCTCGCCGCGGAAGATCTCCACGTCGCCGCTCATCATGTCCGCGGGCAGGTCCACGCGCGGGGTGCCGTCCGCGTCGACGACGGTCTGGCGGCCCATGTGGGTCTGACGGGCGTGGATCTCGTCCCAGATGCCCATGGAGGTGAGGACCTTGCGGTGGACGTGGCCGCGGAAGTCGACCGCGAAGCCGCCGCCGCGCAGCTCGGGGGCCTTCTCGACGACGGTCACCCGGGCGCCGAGACGGGCCAGGTTGAGGGCGACGGCGGGGCCGGCGACGCTCGCGCCGGAGACCAGGACACTGAGGTTGCTGAGGTTCTTCGTCATGCGGTGAGCCTCGGCGGCGCCGCTGACCGTCCGCCTACCGTTCGCTGACCGCCGCTGACCGCAGGCTCCGGCCCCGCTCGAAGGCCGCCGCGTAGGCCTCCGCTGACAGCCCGGCGCGGGCCTCCCGTTCGGTGCGTACGACGTCCGGGGCGCCCACGTCGGGGGCGCCCCGCAGGCCCGTCGCGGCGCCCAGCAGGACGGCGGCCCGTTCGGGCGACCCGGCGACGGACGCCAACGCCTCGGCCACCTCGGCGAGTTCGAGTTCGCCGGGGCCTTCGACGGCGAGTTCGGCGGCCTGCCGGAACCAGTCGCGGGCCTCCTCGGCACGGCCCTCGGCGACGGCGGTGCGCCCGAGCCCGATGAGGATCCGTGCGGTCTCACCGACGCTGAACCAGTTGGCGGCGCAGGTCTCCAGAGCGGCTTCGTACTGCTCACGCGCGCGTGCCGGGTCTCCGGCCAGCCGGGCCGCGTCACCGAGGCCGCGCCGGGCGCCCGCCATCTTGTCGGGCAGACCGGCGTCACGGGCGAGCGCCAGCGCCTGCCCGAAATGGATCTCGGCACCGGCCTTGTCGCCCTGGTGCAGCAGCACGGCGCCCCGGGTGCGCAGCAGGTCGGCGGTCTCCTCGGGGGCCGCCACCTCCCGCATGTACGCCAGTCCCTCGTCGATCAGCTCCAGGGCGCGCCGCGCGTCCCCGCGCGCGAGGGCGAACATGCCGAGCGGATCGAGGCAGTTGGCCATGCCCCAGCGGTCGCCCGTCTCCCGGAACGCCTCCAGCGCCCGGGTGAAGCTCTCCTCGGCCTCCCGCGGCCGGCCCGCGAACCGCTCCTGGAAACCCAGGCCCACCTCCAGCAGCGCCCGAGCCCACGGGTCCTCGCCGGCCAGGGCTATGGCCCGGTCGTTGCTCGCCGGCCGGGGGCCGATCGCCAGCGACCACAGCATGAGGATGTACGGCAGCCGCAGCGGACCCTCGTACGCGGCCAGCAGGGCGTCCACGCGCGCGACGAGCCCGTCGCGGCCGGCCGCGTCCTCGCCGTCGCCGAGGAGCACGTTGATCGCGCACAGCACGTACTCCTCCGTCAGCCCCGCAGGCGGCGCGTCCCCGACGGCGGCCAGCAGCTCACGCGCCGACGCCACCTGTCCGCCGTGCAGCCCGCGCAGTCGCCAGAAGCACGACAGGACGGCCATCAGCCGCAGGGCATCCTCGGGGCCGTGGCGTACGAGGTGGCGCAGCGCGGCGTCCAGGTTGTCGTGCTCGGCGGACAGCCGCTCCAGCCACGGCAGTTGACCGCCGCCCCGGATCTTCGGCTCCGCCTCCTCGGCCAGCCGCAGGAAGTACGCGGCGTGCGCGTCGGCGAGACCGCCCGGGTCGCTCAGGTCCTCCGCGGCGAACGCCCGGATCGTCTCCAGCATCCGGTAGCGCCCCTCGGACACCTCCACGAACGACTTCTCGACCAGCGAGGCCAGCACGTCCTCCGGGTACGGCAGCCCGCACACCGCCTCGACCGCCTCCAGGGCGGCGCCGCCGGAGAACACCGTCAGCCGCCGCGCAAGCTCCCGCTCCTCCTCGTCCAGCAGCTCCCAGCTCCACTCCACGACGGCGCGCAGCGTGCGATGCCGGGGTGCCTTGGAGCGGTCGCCGCGCGAGAGCAGCCGGAACCGGTCGTCCAGCCGCTCGGCGAGCTCGTCCGGGGTGAGGGTGCGCAGCCGGGCGGCCGCCAGCTCGATGGCGAGCGGGAGCCCGTCGAGGGCGGCACAGATGTCGGGCACGCGCGCGTGGCCGTCGAAACCGGGGCGCACGGCGCGGGCCCGGTCCAGGAAGAGCCGCTCGGCGGGCTCCGGCCGCAAGGGCGGTACGGGGACCAGGACCTCGCCGGTGATGCCGAGCGACTCCCGGCTGGTGGCGAGGACACGGACGCCCGGGCAGGCGGCGAGCACCAGGGCCGAGACCCGGGCCGCGTCCTCGACGAGATGCTCGCAGTTGTCCAGCACCAGCAGCACGTCCCGGTTCTCCAGCGCCCCCAGCAGCCGGTCCGTACTGTCGGCCGCCCGGCTGCGAAACCCCTCACGCACGCCGAGGGCGGTCAGGACGGCGTACGGGATCTGCTGCCCGTCGGCGACGGGAGCGAGCTCCACGAAGCAGACGTCGGTGGAGGGGGACGGGCGGCCGGCGGAGGAGCGAGCACCGGTGCCCGTGCGGTTCGTGAGGGCGGCTGCCGCCTCGATCGCCAGCCGGGTCTTTCCCGCGCCGCCCGGGCCCGTCAGGGTGATCAGACGGGCCTCGGCGAGCAGGGCGGCCATGCGGGCGAGTTCGGGCTCGCGGCCGACGAAACGGGTGAGCTGGACCGGGAGGCGGCGGCGCTCGGGCTCGGTGCCCTGCAGCAGCTCCAGGTGCAGCGCGGACAGCTCCGGCGACGGGTCGGCGCCCAGCTCGTCCGCGAGGGTGCGCCGGGCCTCCTCGTACACCGTCAGCGCCTCCGCGGGCCGCCCGCCCGCGTGCAGGGCCCGCATCAGCTGCCCGTACAGCCGCTCACTCAGCGGATGGTCCCGCAGCAGCGCCCGCAGCTCCGGTACGAGTTCGGGACCGCCACCGAGCCGCAGGTCCGCCTCGATCCGGTCCTGTACGGCGGCCAGCCGCAGCTCCTCGAGCCGGGCGACCTCCGCGTGCGCGGACGGCAGGTCGGGCAGCGCGGGCCCGCGCCACAGTGCGAGCGCCTCCCGCAGCCGGGCCGCCGCGCCCTTGTGGTCACCGTCGGCGAGGGCGGCTCGCCCTTGACCGGCCAGCTGTTCGAAACGGTGCGCGTCGACGGACTGGGGCGGTACGGCGACGCGGTACCCCGCGGGCAGCGCCTCGACGTCCGTGTGCGGGGCCAGGCGGCGGCGCAGCCGGGAGATCTGCGACTGCAGCGCGTTGGCGGCCCCGGCGGGCGGCTCGGTGCCGTACAGGCCGTCCGTGAGCCGCCGCGTGGAGACGGGGTGGCCTGCGGCCAGGAGCAGCAGGGTGAGCAGGGCGCGGGGGCGGGGGCCGCCGGGGTCGACGGGGGTGCCGTCGTCGGTGCGTACCTCCAGGGGGCCCAGGATGCCGAAGCGCATGGGTACAGCTTGTCAGGGCACGGCATTGTCGGAGCACAGCAAAAAGCCGGTCCACACGAGGTGGACCGGCTCAGTGCAGCGAACCAGCGGTGGCCGCGCGCTTAGCTGTGCGTCAGCGCGAGACCTTGCCGGCCTTGATGCACGAGGTGCAAGCGTTCACGCGCTTCGGCGTCCCGCCGACCACGGTACGGACGCGCTGGATGTTCGGGTTCCAGCGACGGGACGTACGGCGGTGCGAGTGCGAGATGTTGTTGCCGAAGCCCGGCCCCTTGCCGCAGACGTCGCAGTTGGCAGCCACGGGTCACTCCAAAGACTTCAGATGCACTTACGGTTGGATCCCGGCATGCCGGGATCGCGATCGCAGGATCAGATCTGAGTGGCGTTGCCAGGGGAATGGCCCGATCTGGATCGGGCAACCGGAGCAGCATACAACGACTGCGCCAGTACAACGAAACTACCATGGCTGCTGACACCCCTGGCCCCCGCCCTCTTCCGGCACCGACCGTCCCTGGGTCTACGCTGCGTCCAGTCCAGCTCAGGGAGGCGCAGGTGGCGCGGGTGCCGCAGACATTCCTCGATGCTCTCGCGGTGCGCACCTGGTGCGGTCTCGCCCTGGAGGCGCTGGGACGCGCGCGCGAGGAGATCGACGCGATCAACGTCTACCCCGTGGCCGACGGGGACACCGGCACCAATCTGTATCTGACCATGGAGTCCGCCGCGGCCGCGGTCGAGGCCGTCTTCGCCGGTCACGAGGCCGGCGTGGAGGCCGGGAAGCCGACCCTGGCGGAGGCCGTGCGCGCGATGGCGCACGGGGCGCTGATCGGCGCCCGGGGCAACTCCGGGACCATCCTCGCGCAGCTGCTGCGAGGCATGGCGCAGGTGCTCGCCGAGGACGGTGAGACGCCTCACACCGACGGCGACGGGCTGCGGCTCGCCCTGCGGCACGCGGCCGACTCGGCCCGGCAGGCCGTCGCGCACCCCGTCGAGGGCACGGTCCTGTCGGTCGCCTCGGCCGCCGCCGACGCGGCCGGGGACGACGCCGAGGACGACTGCGGATCGGTCGCCCGGGCCGCCCACGCGGGCGCGTGCACCGCGCTGGCCGCGACGCCGGGCCAGCTGGCGGTCCTGGGCCGCGCGGGCGTGGTCGACGCCGGCGGGCGCGGGCTGGTGACGGTGCTGGGCGCGCTGGTCGAGACGTTCACGGGGGAGACGCCGGGGGGAGCGCCGGTGCCGGGCGATCTGACGCATGCGCACGTCGAACTCGGCGACCTCGTTTCCGATGCGCTTCACGCGCGCGTGGAGATCGTTTCGGGTGGGTCAGGCACCGCGGTCGAGGCGTGCCCCGCCCCGGTGGCGGACGCCGACCCTGGGACGGACGCCGGCCCCGCCTTCGAGGTGATCTACCTCCTGGAGGCCGAGGACGCGGCCGTGACGCGGCTGCGGGACCGGCTCGACGCGCTCGGGGACTCCCTGGTCGTGGTCGGCGGCGACGGGCTGTGGAACGTGCACGTGCACGTGGACGACGCGGGCGCCGCCGTAGAGGCGGGCGTCGAGGCCGGGCGGCCGTACCGGATCCGGATCACCCACTTCGGCGCCGGTGACGTGCACACCACCGGTGCCGAGCGGCCGCCCCGGGAGCGGGTGCAGCGTGCCGTGGTGGCGGTCGTGCCCGGCGAGGGCCTGGCCGGGCTGTACGCGGAGGCCGGCGCGACCCCCGTGCTCGCGCGCCCCGGGGAGCCGCCCGCGAGCGGGGAGCTGGTGAACGCCGTACGGCGCGCCCACGCGCGTGAGGTCGTGCTGCTGCCCAACGACGCCGATCTGCGCCACACCGCGGCCGCGGCGGCCGAGCAGGCCCGCGCCGAGGGCATCCGGGTCGCCCTCATCCCCACGCGCTCCGCGGTCCAGGGCATCGCGGCGCTCGCCGTGCACGAACCCGAGCGCCGCTTCGACGAGGACGTGGTGTCGATGACCTCGGCGGCCGGCGCGACCCGCTACGCCGAGGTCGCCGTCGCCGAGCGCCAGTCCTGGACCATGGCCGGCATCTGCCAGGCAGGCGACGTCCTCGGCCTCATCGACGGCGACGTGGCGGTGATCGGCACCGATGTCACCGCCACCGCCGAGACCGTCCTGGACCGCATGCTCCAGGCCGGCGGCGAACTCGTCACCCTCGTCCTCGGCGACGAGGCCCCGGAGTCCGTGGCCGCCCGACTGGAGGCACGCGTGCGTGAGTCCTATCTCGCCGTCGACACGGTGGTCTACCGCGGCGGCCGCCAGGGCGCGCTGCTACTGATCGGCGTGGAGTGACCTAGGGCCTGGCCTGCTCCTGCGTCACCTGCAGCAGTTGGTCGGCCTCCGCGCGGCGGTCCCGGGCCGTCTCGTCCTCGGTGCCGGCTCCGTCGTACGCCGTGAGCACGGCACGCGCGCGGGCCGCCGCGTCGGCCGGGCGGCCGAGGTCGGCCTCCAGCCAGCCCGCGGCGAGTTCGGCGCCGGTACGGCTGTGCAGGGCGTCCTCGTCCTCCAGCGAGGCGAACACCGCGACCGCCTCGCCGACCTGGACCAGGGCGTCCTCCAGCGCGGCCCGGATCGCGTCGTCGTCGGCGTCCTCGGCGGCGGAACGGGCCAGCAGATCCCCGAACTGGCGGTGCGTGTGGCCCAGTTCGGCGACCAGACGCTCCCGCGCCTCCTCCTCGGCCTCGCCGGCGCCCAGCACCCGCTCGCACTCCCCGACCGCGGCCGACATCAACTCCCGTGCCGCGTCCGCCCCGTCGTCCGCGCGCAGCGCGAGCCACGCACGCGCGCGCAGGGAGCGGACCAGGCCGTGGATGTTGCCGAGCGAGCGCCACAGCTCGCCCGCGCGCGCGTACGCCTGATCGGCCTCGGCGGGCAGTCCGGCGGCCCCGAGGGACTCGGCGGCGAGGTGGGCGAGCGTGGCGTGGTCGTGCTGCTCGGGCCAGTGCCGGGCGATCTCGGCGGCCCGCAGCCGCCGTTCGGCCGCCTCCCGGTGCTCGCCCAGCTCGCTCAGGCAGTCACCGAGCCACCACTGAGCCTGGACGACCGCTCCGTCGCCGTGGGTCTCCACGGTCAGGTCGGGCAGCGCGGACTCCAGCACCTCCGCGGCCTCGGCGAACCGTCCCTGCCGCAGCAGGAAGCCGCCCAGCTGATGCCGGGCCCAGGCACCGAGCGTGGGCCCCTCGCCCGCCTCGTCGGCCCAGTGCGCGGCCTCCAGGGAGTGCTCGGCGGCCTCCACGGCGAGTCCCCGGCCGCCCACGACCTCGGCGAGCTGGAGATGCAGCTGGGCCCGCCCGACCGCCTCCAGCTGCGTCCCGCCGTGCTCCAGGGCCGCCCGCAGCGCCCGCTCCGTACCGGCGATGTCGCCCAGGTGGTGCGACAGCCCCGCAAGCCGGGCCTCGTACTCGACCGCGAACCACGGCAGCCCGGCCGCCACGAACCCGTCCGAGGCCCGCGTGAACAACTCCACGGCCCCCTCCGGATCGCCGCCCTGCAACGCCAGCTCCGCGAGCATGGCCAGACCCTCGGCCTCCCGGGCGGCGATCCGCACGTCGTCCCCGGTGTACCCCCCGACCAGGGCGAGCAACTCCCGCACGGCACGCTCGGCCTCGGCGAGCACGCCGTCCGCGGACGGGGCCCGCGAGGGAGCCGCGCCGGTCTCGTCCGGCACCTCACCGACCGCCCCGTCCTCCCCGTTCACCCCCGCCCCGGCCTCGGCCAGCTCCTGCACCCGGCGCATCAGCACCCGCGCCCGGCCCATCAGCACCGACGCCGTCTGCCTCAGCCCCGTCGCCTCGTCGGCGTACAGGGCGAGGATCTCGTCGTAGGGCTCGGCGACCTGGGCGACGGCCTCGTCGACGCGGCCCGTGAGGGCGCGTACGTACGCCGCACGCGTGCGTGCCGCCAGTGCCTCGCCCGGGTCGCCCGCCTCGGCGTACAGCTCGGCGGCCCGCTCGAAGAGCTCGGCGCCCTCGGGCCCCCGGCCCATCGCCTGGTGGTCGACGATCTCGGCGCGGTCGCGGACGTCCAGTTCGACGCCCTCGGCGGCCCGCGCCACCGCCGCCCACGCCTCCACGGCGTTCGGCCGCAGGGTGTCCGACAGGCGCCGCGCCTCGGTCAGCAGGGCCAAAAGGTCCCGCTCCTCCTCCGGGGACACCGTGACCGGCTTCGCCACCGGTGCGGCGGGCGCCGGGCGCACCGCGCGGACGCCGAGCGGCAGCCGCTCCACCAGAGGACTCTGCGCCATACGCGCGCGTGCCCGCTCACTGACGTGGGCGGTCCCGTTGCGCTCGTCGAAGCGCGCCGCCAGGGCCAGGGCCTCGGTACGAGCGTGCGTGGCGAGTTCGCGGGCCGTCCAGGACCGTCCGGCCGGCCCGGGCACCTCACGGTCCGCGAGCCCCATCTCGACGAGCCGGTCCATGAGCAGGGCCACCACGCTCAGGAAGTCCAGCCGGCTGCGCGGCTGCCCGGTGTCCGTGAAGTACGCGGGCCGCTCCGCCAGCAGCTCCAGGCCCCGCGCCTCGTTCCCGGTCAGCGCGCAGAACTCCACGTGGTCCGCGTACGCGCCCCGCATGCTCTCCATGGGCCGCACCAGCCGGAAGCCCCGCAGATGGTTGGCGCGCGCCTCGTCCGCGCGGCCCAGCCGCAGCAGCGGCACCAGCGAGGACGCGAGCACCGTGTGCGGCTCGTGCGCGCACGTGAACTCGCCCTCCAGGACCGGCCGCCACAGCAGCAGCGCCTCCGCGTCCCGGCCCCGCTCCGCCTGCCACCAGCCCTGCCCGTGCAGCTCGCAGGCGTGGCAGTCGGCCATGCTGTCCCGGTCCGCCGCGAGCCAGGCGGTGTACGCCCGCTCCGCGCGCGGGACGTCACCCACGTGCGCGGCGACGCTGAACTCGGCGCTGCGCACGGCCCGTTCGGAGTGCCCGGCGAGCCGGTAGCGGTGCTCCATCTCGCCGAGCCACTTCTCGATCGAGGCGAGCGGGACGTGCGGCTGGTCGAGCATGCCGGACGACATCCACTTGAAGACCCAGTGCAGTGAGTGCGTCTCGTACTCGTCGAAGTCCTCGGGCCGTTCGTCCCACATGCGCAGCAGACGCGCGAAGGGGACGAACATCTTGTCCTTCTCGGAGCTGTAGTTGTAGACCTTCAGCTGGTGCCCGAGCGCCTCGATGACGGCGAGCGGGATGCCCAGCTTCTCCGCCTCGGCGAGCAGTTGCTCCGCGCGCGCGTTGCGCGCCGGCCCCTCCGGCCGTTCGGAGTTCTCCGCCATCGCCCGGCGCAGGGAGTCGAAGTCCGTGATCCCAGCCATCAGCGGCCGTCCTCCCCGTGTGCGGACTCTCCGTTTGCGGACTCTCCGTGGGTGGCCCATTCCAGCAGGCCGATGAACGCCCGGTTCAGCAGGGCGGTGTCCGCGGGCCTCAGCGGCCGCTGCGCCATCAGCAGGGCCTGCCCGTACAGGGACTCCGTGGCCGTGCCGATCAGTTCCGCGTCGCCCAGCGAACTGATCCTGCGGACCAGGGGGTTGAGATGGTTGAGCACCAGACGCGCGCGAGGAGCGCTGCCGCGCAGCGAACCGAGGATGCCCGCCCACAGGTCGTCGGCCTGTTCCGCGGCGTCCGCGCGGGCCTGTTCATGCCGGGCGGAGCGGTCGTCGAGGTGGAGGGCGGGGACCGAGACGGGGTGGAAGGCGCGCAGTACTATGTCACATTGCACCGCGTCCAGCCGGGCCCGCGCCGCCGCCAGGAACCCCGACAGGGCCAGCTCCTCCGCCGCGTCCACGGCGTCCAGATGCGCCGTCACGGTGTCCGCGTCCAGCTCCGCGACCACCGTCCCCGGACGCACCGACGGCAACGCCTCGACCAGCTCGCCGTCGTACGTGTAACCGCCGTTGATCACCCCGATGCCCTGCGCGGAGGCGATCGGCGCGACCTGCCGGTACTCCTCCACCGTCCGCGTGAAGTGCACCACCCGGTGCCGCTGCGCGAACTCCTCCAGCGACAGCCGCCCGTCGGTCGTCTCGAACGGCAGCCACGGCAGCATCGTCCGCAGCATCTCCCGGTCGTGCCGCGCCAGGGACTTCACGCCCAGGTGGTGCACCGACAGGAAGGCCGCCAGCCGCTCCGGATCACCGGCCGCGAGCCCGGTCAGCCAGGCCCGGATCCGTTCGCCGAGCGCCTCCCGCACGGCCGCCAGAGTCTCGTCCTCGTACAGCGACTCGCGCGAGGCCGTGGGCCGCAGGCTGTCCGTGTCGAGCACGCAGCGCACGAAGAACGCCCAGTCCGGCAGCAGCTGTTCGGCCCGCTCGGTCAGCAGCATGCCCTTGAGGTGCACCCGGTGCGTCGCCCGCTGCGCCGGACTGACCGCCGACGGCAGCACGTACGCCACCCCCCGGATCCCGGCGAGCGGTACGTCCAGCTCGATCGTGTCCAGCGGGGTGAACCCGAACAGCTCGTGGCAGTGCCGCGCCAGGGCCACCCGGCGGGTGGCGGGGGAGGGGTAGGGACGGTCCCAGGGCGCGGGCAGGTCCGTGACCGCCTCCTCGCCCACCCGGACGTCGTACGGCAGCAGCGAACCGAAGTCCCGCGCCAGCGTGAGCACCCGCTCGGGCGACAGCCACTCCCCGGCCCCCGCCCGCGCCACCAGATGCACGGTGGTGCCCGGTTCGGGCCGCGCCGCGGCGGGCAGCGTCCGCACGGTGTAGGAGCCGTCGTCGCTCGCCGTCCACTCCACGGGCGCCGCGTCCGGGGTACGGGCGCTGCGGCTGACGACCCGGATCCGCTCGGCCACCACGAAGCAGGCCAGCAGCCCGATGCCGAACTGCCCGAGGAAGTCCGAACGGACCTCCTGGATCCCGCCGGCGATCCCCTCGGAGCGCTTGGAACTGCGCCCGATGGTGGCCAGCAGGCTGTGCACGTCCGCCTCGGTGAGCCCGATGCCGGAGTCCTCCACCCGCAGCGCGCCCGCCTCCGCGTGCAGCCGCACCCGCGCCGGGGCGTCGGGCTGCTCGGCGCGCCGGGCGGTGATGGCGTCCACGGCGTTCTGCAGCAGCTCGCGCAGATAGACCCGTGGACTGGAGTAGAGGTGATGGGAGAGCAGGTCCACCAGTCCACGCAGGTCGACCTGGAACGTATGAGGTGGCTGGGACGGCTGGGATGACTGTGAGGTCTGGGAGTCCATCGTCGCAGCGCCGGTGGGGGGACTGCACGTCGGCGCGGGGTCGGGCGGTCCCGATTGGGGCGGTGACCGCGGGGGATGGCCGGAGCGCGCCATCCTAAAGCCGGAACGAGCCGTCTGACCAGGGGTTTCGACAGACGTATACGGCGATGTCAGTGACGTGGTGTGCAATGGATCTCGTGCCCGCACTGGAAGAACCACTGAAGAAGGTGCTCGGACCACCCACCGCGAAGGTGATGGCCGAGTCCCTCGGCCTGCACACCGTCGGCGACCTCCTGCACCACTACCCGCGCAGATACGAGGAGCGCGGCCAGCTCACCCACCTCGCCGAGCTGCCGATGGACGAGCACGTCACGGTGGTCGCCATGGTCGCCGACGCCCGGCTGCACACCTTCGCCTCCGCGCGGGCCCCCCGCGGCAAGGGCCAGCGCCTGGAGGTGACGATCACCGACGGCAGCGGCCGGCTCCAACTGGTCTTCTTCGGCAACGGCGTCCACAAACCCCACAAGGAACTGCTGCCGGGCACCCGCGCGATGTTCGCGGGCAAGGTCTCCCTCTTCAACCGCCGCCTCCAACTGGCCCATCCGGCGTACGAGTTGTTGCGCGGCGACAGCGAGGAGACGGTCGAGACCTGGGCCGGCGCCCTGATCCCCATCTACCCCGCCACCGCCAAGCTGGAGTCCTGGAAGATCGGCAAGGCGATCCAGACGGTGCTGCCCAGCGCCCAGGAGGCCCTTGACCCCCTGCCCGCCACCCTCCGTGAGGGGCGCGGCCTGGTCACCCTGCCCGAAGCCCTCCTGAAGATCCACCAGCCCCACACCAAGGCCGACATCGCCGACGCCCGCTCCCGCCTCAAGTGGGACGAGGCCTTCGTCCTCCAGGTCGCCCTGGCCCGCCGTCGGCACGCCGACGCCCAACTCCCCGCCGTCGCCCGCAAACCCAAGCCCGACGGCCTCCTCACCGCCTTCGACGACCGTCTCCCCTTCACCCTCACCGAGGGCCAGCGGAAGGTCTCGAAGGAGATCTTCGACGACCTGGCGACGGAGCACCCGATGCACCGCCTCCTGCAGGGCGAGGTGGGTTCCGGGAAAGCTCAACCCCTGGACTCGCTTGTGCTCACACCCCGCGGTTTCCGTCGGATGGGAGACCTGGGGGTGGGCGACGAGGTCGTTGTGCCCGCAGGAGAGATCGCTCTGGTCGACGGGGTCTTTCCGCAAGGGGAGCGGGATGTGTGGCGCGTCGTGCTCTCCGACGGAAGTTCGGTGGAATGCGATGACGAACACCTCTGGATCGTCGGCACGAGTTGCGGCTGGGACCGTGGTCAGCCCCCCAAGGTGATGACTACCCGGGAAATCCGACACGATCTGTTCAAGGCCAACGGGTCGTCGAAGTGGTACATCCCGGCGGCGACCCCCGTGGATCTCGGCGACGATTCCGGTCTTCCTCTGGACCCCTACCTTTTCGGGCTCCTGTTGGGCGACGGCTCGTTCCGGCACAATCTGCGGTTTTCCACCGTCGACGCGGAGATTCGCGATGCATTGGTGGCGGCGGTGGCTCCGGACTGTCGGCTCGTCCCGGTGACCGGTTCTCGGTGCGACTACACCATTCAGCTGACCCGACGTTCGGGCGGTGCCCGTAACCCGGTCATCCAGATCTTGCGTGATCTGGGTCTTTGGGGGCTGACGTCGCATGGCAAGTTCATTCCCGCCGAATTCAAGAACACGTCGATCAAGAACCGCCTCGCCCTCCTGCAGGGGCTCATGGACACCGACGGTACGGTTGATCAGAACGGCTTGAGTATTTCCCTGTGCTCGGCCTCGCCGATGTTGGCGGACGACGTGGCTTGGCTCGTGCGCTCCCTGGGGGGCCGGGCGCGTGTTCTGCCCAAGAAGGCCGCATTCAACGTCTCGGTGGCGCTACCCGACGGCTACCCGCCGTTTCGGCTTACCCGCAAGGTCGAACGCGTACGTCCACGTGCGAAGTACAACACCTTCCGTCGGGGCATCCGCACTGTGGAACACGTGGGACGGAAGCCGGTCCAGTGCATCAGCGTCGCTCACCCGAGCCACGCGTATGTCACCGACAACTTCACCGT
The DNA here is from genome assembly GCF_053593695.1 of Streptomyces sp. NPDC002144. Taxonomy (NCBI): domain Bacteria; kingdom Bacillati; phylum Actinomycetota; class Actinomycetes; order Kitasatosporales; family Streptomycetaceae; genus Streptomyces; species Streptomyces sp. NPDC002144. Next base: position 174,700 of record NZ_JBSFDB010000005.1, read on the forward strand.
CACGCACAACACGATGGTCGCCCTCCGCGCGATGCTCGCCACCGTCGACGCCGGCGGGCAGGCCGCCATGCTCGCGCCCACCGAGGTGCTGGCCCAGCAGCACCACCGTTCCGTCGTGGAGATGATGGGCGAGCTGGCCGAGGGCGGGATGCTGGGCGGCTCCGAGCACGCCACCAAGGTGGTGCTGCTGACCGGCTCCATGGGGACGGCGGCCCGGCGCCAGGCGATGCTCGACCTGGCCACCGGCGAGGCCGGCATCGTGATCGGCACGCACGCGCTGATCGAGGACAAGGTCCAGTTCCACGACCTGGGCCTGGTCGTCGTCGACGAACAGCACCGCTTCGGCGTCGAGCAGCGCGACGCCCTGCGCGGCAAGGGCAAACAGCCCCCGCACCTCCTCGTCATGACGGCCACCCCCATCCCGCGCACGGTCGCCATGACGGTCTTCGGCGACTTGGAGACCTCGGTCCTCGACCAGCTCCCCGCCGGCCGCTCGCCCATCGCCTCCCATGTCGTCCCCGCCGCCGACAAACCCCACTTCCTGGCCCGCGCCTGGGAGCGGGTCCGCGAGGAGGTCGGCAAGGGCCACCAGGCGTACGTCGTCTGTCCCCGCATCGGCGACGAGGAGGACGACCCGAAGAAGTCCGGCAAGAAGAAGTCCCCCGAGGACGAGGCGGAGAAGCGCCCGCCGCTCGCGGTCCTGGACGTCGCGGACCAGCTGGCGAAGGGGCCGCTGCACGGCCTCCGTGTGGAGGTCCTGCACGGACGTATGCACCCCGACGACAAGGACGCGGTCATGCGCCGCTTCGCCGCCGGTGACACCGACGTCCTGGTCGCCACCACCGTCATCGAGGTCGGTGTCAACGTCCCCAATGCCACCGCGATGGTCATCATGGACGCCGACCGCTTCGGCGTCTCCCAGCTCCACCAGCTGCGCGGCCGGGTGGGCCGAGGCTCCGCCCCCGGCCTGTGCCTCCTGGTCAGCGAGATGCCGGAGGCGAGCGCGGCCCGCCAGCGGCTGAACGCGGTGGCGTCGACCCTGGACGGCTTCGAGCTCTCCCGCATCGACCTGGAGCAGCGCCGCGAGGGCGACGTCCTCGGCCAGGCACAGTCGGGCGCCCGCACCAGCCTGCGGGTGCTGGCCGTCATCGAGGACGAGGACGTCATCGCGGAGGCGAGGGAGGAGGCGGCGGCGGTCGTGGCGGCGGACCCGGAGCTCACCGGCCTCCCGGCGCTACGGACGGCGCTGGACGCCCTCCTGGACGAGGAGAGGGAGCAGTACCTGGAAAAGGGCTGAGAATGAACCCGTAGCCGTCCACAACCGAGGAACCGAAGATGACCCGCGTGATCGCCGGCGCAGCCGGCGGACGTCGACTCGCCGTGCCGCCGGGCAACGGCACCCGTCCCACCTCCGACCGCGCACGCGAGGGCCTCTTCTCCACCTGGCAGTCCCTCCTCGGCGGCCCCCTCCAGGGCGAACGGGTCCTCGACCTGTACGCCGGCTCAGGAGCCGTGGGCCTCGAAGCCCTCTCCCGAGGCGCGAGCCACACCCTCCTCGTCGAGGCCGACGCGCGGGCCGCCCGCGTCATCAGGGAGAACGTCAAAGCCCTCGGCCTCCCCGGCGCGGAGGTCAGGGCGGGCAAGGCCGAGCAGATCATCCAGTCGGCGCCCGCGGCCCCGTACGACCTTGCCTTCCTCGACCCCCCGTACCGTGTCACGGACCACGATCTTCGGGAGATTCTGCTCACACTCCGCACCGAACACTGGCTCGCGCCGGAGGCTCTGGTCACCGTGGAGCGCAGCACCAGAGGCGGAGAATTCATGTGGCCGCAGGGCTACGAGGCGGTCAAGGCCCGTCGCTACGGCGAGGGAACGTTTTGGTACGGTCGCGCCGCCTCTACGTGCGAAGACGCACGATGACCGGACCGGAGAGCGAGGGATCACAAGTGCGCCGCGCCGTCTGTCCCGGGTCGTTCGACCCCATCACCAACGGACACCTCGACATCATTTCCCGCGCCTCCCGTCTGTACGACGAGGTCTACGTCGCGGTCATGATCAACAAGTCCAAGAAGGGCCTGTTCGAGATCGACGAGCGGATCGACCTGATCCGCCAGGTCACCGCCGAGTACGGCAACGTGAGGGTCGAGGCCTTCCACGGACTCCTCGTCGACTACTGCAAGCAGCGTGACATCCCGGCCATCGTCAAGGGCCTGCGCGCCGTCAGCGACTTCGACTACGAGCTGCAGATGGCCCAGATGAACAACGGCCTGTCCGGCGTGGAGACGCTCTTCGTGCCGACGAACCCCACCTACAGCTTCCTCTCCTCCTCCCTCGTCAAGGAGGTCGCGACCTGGGGAGGCGACGTCTCCCACCTCGTGCCGCCGACCGTCCTCGAAGCCCTGAACGAGCGCCTCCGCCAGGACTGATGGGGCTACAGTCGTCCCGTCCGTCTCCAACACATCGGTAGAGAGTGGCGAGCACACGGTGGACGTGCAGAAGAAGCTCGACGAGATCGTCGCGGCGGTCTCCAGTGCGCGGTCGATGCCCATGTCGGCGTCGTGCGTGGTCAACCGCGCGGAACTGCTCGCGATGCTCGAAGAGGTTCGCGCGGCCCTGCCCGACTCCCTGGCCCAGGCGCAGGAGTTGATCGGCGGCCGGGAGGAGATGGTCGAGCAGGCCCGCCAGGAGGCCGAGCGGATCATCCAGGGCGCGCACGCCGAGCGCGGCTCGCTGATCTCCGACACCGAGATCGCCCGCCGCTCCCAGGCCGAGGCCGACCGGATCCTGAGCGAGGCCCGCCGGGAGGCGGAGGAGGTCCGCGCCGAGGCCGACGACTACGTCGACTCCAAGCTCGCCAACTTCGAGGTCGTCCTCACCAAGACCCTGGGCTCCGTCGGCCGTGGTCGCGAGAAGCTGCTGGGCACCGGACCGGGCCTGGACGAGCAGGGCTACGAGGACGAGGACGCCCCCGAGCGCAGCCACGACCCGGAGACCCTGCGCAAGGACGCCGACGCCTACGTGGACGTCAAGCTGGGCGCCTTCGAGGCGGTACTCGCCAAGACGCTGGAGGCGGTCGGCAAGGGGCGCGCCAAGCTGCACGGCCGCATCGCCACCGACGACCTCGGCGCCCTCGCCGACGACACGACGTCCTTCCAGCACTCCAGCGACGCCGACTACCTGGCCGACCTCACCGCGCTCTCCCAGCAGGAGAACTCGGCCGAGCAGCAACAACAGGCGCAGCCGCAGCAGTACGACCAGCAGCCGGCCTACGGCTACCAGCAGACGGACGCCTACGCCGCGGCCGGCTACCAGCAGCAGACGTACGGCCAGCAGGACGCCTACGGCTACCAGCAGGCCGATCCCTACGCGTACCAGGGCTACGACGCCCAGCAGCAGGCCGCGTACGACCCGAACCAGGTCCAGCAGCACCAGTCGCAGCAGCACCAGCCGCAGCAGTCGTACGCCCTCGACGAGACCAGCCTCTTCGACACCGGCATGATCACGCCGGAGCAGTTGAGGGCCTACGAGCAGGGCCGCGGCCAGTAACGGACCACCGGATTGGGCCGTGAGCGAAAGGTCCAGTATCCTGGCTCTTCGGTCGCGCGTACGTCCGCGATCAACGCTGCCCGGGGACACCGCAGGGCGGTGTCCCTCTGAGCTCAGAAGATCGAAAGCAGGATGGCTCCCAACGCTCGCCTCGACCACCGCAACCCCCTCGTGTTCGACACGCACGAGCTGGGTCGCCGTCCCGGTGCGCTGCAGCGGCTGTCCCGCACGGTCGACGCCCCCAAGGACTTCGGTGTCCAGGGGGTCGTCGGAGTGCCGGAAGGCGCTCCGGTGCAGCTCGAACTCCGGCTCGAGTCGGTCATGGAAGGGGTGCTTGTCACAGGCACCGCCCGTGCACAGGCCGAGGGGGAGTGCGTAAGGTGTCTGGAGCCGCTTCAGCTCGACGTCGAAGCGGACTTCCAGGAGATGTTCTCGTACCCTGACGCCGACGACCGGGGCCGCCCCAAGGCGGAGCCGGCCGACGACGCCGAGGAAGACGAGGACAGGCTCTTCATCGAGGACGGCCTGTTCGACCTCGAGCCCGTGCTGCGCGATGCGGTGGTGCTCGCACTGCCGATGCAGCCGGTGTGCCAGGAAGACTGCCCGGGTCTGTGCTCCGAGTGCGGAGCGCGGCTGGCGGACGACCCGGACCACCACCACGACGCCGTCGACATCCGTTGGGCGGCACTGCAGGGACTCGCCGAAACCATGACGGACGGCGAGAAGGACGAGATGAGCGGCGCCGAAGCGGGCGTCGACGAGAAGCAGGAGAAGTAGCCGTGGCTGTTCCGAAGCGGAAGATGTCGCGCAGCAACACGCGCCACCGCCGGTCGCAGTGGAAGGCTGCGGTCCCCACCCTGGTTGCGTGCGAGCGCTGCCACGAGCCCAAGCAGCAGCACATCGCGTGCCCGTCTTGCGGCACCTACAACAAGCGCCAGGTCCTCGAGGTCTGAGCGGCTGGTGAGAGGCACCGTGTCCACTGCCAAGAAGGCGGATGACGCCAAGGCGGACCCGTCCGCCAAGAAGAAAGCGGACAACACAGCCTCGTCCCACACGCTTCTGGAAGGGCGGCTCGGGTACAAGCTCGAGTCCGCCCTTCTGGTGCGTGCGCTGACCCACCGTTCCTACGCGTACGAGAACGGCGGTCTGCCGACCAACGAGCGGCTGGAGTTCCTCGGGGACTCCGTGCTCGGTCTCGTGGTCACGGACACGCTGTACAACACCCACCCCGACCTGCCCGAGGGCCAACTGGCCAAGCTGCGGGCCGCGGTGGTCAACTCGCGTGCGCTGGCGGAGGTCGGTCGCGGCCTGGAACTCGGCTCCTTCATCCGGCTGGGCCGCGGTGAAGAGGGCACGGGGGGCCGGGACAAGGCGTCCATCCTCGCCGACACCCTGGAAGCGGTGATCGGCGCGGTCTATCTCGACCAGGGCCTCGACGCGGCCTCCGAACTGGTGCACCGCCTGTTCGACCCGCTGATCGAGAAGTCCTCGAACCTCGGTGCCGGCCTGGACTGGAAGACCAGTCTCCAGGAGCTCACCGCGACCGAGGGGCTCGGTGTCCCCGAGTACCTGGTCACGGAGACCGGCCCCGACCACGAGAAGACCTTCACTGCTGCCGCCCGCGTCGGAGGCGTCTCGTACGGCACCGGCACCGGCCGCAGCAAGAAGGAGGCGGAGCAGCAGGCCGCCGAGTCCGCCTGGCGGTCCATCCGGGCCGCCGCGGACGAGCGCGCCGAGAAGGCGGCGGCCGAGAAGGCCGCCCTGGACGGCGACGAAGGCCCGACGTCCGTCTCTGCCTGACGAACAGCGCGTCCCGAGCGCCTGTCCCGCACACCGGGGCGGGCGCTCGGCTCATCCACAGTCCGGTACGGGAGTCGTCATGCCCGAGTTGCCCGAGGTCGAGGTCGTCCGGCGCGGCCTGGAGCGGTGGGTCGCCCACCGTGTCGTCGCCGACGCCGAGGTGCTGCACCCGCGTGCCGTACGGCGCCACATCGCGGGCGCCGACGACTTCGCGCACCGACTCAAGGGCCACCGCGTCGGCGTCCCGAGCCGCCGCGGCAAGTATCTGTGGCTGCCCCTGGAGGACACCCGCCAGTCGATCCTGGCGCACCTCGGGATGAGCGGCCAGCTGCTGGTCCAGCCGGCCACGGCCCCCGACGAGAAGCACCTGCGCATCCGCGTCCGCTTCGCCGACGCCCTCGCGACGGAACTCCGCTTCGTCGACCAACGCACCTTCGGCGGGCTGTCGTTGCACGACAACACCCCCGAGGGCCTGCCCGACGTCATCGCGCACATCGCCCGCGACCCCCTCGACCCGCTGTTCGACGAGGACGCCTTCCACCAGGCGCTGCGCCGCAAGCGGACCACCATCAAACGGGCCCTGCTGGACCAGTCGTTGATCAGCGGGGTCGGCAACATCTACGCGGACGAGGCCCTTTGGCGGGCCCGCGTCCACTACGAGCGCCCCACCGCCGGCTTCACCCGCCCGCGCACGGCCGAACTCCTGGGCCACGTAAGGGACGTGATGAACGCGGCCCTCGCCGTCGGCGGAACCAGCTTCGACAGCCTGTACGTCAACGTCAACGGGGAGTCCGGCTACTTCGACCGGTCCCTCGACGCGTACGGCCGTGAGGGGCTGCCGTGCAAGAGGTGCGGTACGCCCCTGCGCAGGCGCCCCTGGATGAACCGGTCCAGCTATTTCTGCCCGAAGTGTCAGAGGGCGCCGCGCGTGGCGTCGTAACGCTCGCGGGCCGTGAGGACGTCGTTCATGCGGCCCTCCACCAGGTGGATCAGGTCCAGCAGCCGCTCGGCGACCTGGCGGCCGAGCGGGGTCAGTTCGTAGTCCACGCGGGGCGGGTTGGTCGGCTGGGCCTCGCGGTGCACCAGGCCGTCGCGCTCCAGTGCGTGCAGCGTCTGGGAGAGCATCTTCTCGCTCACGCCGTCGACCCGGCGGCGCAGCTCGTTGAAGCGCAGCGAACCCTCGTACAGCGCGCCCAGCGTGAGCGAGCCCCAGCGTCCCGTGACGTGTTCGAGGGTGCCGCGCGAGGGACATGCCTTGGCGAACACATTGAACGGGAGGTCGTGCGCCGACGGGCGCTCCTGCGTGCTGTCCATAGCACAAGCGTACGCGAACGCAGCGCTAACTGACAGGTTGCACTAACCAGAAGTTAGTGCTTTCCTTTCGTCATCGCCAGTGAGCTGGTCATTGACTGTGAACGCTCATCCATGCTCATCTCAGGAGTACTCATCGTGACCACCCCTGTTGTCTCCATCGCCTACCACTCCGGCTACGGCCACACCGCCGTGCTCGCCGAGGCCGTCCGCGCCGGTGCCGTCGAGGCGGGTGCCGAGGTGCACCTGATCAACGTCGACGGGATCACCGACGAGCAGTGGGCGCTGCTGGACGGCTCGGACGCCATCGTCTTCGGCTCGCCGACCTACATGGGCACCGCGTCCGGCGCCTTCCACGTCTTCGCCGAGGCGTCCTCGAAGCGCTGGTTCGGGCAGGACTGGAAGGACAAGCTGGCGGCCGGCTTCACCAACTCCGGCTCCAAGAGCGGCGACAAGCTGCACACCCTGCAGTTCTTCCAGATCCTCGCCGGCCAGCACGGCATGCACTGGGTCAACCTCGGGCTGCACCCCGGCTGGAACAACAGCGAGGGCAGCGAGCACGACCTCAACCGCCTCGGTGTCTTCGCGGGCGCCGCCGCCCAGACCAACGTCGACGAGGGCCCGGACGCCGTCCACAAGGCGGACGTCCAGACCGCCGAGCACCTGGGGCGCCGGGTGGCGGAGACGGCGCGGGTGTTCCTCCAGGGCCGCGCCGCCTGAGCCTCGTAACGTCTAGTAGCCGAAGTCCTGTGTCCACCAGGGGCCACCGGTGCCGAAGTGGACACCGACCCCCAGGGTCTTGAAGTCGCAGTTCAGGATGTTCGCCCGGTGGCCGGGGCTGTTCATCCAGGCCTCCATCACCGCGGCCGCGTCGGCCTGCCCCCGGGCGATGTTCTCGCCGCCGAGGCTGGTGATGCCGAGCTTGGCGGCCCGGTCCCACGGCGTCGCGCCGCTGGGGTCGGTGTGGTCGAAGAAGTTCTGCGCGGCCATGGCGTCGCTGAAGTTCTCCGCCAGCTCCGACAGGGTGCTGTTCGCGGACACCGCACTGCAGCCGACCTTGGCCCGCTCCTCGTTGACGAGCTTGAGCACCTCCGCCTCGGCCGCGGCCTGGGCGGAGACCGTCACCGCGGGGGCGGTCGCGGACTGCTTCGGCGGCGCGGTCTCCTTCCGCGAGGGCTTCGAGGGCGTCGTCTTCGGCTTCTTGCTCTGCGGCGCCTTCGGCTTCTTCGTCGGCACCTCGGTCGGGGCGGCCGCGGAGGCGGACGGAGCGGAGGGAACCGCGGAGGGCGTGGGCGAGCGGTCGGCGTCGCGGCTCGTCGAGGAGCCGTCGTCCCGGCCCTGGACGCTGCCGGAGGTGCCGCCCTGCTCGGCCGCCGAGTTGCTCGGCGTGCTCGCGGCCTGCACTTTTCCGCCGCCGCCACCGCCACCCAGCTTGTAGTTGTCCAGCCCGGGCACCGCACCCGTGGCGACCGCGACCGTGCCGATCGCGACCGCCGCGGAGACCCCGAGCAGCCCGGTCTTCACCGGCGTCACGGTCCGCTTCCGACGGCGGTGCGACCCGCCGCGCCCGCCGTCGGGCGTGAAGCCGTCGTCCGGGAAGACGGTGCGGTAGTCGTCCTCGTTGGCGAACAGGTAGGCGGCACTCCGAGCGGAGGCCTCGGCGTACTCGTCCGCGTTCAGATACGGGGCCGTGCCCAGCGTGGGCGGGTCCTCGGGCCCGTAGGCCTCCGGCGGGTCATAGCTGTACGAGTACTGCCGGGGGTCGTAACTGCCGGCGTGCGAGCCGTTCCTCGCTGTGACCCCCGTGGCGCGGCCCGTGGCGGCGCGGCCGGCGGCGGAGCGTCGGTGGCGTCCCATGTTTCTGGCCTTCCTCGTCCTGGCGGTCAACCCGCCGGATACGATCTTGCGGGTGACCCAGCTCACTCCTTCGAGTGAGTTTTATCTGAGATTCATTGGGTGGGGACGGTACCGCATGGCGCCAGAGGAGGAAGTGTCCGGAGAGACATTGGCCGGTTAGGTTGCCCCCATGAGCGAGGATGTACGACTGGTCGCCTGGGTGCGCGGACGCGTCCAAGGTGTGGGTTTCCGCTGGTTCACGCGGGCCAAGGCGCTGGAGCTCGGCGGCCTGAGTGGTTTTGCTCTCAATTTGGGCGACGGCCGGGTCCAGGTGGTCGCGGAGGGCTCGCGGGAGTCCTGTGAAGGACTTCTGGACTGGCTCCAGGGTGACGACACGCCCGGGCGCGTGGAAGGCGTCACCGAGATCTGGGACACACCTCGCGGGGGTTACGACGGCTTCGCCATCCGCTGACCGCTTTCTGTAAAGAGGCCCAGGCGGGAGCGGACGGACATGCCACCGGCAGCTGCCGGGAGCGGAAAGACGCTGGTGGTTGCCAAGAACCGCTTGCTCTGGCAGGCTGCGCACGCAAAGATGATCGCCACGCCCCGAGGGGCCCGCAGGAGTCGCAGCGCAGCCGTTCTCAGGCCGCGCGCCCCCGGGATGCCCGCCAATACGGGGCGTGATCGTGTTGACCGTCAAACTTTTTGGTGAGACGCTGAAAGCACCCCGCGCACCTTAGCTGTTTGGCATGGATGAACGGCAGCATGAACTCCATAGTGTCAAGCACCACGGGTGCGATTCCCTCACGACCCACACCGCTTCGGTCGGTCACTCAGTGTGGAGGACCATCCATCATGGCAAAGGCGCTTCTCGGTTACGTCGGCGGCTCCGACCCTCGACTCCTCGCCGAGATGCGACGGCTTCAGCAGCGTGTCCAGGACCTGGAATCCGAGCTCGTACGGATCCAGGCCGAGAACGACGCGCTCGCGGCTGCCGCTTCTCACGACAGGATCATGGAGAGCATCGACGCACACCAGGCGGAGCCTGCGCTCACCTGATCACTGCATCGCACCACGACAGCAGTGGTTGGGCCGCCCGTATCAACCGCTAAGTTGTCAGATTTGCAAGGGACGCTTCGGCGTCCCTTCTTTCTTACCTGCCCCCGCGCATCCTTTCACCTTCTACAACGTTTGATGTGCCCTGCATGTTCAAAGGTGAAACCGCGGGAGACAGCACGTTCATGGAGTGAGACACCCCCGGAAGGTAGAGTCCAGCGGCGTGCACCTCAAGGCCCTGACCCTCCGCGGGTTCAAGTCGTTCGCCTCGGCGACCACGCTCCGGTTCGAACCGGGGATCACGTGCGTCGTCGGACCGAACGGCTCGGGCAAGTCCAACGTCGTCGACGCCCTCAGCTGGGTGATGGGCGAGCAGGGTGCCAAGTCGCTGCGCGGCGGCAAGATGGAGGACGTCATCTTCGCCGGCACCACCGGCCGCCCGCCGCTGGGCCGCGCCGAGGTGTCCCTGACCATCGACAACTCCGACGGCGCGCTGCCCATCGAGTACGCCGAGGTCACCATCACGCGGATCATGTTCCGCAACGGCGGCAGCGAGTACCAGATCAACGGCGACACCTGCCGTCTGCTGGACATCCAGGACCTCCTCTCCGACTCCGGCATCGGCCGCGAGATGCACGTCATCGTCGGCCAGGGCCAGCTCGACTCCGTCCTGCACGCCGATCCCATGGGCCGCCGCGCCTTCATCGAGGAGGCGGCGGGCGTCCTCAAGCACCGCAAGCGCAAGGAGAAGGCCCTCCGCAAGCTCGACGCGATGCAGGCCAACCTCGCGCGCGTGCAGGACCTGACCGACGAACTCCGCCGCCAGCTCAAGCCACTGGGCCGGCAGGCCGCCGTCGCCCGCCGGGCCGCCGTCATCCAGGCCGACCTCCGCGACGCCCGGCTGCGTCTGCTGGCCGACGATCTCGTACGACTGCGCCAGGCGCTGCAGGCCGAGGTCGCCGACGAGGCCGCGCTGAAGGAGCGCAAGGAAGCTGCCGAGCAGGAGCTGAAGAAGGCCCTCCAGCGCGAGGCCCTCCTGGAGGACGAGGTACGGCAGCTCACCCCGCGCCTGCAGCGCGCCCAGCAGACCTGGTACGAGCTTTCGCAGCTGGCCGAGCGCGTGCGCGGCACGATCTCGCTGGCCGACGCCCGCGTGAAGAGCGCCACCTCCGCGCCTCCCGAGGAGCGGCGCGGACGCGACCCGGAGGACATGGAGCGCGAGGCCGCCCGGATCAGGGAGCAGGAGGCCGAGCTGGAGGCGGCCCTGGAGGCGGCCGAACGCGCCCTGGAGGACACGGTCGCCCACCGCGCCGAACTCGAACGCGAACTCACGCAGGAGGAACGGCGCCTGAAAGACGTGGCCCGCGCCATCGCCGACCGCCGTGAGGGCCTCGCCCGCCTCAACGGCCAGGTCAACGCGGCCCGTTCGCGCGCCGCCTCGGCCCAGGCCGAGATCGACCGGCTGGCAGCGGCGAGGGACGAGGCACAGGAGCGCGCGGTCGCCGCCCAGGAGGAGTACGAGGCGCTCAAGGCCGAGGTCGACGGCCTGGACGCCGGCGACGCCGAACTGGCGGAGCGGCACGAGTCGGCCAGACAGCAGCTGACGGAGGCGGAGACCGCCCTGTCGGCGGCCCGCGAGGCGGCGACGGCGGCGGAACGCAGGCGCGCGGCGACACAGGCCCGCCATGAGGCGCTGGCACTCGGCCTGCGCAGAAAGGACGGCACGGGCGCCCTGTTGGGAGCGAAGGATCGTCTCTCCGGACTGCTGGGCCCGGCAGCCGAACTCCTGACCATCACCCCGGGCTACGAGGTCCCCCTGGCGGCGGCCTTCGGTGCGGCGGCGGACGCACTGGCGGTGACGTCACCGTCGGCGGCGGCCGATGCGATCCGGCTCCTGCGCAAGCAGGACGGGGGACGGGCGGCACTGATTCTGGCCGGGGGCCCCGAAGACGCGCCCCAAAGGGGCGCGGGGCTGCAACAATTTGCGGCTCCGCCGCGGAGCGCGATCAACCACGACGGCCCGGCAGACGCCACACATCAGCACGCGGCAGATCTGGTCCGCGGCCCTTCCGACCTGATGCCGGCGGTCCGTCGCCTTCTGCAGGGCATCGTCGTCGTGCCCACCCTCGAAGACGCCGAGGAACTGGTCTACTCCCAGCCCCACGTCACCGCCGTGACCGCCGAAGGCGACCTGCTCGGCTCCCACTTCGCCCACGGCGGCTCCGCCGGCGCCCCGAGCCTCCTCGAAGTACAGGCCTCCGTCGACGAGGCCGCCGCCCAACTCGAAGACCTGGCCGTCCGCTGCGAGGAACTCACCGAGGCCCAGCACGCGGCCCAGGAGCGCCGCAGGGAATGCGCCGCCCGTGTCGAGGAACTGGCCGACCGCCGCCGAGCCGCCGACCGCGAGAAGTCGACCGTGGCCCAGCAGCTCGGCCGTCTCGCGGGACAGGCCAGAGGCGCCGCGGGCGAGGCCGAGCGGTCCGTCGCGGCGGCGGCCCGCGCCCAGGACGCCCTCGACAAGGCACTCCAGGACGTCGAGGAACTCGCCGAACGGCTGGCCGTGGCCGAGGAGATGCCCGTCGAGGAGGAGCCCGACACCTCCGTCCGGGACCGCCTCGCCGCCGACGGCGCCAACGCCCGCCAGACCGAGATGGAGGCCCGCCTCCAGGTCCGTACGCACGAGGAACGCGTCAAGGGCCTGGCCGGGCGCGCCGACTCCCTCGACCGCGCCGCCCGCGCGGAGCGCGAGGCACACGCGCGTGCCGAGCAGCGGCGGGCCCGGCTGCGTCACGAGGCGGCCGTCGCGGAAGCCGTCGCCTCCGGTGCCCGCCAGCTGCTCGCGCACGTCGAGGTCTCGCTCACCCGCGCCGACGAGGAGCGCACCGCCGCGGAGGCCGCCAAGGCCCGGCGTGAGCAGGAGCTGACCGCAGCCCGCAACGCCGGACGTGACCTCAAGGCGGAGCTCGACAAGCTCACCGACTCCGTGCACCGCGGTGAGGTCCTCGGCGCCGAGAAGCGGCTGCGCATCGAGCAGTTGGAGACCAAGGCGCTGGAGGAACTGGGCGTCGAACCCGCCGGGCTCGTCTCCGAGTACGGCCCCCACCAGCTCGTACCGCCCTCCCCGCCCGCCGAGGGCGAGGAACTGCCCGAGGACCCGGAGCATCCGCGCAACCGGCCGAAGCCGTTCCACCGGGCCGAACAGGAGCGGCGGCTGAAGGCGGCCGAGCGCGCCTACCAGCAGCTCGGCAAGGTCAACCCGCTGGCGCTGGAGGAGTTCGCCGCGCTGGAGGAGCGGCACAAGTTCCTCAGCGAGCAGCTGGAGGACCTGAAGAAGACCCGCGCCGACCTCCTTCAGGTCGTGAAGGAGGTCGACGAGCGGGTCGAGCAGGTCTTCACCGAGGCCTACCGGGACACCGCCCGGGAGTTCGAGGGCGTCTTCAGCCGGCTCTTCCCCGGCGGCGAGGGACGGCTCGTGCTGACCGATCCAGACAACATGCTCACCACGGGCGTCGACGTCGAGGCCCGGCCGCCCGGCAAGAAGGTCAAGCGGCTGAGCCTGCTCTCGGGTGGCGAGCGGTCGCTGACCGCCGTCGCCCTGCTGGTGTCGATCTTCAAGGCCCGTCCGAGCCCGTTCTACGTCATGGACGAGGTCGAGGCCGCCCTCGACGACACCAACCTCCAGCGGCTCATCCGCATCATGCAGGAGCTGCAGGAGGCCTCGCAGCTCATCGTGATCACGCACCAGAAGCGCACGATGGAGGTCGCCGACGCGCTGTACGGCGTCTCCATGCAGGGCGACGGTGTCTCGAAGGTCATCAGCCAGCGGCTGCGCTGACCTGTCGTCGGCGGGGCGTCCCTTCAAGAAGTGAACGTAAGTCACTGAATCCTGTCTCAGTTCTCACATTTCCCCGCGTTTGATTTTGGGAGTTGAAGGCATAAGGTCAGCAGAGTTGGATTTAGCTTCAGGTACCACCTACCTGGAGCGCTGACCGCACCGGCGGCGTTGCCGGTGGCCCGAGGAGTTGAACGTGACCAGCACAGCGCAGGCACAGAAGTCAGGAGCCGGTACGGCTCATCCCGATCACCTCGGGCATGTCATCTTCATCGCGGCGGCGGCCGCGATGGGCGGTTTCCTCTTCGGCTACGACAGTTCCGTGATCAACGGCGCCGTCGAGGCCATCCGGGACCGCTACGACATCGGCTCCGCGGCCCTCGCCCAGGTCATCGCCATCGCCCTGATCGGCTGTGCCATCGGCGCCGCGACCGCGGGCCGGATCGCCGACCGCATCGGCCGGATCCGCTGCATGCAGATAGCCGCCGTGCTGTTCACCATCAGCGCCGTCGGCTCCGCGCTGCCCTTCGCCCTGTGGGACCTCGCCCTGTGGCGCGTCGTCGGCGGCTTCGCCATCGGCATGGCCTCCGTCATCGGCCCCGCCTACATCGCCGAGGTCGCCCCGCCGGCGTACCGCGGCCGGCTCGGTTCCTTCCAGCAGGCCGCGATCGTCGTCGGCATCGCCATCTCCCAGCTGGTCAACTGGGGTCTGCTCAACGCGGTCGGCGGCGACCAGCGCGGCAAGCTGATGGGCCTGGAGGCCTGGCAGGTCATGCTCGGCGTCATGGTGATCCCGGCCGTCCTGTACGGCCTGCTCTCCTTCGCCATCCCCGAGTCGCCGCGCTTCCTGATCTCCGCCGGCAAGCGCGAGCGCGCCCGCGAGATCCTCGCCGAGGTCGAGGGGGGCGAGAGCGCCGTCCTCGACGCCCGGGTCGCCGAGATCGAGCAGGCGATGCGGAGCGAGCACAAGTCGTCGTTCAAGGACCTGCTCGGCGGTGGCTTCTTCTTCAAGCCGATCGTCTGGGTCGGTATCGGCCTGTCGGTCTTCCAGCAGTTCGTCGGCATCAACGTCGCGTTCTACTACTCCTCGACGTTGTGGCAGTCGGTCGGCGTCGACCCGACGGACTCGTTCTTCTACTCCTTCACGACGTCGATCATCAACATCGTCGGCACCGTGATCGCGATGATCTTCGTGGACCGGATCGGCCGCAAGCCGCTGGCCCTGATCGGCTCCGTCGGCATGGTCATCGGTCTGGCGCTGGAGGCCTGGGCCTTCTCGTACCACCTGGTCGACGGCAAGCTGCCGGCCGCGCAGGGCTGGACCGCCCTGGTCGCCGCCCATGTCTTCGTCCTCTTCTTCGCCCTGTCCTGGGGTGTGGTCGTCTGGGTCATGCTCGGCGAGATGTTCCCGAACAAGCTCCGCGCCGCAGCCCTGGGCGTGGCCGCCTCGGCGCAGTGGATCGCCAACTGGGCCATCACCGCTAGCTTCCCGTCGCTGTCCGACTGGAACCTCTCCGCGACCTACGTGATCTACACGGTCTTCGCGGCGCTCTCCATCCCGTTCGTCCTGAAGTTCGTCAAGGAGACGAAGGGCAAGGCGCTGGAGGAGATGGGCTGAGGCCCCCCGGCTCGGGGGAAGGCCCCCGACTCGAGTGAAGGCCCCCGGCTCGGGGAGAAGGGCCAAGTCCCCGCCGCCCCTCTCCCCGTATCCGCAGGACGTACCGCCCCGGCTCACTCCCCGAGCCGGGGCAGTACGTTCTCGCAGAACAACCGCAGGCTGCGCCATCCCTCCTCCACCGGCATGCCACCGGACAGCGGATGCAGGACGAGATTGTCGAGCCCCTGCTCCACGCACTGGTCCGGCGTCAGGATCCGGTAGACGCCCTCGGCACGCAGTTCCTCCACGCTCGTGGCCCCCGACTTCACCGCCGAGCGGATGTCCCCGGACTGCCAGGAGGCGTAGGTCCGGGCCTCGTGCAGGAAGTGCGCGCCGTAGGAGGCCCAGGCCCGGTCCGGGTCCTCGGCGATGTGCAGCAGCGGGGTCTCGGCGGTCGGCATCATGGTCCAGCCTTCGGTGCCGTACTCCACGAGCCGTTCCTTGTAGTAGGCCTCCAGCTCCGGCAGATGCGCGCTCGGGAAGAAGGGGAGACCGAGGCGGGCGGCCCGGCGGGCGGCGGCCTTCGAGGAGCCGCCGACCAGCAGCAGGGGGTGCGGGTCGGTGAAGGGGCGCGGGGTGATCCGTACCGTACGGCCCCGGTACTCGAACGCCTCGCCGGTCCAGGCATTCAGGAGCGTCTCCAGGACCTCGTCCTGGATCCTCCCGCGGCGCTTCCACTCCACGTCGAACAGCGCGTACTCCTCCGGGCGGTACCCGATCCCCGCGACCGTCACCAGCCGGCCGCCGCTGAGCAGGTCCAGCACGGCGATCTCCTCGGCCAGCCGGAGCGGGTCGTGCAGCGGGCCGATGATCGCCGACACGGTCACCGCGATCCGCCGGGTCGCGCCGAAGACCGCGCCCGCGAAGGCGAACGGCGACGGCAGCCAGTTGTTGTCGGCGCCGTGGTGCTCCTCGGTCTGCACGGTGGTGATGCCGTGCTCGTCGGCGTAAGCGGCCATCTCCAGTGCCGCGCGGTAGCGGGCGGAGAGCGTGGCGGGGGTGGCGCCGGGCTCGACGAGGTTGAAGCGGACGACCGTGACGGGCATGGGGGTCCCCCTTCACAGGGCGGGTGGTGCGGGGGACGGTAGCTGACGGAGCGTCAGATGGCCATGCCGTTGGGTTGCCGCGATGAGACGAGGGCGGGTCGCGGCCCACTGCATGGGCCACGACCCCCCTGGGGGACGCTCAGTGCGCACCCGGCACGTCCCGGTACTGGACGCGTTGTGACTCCGCTCCCGAGGAGCTTCCGGCCGACCGAAGTCGGACCGCGGGCCGGCCCGGCCCGGCAGGGCACGAGCCCGCCTGTGCATCGAACGATCGAGGGGGACGTCACGCCATACTGAAGGTGTTATGGAAACCGTCATCCTTGCTGTAGTCATCGCCGTGGTCGTGCTCGGCGCGCTCGGTGGGCTCGTCGTCGGCAGTCGTCGCAGGAAGCCGCTGCCGCCGCCGCCCCCCTCCGCGCCCGACATCACCGCCCCTCCGGCCGAGCCGCACGTCGGCGACGAGGCCGAGACGCCCCGCGACGAACCGCGCCGGACGATAGAGGAGGTGGATCTTCCGGACGGCTCGGCGCCGGTCACCGTCGAGGAACCGCCGGCTCTGGAAGTCCCCGAGATCGAGGTGCCCGAGCCGACCGCCGGCCGGCTCGTGCGCCTCCGCGCCCGTCTCTCCCGCTCCCAGAACGCGCTCGGCAAGGGGCTGCTCGCGCTCCTGTCCCGGGAGCACCTGGACGAGGACACCTGGGAGGAGATCGAGGACCTCCTGCTCACCGCCGACGTCGGAGTGCAGCCCACCCAGGAACTGGTGGACGGCCTGCGCGAGCGCGTGAAGGTGCTCGGCACCCGCACCCCCGAGGAACTGCGCGGCCTGCTGCGCGCTGAGCTGCTCAAGCTGGTCGACCCCGGCATGGACCGCACGGTGAAGACCGAGCCTGAGACCAGCAAGCCCGGCATCGTGATGGTCGTCGGCGTCAACGGCACCGGCAAGACCACCACCACCGGCAAGCTCGCCCGGGTGCTCGTCGCCGACGGACGCAGCGTGGTGCTGGGCGCCGCCGACACCTTCCGCGCCGCCGCCGCCGATCAGCTGCAGACCTGGGGTGAGCGCGTCGGCGCCTACACCGTTCGCGGGCCCGAGGGCGGCGATCCCGCCTCCGTCGCCTTCGACGCGGTGAAGGAGGGCAAGGAGATGGGCGTGGACGTCGTGCTCATCGACACCGCCGGCCGTCTCCACACCAAGACCGGCCTCATGGACGAGCTCGGCAAGGTCAAGCGCGTCGTCGAGAAGCAGGCCCCGCTGGACGAGGTGCTGCTGGTACTGGACGCGACCACCGGGCAGAACGGCCTGGTCCAGGCCCGGGTCTTCGCCGAGGTCGTCGACATCACCGGCATCGTCCTGACCAAGCTCGACGGCACGGCCAAGGGCGGCATCGTGGTCGCGGTCCAGCGCGAGCTGGGCGTACCGGTCAAGCTGATCGGTCTCGGCGAGGGCGTGGACGACCTGGCCCCGTTCGAGGCGGAGGCGTTCGTGGATGCCCTTATCGGTGACTGACCGGCCCCCACCACACGAAGGAGCGCCCGCCCCGAGGTGCAGTCGGGAGCGGGCGCTTCGCTGTGTACGGGGCGGGGGGTACGGCTGTGCAGGCGGCCGGTGTGGCAGGTGCGGCTCCGCCCGCGGCGGGTGTGGCAGGTGCGGCTTCGCCCGCGGCGGGTGTGGCAGGTGCGGCTTCGCCCGCGGCCGGTGTGGCAGGTGCGGCTATGCCCGCGACCGGTGTGCCACGTACGCCAGGGTGCCCAGCAGGAGGCGGGCCGCCGGTGGCCTCGTCGCGGAGTCCAGGGCCGGGGGGCGCAGCCAGCGGACGGGGCCCAGGCCGGCCCGGTCCGACGGGGGAGCGGTGATGTGGGTGCCGGGGCCCAGGCCACGCAGGTCCAGGGAGGTCGGGTCGTCCCAGCCCATGCGGTAGAGCAGCGCGGGGAGTTCGGCGGCGCCGCCCGGGGCGACGAAGAAGTGGGCGCGGCCCTCGGGGGTGGCGGCGACCGGGCCGAGGGGGAGGCCCATGCGTTCGAGGCGGACGAGGGCGCGGTGCCCTGCGGGGGCGGCCACCTCGATGACGTCGAACGCGCGGCCGACCGCGAGCATCACCGCGGCACCGGGGAACTCGCCCCAGGTCTTGGTCACTTCGTCGAGGGTGGCGCCGGCCGGCACGGGGGGTGCGAAGTCCAGCGGGTGCGCGCCCGGCGCGGGACAGTCGGCACGGCCGCAGGAGCACTGGCCGCCCGCGGCCCGCGCGCCCGCCACGACGTCCCAGCCCCACAGTCCGGTGTACTCGGCGACGGCGGTGCACTCCGAGGAGCGACCGCGCCTGCGCGTGCCGGACCGGATCTCCCGGATGCCGCCGATCGTGAACCCCATGCCCCCTCCAACGTTTCCGACGCGTCGGTGGTTACGGCGCGGATGCGGAACGTGACCCTCTGTGTTCGGATGCCCCGGTTCCGCTCGGTCCCGAGCGGCGCTCGGAAGTACCCCTGGTGGTGAACTCGGCCGTGCGCGCCCCTGAGTGCATCGCTCCGCCTACTCCCGGCCGTCCTATGTCAAGTGAATCGTGTGGCGGCGACCGTTAGTTCATTCGAAGGGGTGGCGAATGGTGGCGTTTCAGGGATCGCCATGGCTGGACGCGTGATCGTAGGATTACTTTGAGTGCACGAGTCCTGGGGGCACATGCACTCGTGGGTATGCCGGAGGCAACTCGGCATCGCGTTCGAAGGGTGAGAACCGGCGGACGGGCGGCCGTATTTACCGGCATTCTGATAGGGCTTGGCGCACTCAGCGACAAGTGGTCTCAGGGATGGGGGCGTTCCAGTGAGCGGCAACGGCGGAGGCGGGACGACCGCGACCAGCACGGACAAGCGCCCGAACGAGCTGCTCACGTCGTGGTTCGTCCGCAGCGGCTGGTCGAAGGGCGAGCTGGCCCGTCAGGTCAACCGCAGGGCACGCCAGTTGGGCGCCAACCACATCTCCACCGACACCTCCCGGGTGCGCCGCTGGCTGGACGGCGAGAACCCCCGCGAACCCATCCCCAGAATCCTGTCCGAGCTGTTCTCCGAGCGCTTCGGGTGCGTGGTCTCCGTCGAGGACCTCGGCCTGCGCGCGGCACGCCAGTCACCGTCCGTGTCCGGCGTCGACCTGCCCTGGACGGGCCCGCAGACAGTCGCTCTGCTCAGCGAGTTCTCGCGCAGCGACCTGATGCTGGCGCGGCGCGGCTTCCTCGGGAGCTCGCTCGTGCTGTCGGCGGGCCCGTCCCTCATCGAGCCGATGCAGCGCTGGCTGGTGCCCGCGCCGCAGACCCCGCAGCCGGAGCCCGAGCCCGTCAGCCGGGCCCGCGGCCGGCTCTCCAGGCCCGAGCTGGACCTCCTCGAGTCCACCACGATCATGTTCCGCCAGTGGGACGCCCAGTGCGGCGGCGGCCTGCGCCGCAAGGCGGTCGTCGGCCAGCTGCACGAGGTGACCGACCTGCTCCAGGAGCCCCAGCCCGAGGAGACCACCCGCAAGCTGTTCAAGGTCGCCGCCGAGCTGGCCGAGCTGGCCGGATGGATGTCGTACGACGTCGGGCTGCAGCCCACCGCCCAGAAGTACTTCGTGCTCGCCCTGCACGCGGCCAAGGAGGCCGGCGACAAGCCCCTCGGCTCCTATGTCCTGTCCAGCATGAGCCGCCAGATGATCCACCTCGGCCGGCCCGACGACGCACTGGAGTTGATCCACCTCGCGCAGTACGGCAGCCGGGACTGCGCGAGCCCGCGCACCCAGTCGATGCTGTATGCGATGGAGGCCCGCGCGTACGCCAACATGGGCCAGCCCGGCAAGTGCAAGCGGGCCGTGCGGATGGCCGAGGACACCTTCGCGGACGTCGACGAGTGGGACGACCCGGATCCCGACTGGATCCGCTTCTTCTCCGAGGCCGAGCTGTACGGGGAGAACAGCCACTCCTTCCGCGACCTCGCCTATGTCGCCGGCCGCAGCCCCACCTACGCCTCGCTGGCCGAGCCGCTGATGCAGCGGGCGGTGGAGCTGTTCGCGGCGGACAGCGAGCACCAGCGGTCGTACGCACTCAACCTCATCGGCATGGCCACCGTGCACCTGCTGCGGCGTGAACCCGAGCAGAGCGCGGTGCTGGCCGAGCAGGCCATGCACATCGCCAAGAAGGTCCGCTCGGAGCGCGTGAACACTCGTATCCGAAAGACGGTCGACACGGCTGTACGCGACTTCGGGGAGCTGGCCGAGGTCGTCGACCTCACCGAGAAGCTCGCCATCGAACTCCCGGAGAACGCCGAAGCGGTCTGACCCAGCAGGAGAAACACCTGACCCCGGCCGCGGCCGGCCCTCCCGAACTGCCCGACTCGGCTCCCCCATGCCAGGTCGTCGGAAGGCCGACCGCGGCCGGTTCCCGTCATTCGCGAAGGTTGCGCCACGATAACGATCGCGCGGCCGGACATCCGGCAGTTCATCGACGCGTAACACACAGGGCGTCTTCGTCACTCCGGTGAAACAACCAGGGGCTTCCATCGAAACCGCGCTGCGCCAATCTCATGGCGCATAACCGGCCCACCCCTTTTAACCGGACCGCTCACACGCTCCGACCCGCACGGGGCCGTACAACCGACGAGGAGACGCCGATGGCATCAGCCGCCATCACGCTTGCCGCGGAGGCACCCAAGCTGTCATCCGCCAACACAGGCTTCATGCTGATCGCATCCGCCCTGGTGCTGATCATGACCCCGGGTCTCGCCTTCTTCTACGGAGGCATGGTCCGGGTCAAGAGCACCCTGAACATGCTGATGATGAGCTTCATCAGCATCGGCATCGTCACCATTCTGTGGGTGCTCTACGGTTTCTCTCTCGCCTTCGGCACGAACAACAGCCTGATCGGCTGGGACACCGACTGGTTCGGACTCCACAAGGTCGGCCTCACCGAGCTCTGGCCCGGCTACACCATCCCGATCTTCGTGTTCATGGTCTTCCAGATGATGTTCGCGATCATCACGCCGGCCCTGATAAGCGGCGCCCTCGCGGACCGCGTCAAGTTCTCGGCCTGGGCGCTCTTCGTCGCCCTGTGGCTCACGGTCGTCTACGTCCCGGTCGCCCACTGGGTGTGGGGCGCCGACGGCTGGGCCTTCAAGCTCGGTGTGATCGACTTCGCCGGTGGTACCGCGGTCCACATCAACGCCGGTGCCGGCGCCCTCGGCGTCATCCTGGTCATCGGCAAGCGCGTCGGCTTCAAGAAGGACCCGATGCGTCCGCACAGCCTCCCGCTGGTGATGCTCGGTGCCGGTCTGCTGTGGTTCGGCTGGTTCGGCTTCAACGCGGGCTCCTGGCTCGGCAACGACGACGGCGTCGGCGCGCTGATGTTCGTCAACACGCAGGTCGCCACCGCCGCCGCCATGCTCGCCTGGCTCGCCTACGAGAAGATCCGCCACGGCGCGTTCACCACGCTGGGCGCCGCTTCCGGAGCGGTCGCGGGTCTGGTCGCGATCACCCCGTCCGGTGGCGCGGTCTCCCCGATCGGCGCGATCGCCGTCGGTGCCATCGCCGGTGTCGCCTGCGCCGCCGCGGTCGGCCTGAAGTTCAAGTTCAACTACGACGACTCGCTCGACGTCGTCGGCGTCCACATGGTCGGCGGCATCATCGGCTCCCTGCTCATCGGCTTCTTCGCCACCGGCAAGGGCCAGTCCACCGCGACCGGTGTCTTCTACGGCGACCACTCCTTCACCCAGCTGTGGAAGCAGTTCGCCGGTGTCGGCGCGGTCCTCGCCTACTCCCTGATCGCCTCCGCGGTCCTCGCCTTCCTCCTCGACAAGACCATCGGCATGCGGGTCACCGAGGACGAGGAGGTCGCCGGTATCGACCAGGCCGAGCACGCCGAGACCGCATACGACTTCAGCGGCGCGGGCGGTGGCATCGCCGGATCCGCCGCCTCGGTCCTGGCCGCCACGGAGAGCAAGAAGGTGGACGCATGAAGCTCATCACCGCCGTCGTCAAGCCGCACCGGCTCGACGAGATCAAGGAAGCCCTCCAGGCCTTCGGGGTCCACGGCCTGACGGTCACCGAGGCGAGCGGTTACGGTCGTCAGCGGGGCCACACCGAGGTCTACCGCGGTGCCGAGTACACCGTCGACCTGGTGCCCAAGATCCGTATCGAGGTACTGGCCGAGGACGACGACGCCGAGCAGCTGATCGAGGTCGTCGTCAAGGCGGCCCGCACCGGCAAGATCGGTGACGGCAAGGTCTGGTCGATCCCGGTCGAGACGGCGGTCCGGGTGCGGACCGGCGAGCGCGGCCCCGACGCGCTCTGACGGAAAAAAAGAACAGGAGCTCCTGGGTGTCGAGTACGGACGTGCACAACGAAGCAGAAGACTCGGGACCCAGCGGCTACGCGGCGGCCCGGCTGCGCCTCCTCACCGAGGGGGAGCGGTCCGGGCCGCCGCGCCGTGCGGCCCTGTCCGCGCTGACGGACGACTGGCTGACGGGGCTCTTCGCCGCCGGAGCCGAGGGGCTGCGCGGGGTCTCCCTGGTCGCCGTCGGCGGATACGGGCGCGGCGAGCTGTCCCCGCGCAGCGACCTGGACCTGCTGCTCCTGCATGACGGCAGCGACAGCAAGGCGGTCGCCGCGCTCGCCGACCGTCTCTGGTACCCCGTCTGGGACCTCGGTCTCTCCCTGGACCACTCGGTACGCACCCCGGCGGAGGCCCGCAGGACCGCCGGGGAGGATTTGAAAGTCCAACTCGGTCTCCTGGACGCCCGTCACATCGCCGGCGACCTCGGTCTCACCGCCGGTCTGCGTACCGCCGTCCTCGCCGACTGGCGCAACCAGGCACCCAAGCGCCTGCCCGAACTGCAGGAACTGTGCGCCGAGCGCGCCGAGCGCCAGGGCGAGCTGCAGTACCTGCTGGAACCGGACCTGAAGGAGGCGCGCGGCGGGCTGCGGGACGCCACCACCCTGCGCGCCGTCGCCGCCTCCTGGCTGGCCGACGCCCCGCGCGAGGGCCTCGACGACGCCCGGCGCCGGCTCCTCGACGTCCGTGACGCGCTCCACCTCACGACAGGGCGCGCGACGGACCGGCTCGCACTCCAGGAACAGGACCAGGTCGCCGCCGAACTCGGCCTGCTCGACGCGGACACGCTGCTGCGCCAGGTCTACGAGGCGGCCCGCGTGATCTCGTACGCCAGTGACGTCACCTGGCGCGAAGTGGGGCGCGTCCTCAGGTCGCGCGCCGTGCGGCCGCGGCTGCGCGCCATGCTGGGCGGCGGCAAGCCGGTCGCCGAGCGCTCCCCGCTGGCCGAGGGCGTGGTGGAGCAGGACGGCGAGGTGGTGCTCGCCCGCGCCGCGCGCCCCGAGCGCGACCCCGTCCTGCCGCTGCGCGCCGCGGCCGCCGCCGCGCAGGCCGGACTCCCGCTCTCCCTGCACGCCGTACGGCGCATGGCGGCCATCACGCGCCCCCTGCCCACGCCGTGGCCCGCCGAGGCGCGCGAGCAGCTGGTGACCCTGCTCGGCTCCGGTCATCCGACCATCGAGGTCTGGGAGGCACTGGAGGCGGAGGGGCTGATCACCCGGCTGCTGCCGGACTGGGAGCGGGTGCGGTGCCGGCCGCAGCGCAACGCCGTGCACATCTGGACCGTCGACCGGCACCTCATCGAAACGGCCGTGCGCGCCTCCGAGTTCACCCGCCGCGTCCACCGTCCCGACCTCCTCCTGGTCGCCGCGCTGCTGCACGACATCGGCAAGGGCTGGCCCGGCGACCACTCGGTGGCCGGCGAGATCATCGCGCGCGACGTGGCCGCCCGGATCGGCTTCGACCGCGACGAGGTCGCCGTGCTCGCGACCCTGGTACGGCACCATCTGCTGCTCGTCGACACCGCCACCCGGCGTGACCTGGAGGACCCGGCCACCGTGCGGTCGGTCGCAGACGCGGTCGGCTCGCAGGGGACGCTGGAGCTGCTGCACGCGCTGACCGAGGCGGACGCGCTGGCCACCGGACCGGCCGCCTGGTCGTCCTGGCGCGGCTCGCTCGTCGCCGATCTCGTGAAGCGGGTCTCCGCGGTCCTCGCCGGGGACGTCCCCGACGAGCCCGAGGCCGCCGCGCCCACCGCCGAGCAGGAACGGCTCGCCATCGAGGCGGTCGCCACGGGCTCTCCCGTGCTGTCGCTGCGCGCGCAGACCGAGCCGCCGGCCGAGGACCAGCCCTCAGGGGACCCCGAACCGCTCGGCGTGGAGCTGCTGATCGCCGTGCCCGACCAGCCGGGCGTGCTGCCCGCGGTCGCCGGCGTCCTCGCCGTGCACCGGCTGACCGTGCGCACGGCGGGACTGCGGACCCTGGACCTGCCGGACGGCGTCGAGGGCTCGGTGCTGCTGCTGGACTGGCGGGTGGCCGCCGAGTACGGCTCCCTGCCGCAGGCCGCTCGGCTGCGTGCGGACCTCGTACGGGCCCTGGACGGCTCCCTGGACATCGCGGGACGCCTGGCCGAGCGGGACGCCGCCTATCCGCGCCGCCGGGGAGTCGTGGCCCCGCCGCCCCGTGTGACGGTCGCCCCGGCCGCCTCCCGGCACGCCACGGTGATCGAGGTGCGCGCCCAGGACGCCCCAGGACTGCTGCACCGGATCGGACGGGCACTGGACGACGCGAAGGTACGGGTGCGCAGCATGCACGTGTCGACCCTCGGCGCCAACGCCGTGGACGCCTTCTACGTCACCGCCCCCGAGGGCACGCCCCTGCCCACCGAGGAAGCGGCCTCGGTGGCCCGGAAACTGGAGGAGACGCTGCGGGGGTGACCTCGAAGGTGCCGGGCGGGGGCGATTGTCCTGCCGGTCCGGATACCCTGGAAGGCGCTCACACTGACCCCGACTCCGAGGACCGACGCCGCCGTGTTCGACACTCTCTCCGATCGCCTTTCAGCGACCTTCAAGAATCTGCGCGGCAAGGGGCGTCTGAGCGAGGCGGACATCGACGCCACCGCGCGCGAGATCCGTATCGCGCTGCTCGAGGCGGACGTGGCCCTGCCTGTCGTCCGGTCGTTCATCAAGAACGTCAAGGAACGCGCCCTCGGCCCCGAGGTCTCCGGTACGCAGTATCCCGCCCAGCGGGTGCTGGACATCGTCAACGACGAGCTGGTCACCGTCCTGGGCGGCCAGACCCGCCGACTGCGCTTCGCCAAGCAGCCCCCGACCGTGATCATGCTCGCGGGTCTGCAGGGTGCCGGTAAGACCACCCTCGCGGGCAAGCTCGCCAAGCACCTCAAGGAAGAGGGCCACTCGCCGCTCCTGGTCGCCGCCGACCTCCAGCGCCCGAACGCGGTCAACCAGCTCAGCGTCGTCGCCGAGCGCGCTGGCGTCGCCGTCTTCGCCCCGGAGCCGGGCAACGGCGTGGGCGACCCGGTCAAGGTCGCCAGGGACTCCGTCCAGCACGCCAGGACCAAGCTCCACGACATCGTCATCGTCGACACCGCCGGCCGCCTCGGCATCGACCAGGAGATGATGCAGCAGGCCGCGGACATCCGGGACGCGGTCTCGCCGGACGAGATCCTCTTCGTCGTCGACGCGATGATCGGTCAGGACGCCGTCAACACGGCGGAGGCCTTCCGCGACGGCGTCGGCTTCGACGGCGTGGTCCTCTCCAAGCTCGACGGTGACGCCCGCGGTGGTGCGGCCCTGTCGATCGCCTCGGTCACCGGCAAGCCGATCATGTTCGCCTCCAACGGCGAGAAGCTGGACGACTTCGACGTCTTCCACCCGGACCGGATGGCCTCCCGCATCCTCGACATGGGTGACCTCGCCACCCTGTTCGAGAAGGCGCAGAAGGAGTTCAGCGAGGAAGAGGCCGCGAAGATGGCCTCCAAGCTCGCCTCCAAGAAGGGCCAGGACTTCACCCTGGACGACTTCCTGGCCCAGATGGAGCAGGTCAGGAAGATGGGCAGCATCAGCAAGCTGCTCGGCATGATGCCCGGCATGGGCCAGATCAAGGAACAGATCAACAACATCGACGAACGGGACGTCGACCGCACGGCCGCCATCATCAAGTCGATGACCCCG
This sequence comes from Streptomyces sp. NPDC002144, assembly GCF_053593695.1. Lineage (NCBI taxonomy): Bacteria > Bacillati > Actinomycetota > Actinomycetes > Kitasatosporales > Streptomycetaceae > Streptomyces > Streptomyces sp. NPDC002144. Next base: position 200,817 of record NZ_JBSFDB010000005.1, read on the forward strand.
GGTGAGCGCCAGGACCCGACGATCATCAACGGCTCCCGCCGCGCCCGTATCGCCAAGGGTTCCGGTGTCGAGGTCAGCGCCGTCAAGAACCTCGTCGAGCGGTTCTTCGAGGCCCGCAAGATGATGTCCCGCATGGCCCAGGGCGGCGGCATGCCCGGGATGCCGGGGATCCCGGGCATGGGCGGCGGTCCCGGCCGCAGCCGGAAGCAGCCGAAGAAGGCCAAGGGCAAGCAGCGCTCCGGCAACCCGATGAAGCGCAAGCAGCAGGAGCAGGAGGAGGCCGCACGCCGGGCCGCCGCCCAGGGCGGTGCCGTGCCGGGCGGTGCCTTCGGGCTGCCGGGTCAGCAGGGCGGCCAGGACTTCGAGCTGCCGGACGAGTTCAAGAAGTTCATGGGCTGAACTCCACGAGAGTTCACGGGCCGCTCGTTAAGTTCATGGGTCGATTTCACCGGCAGCGCACGCCCGGGGTTGGTCGTTGTCGTAACGTCCGCTTATGACCAACCCCGCGCCGCCGCGCAAGTCGCCCGACCAGCCCTGGCGTACCGAGGGCACGCCCGAGGAGCCGCAGAAGCCGTCCTCGGGCGGCCGGAGGATGCGCGGCGGTTGGTGGAGCCTGATCCTCACCGCGCTGGTCGTGTACCTGATCGCGAACGTGCTGCTGTCGTTCTTCAACGAGGGCGACGAGCCGACGATCTCCTACACCGAGTTCAGCAAGCAGGTCGACGCGGGCAACGTCAGCAAGATCTACGCCAAGGGCAACGCCATCCAGGGCCAGCTCAAGAAGGCCCGGGACAACCCCCAGGGCGAGGGCAAGTACACCAAGTTCAACACCGAGCGGCCCACCTTCGCGGACGACAAGGTCTGGGAGGACCTGACCAAGCACGACGTCACGGTCACCGCGGAGCCGGTCGTCCAGCACCGCAGCTTCCTGTCCAACCTGCTGATCTCGCTGGCGCCGATGCTGCTGCTGATCGCGGTGTGGGTGTTCATCGCACGGCGGATGAGTTCGGGGCTCGGCGGCGCGGGCGGCATGCTCGGCCGCAAGGCGCCGCCCAAGCCGGTGGAGCTGGAACCGGGGCAGCAGCGCACCACGTTCGAGGACGTCGCCGGCATCGACGAGGTCGAGGGCGAGCTCAACGACGTCGTGGACTTCCTGAAGAACCCCGATGCCTACCGCAGGATGGGCGCGAAGATGCCCAAGGGCGTACTGCTCGCGGGCCCTCCCGGCACCGGCAAGACGCTGCTCGCGCGGGCGGTCGCCGGCGAGGCGGGGGTGCCGTTCTTCTCGGCGTCCGCCTCCGAGTTCATCGAGATGATCGTCGGTGTGGGCGCCTCACGCGTGCGTGAACTGTTCGCGGAGGCCCGCAAGGTGGCCCCGTCGATCATCTTCATCGACGAGATCGACACCATCGGCCGGGCCCGCGGCGGCGGTTCCGGAATGGGCGGTCACGACGAACGCGAGCAGACACTGAACCAGATCCTCACCGAGATGGACGGCTTCTCCGGCTCGGAGGGCGTCATCGTCATCGCGGCCACCAACCGCGCCGACGTCCTCGACCCGGCCCTGACCCGCCCCGGCCGCTTCGACCGGGTGGTCATGGTCTCGCCCCCGGACCGCGGCGGCCGCCAGGCCATCCTGGAGATCCACACCCGCCAGATCCCGCTCGCGCCGGACGTCGACCTCGCCCAGGTCGCCCGGACCACCCCGGGCATGACCGGCGCCGAACTCGCCAACCTCGCCAACGAGGCCGCCCTCCTCGCCGTCAAGCGCAAGCAGGAGAAGGTCACCCAGGCCGACCTCTCGGAGGCGCTGGAGAAGGTCCAGCTGGGCGCGGAACGGCCGCTGGTGATGCCCGACGAGGAGCGGCGCAGGACGGCGTACCACGAGAGCGGACACGCCCTGCTGGGCATGCTCCAGCCCGGCGCCGACCCCGTCCGCAAGATCACCATCGTCCCGCGCGGCCGCGCCCTCGGCGTCACCCTGTCGACGCCGGAGTCCGACAAGTACGCCTACACCGAGGAGTACCTGCGCGGCCGGATCATCGGCGCGCTCGGCGGCATGGCGGCGGAACAGGTCGTGTACGGGGTGATCACCACCGGCGCCGAGAACGACCTCGAACAGGTCACCAACATCGCGCGCGGCATGGTCGCCCGCTGGGGCATGAGCGACCGCGTCGGCCGCCTCTCCGCCCTGCCCAACGACGCCCAGCAGGCCTACGGCCTCGCGGCGGCCCCGCAGACCCTCGACGTCATCGACGGCGAGATGCGCCGCATCGTCGACGAATGTTATGACGAGGCCTGCCGCAAGCTCACCGAGCACCGCGGCCGACTCGACGCACTCGCCGAGGCCCTGCTGGAGCGGGAGACCCTGGAGGAGGCGGACGTGTACCGCATCGCGGGCATCACGCGTCTGACCAAGGACGTCGAGAACGCGCAGGACGCGCAGGACGCGCAGGACACGGAGGCACAGGGCGACCGGCCCGAGGAGTCCCTCCAGGGCACGGGCAAGGAGTCCCTCTAGGGCACGCGCGCGATCAGGTAGCGGAAGACGTTCGGCATCCACACCGTCCCGTCGCCGCGCCGGTACGGGTGCAGGGCCTCCGTCAGCTCCTTGTCGACCTGGACCTGGTCCGTGGCGGTGATCGCCGCGTCGAAGAGGCCGGTGGAGAGCAGCCCCCGCAGCGCGCTGTCGACGCCGGCGTAGCCGAAGGGGCAGGAGACCCGGCCCGAGCCGTCCGGCTTGAGGCCGGCCCGCTGGGCGACCTCCTCCAGGTCGTCGCGAAGGGCGGGGCGCCAACTGCCCGCGCCGCGCAGCGGATCCGCCAGCCTGGCGGCCACCCGCAGAACGGACGACGTGGCGCAGCGTTCCGGCGGACCCCAGCCGGCGAGCACCACGGGCGCCCCGCGCTCGGCGAGCGGTGTCGCTGCCCGTAGCAGCCCGCCGAGCCCCTCCGAGTCGCCCGCGAGACACCCGATGGGCTCGAAAGCGGTCACCAGGGTGTACGCGGGCGTCTCCGCGTCGCCCGCGGCCCCGACGTCCCCGGGCGAACCGTCGACGAGTCGTGTGTCCCCACGCGCGCGCGTGCCCCCCGGCTCCGGGAGCAGCCGCTCCCGCGCGAGGGCGAGCCGTTCGGGCGAGCGGTGGTCGACACCGGTGACCGCGGCGCCTCTGGACGCCGCCATCAACAGGGCGAGTCCGCTGCCGCAGCCCAGGCCCAGCATCCGGGTGCCGGAGCCCACCTCCAGTCGCTCGTAGACGGCCTCGTAGAGCGGAACCAGCATCCGCTCCTGGATCTCGGACCAGTCACGCGCGCGTGCACACAGGTCCACACGGGGTGTCGTCCCCGTATGAGGCAGGTGCTGCCGCACGAGCGTAGGTGTCATGTAAAGCGCCCCAATCCGCCGAGAGTTGCCGCTGTACCCGTTTCCATGGCCCCCGTGACGTGCGCTCGCGCTCCCCCCGTATGCCAGGTAACTCCGCACTCGACTGCTCGTCCAGGGGTTGACGGTCCCCGGCTTGTGGCTTGACCGCGCCGGTGAAAAGAATTCACATCCCGGCAATGTGCCCCCGTAATATCCCGGCATGGCAAAGGCATCCGTGCTCACCCCGCGGGCGGACGACTTCCCCCGCTGGTACCAGGACCTCATCAACAAGGCCGAACTGGCGGACAACGGGCCGGTGCGCGGCACCATGGTCATCCGACCGTACGGATACGGGCTCTGGGAGCGGATGCAGGCCGAGATGGACGCCCGGATCAAGGCCACGGGCACGCAGAACGCGTACTTCCCGCTGCTGATCCCGCAGTCGTACCTCACCCGCGAGGCGGACCACGTCGAGGGCTTCGCACCGGAGCTGGCCGTGGTCACCCACGCCGGGGGCAAGGAGCTGGAGGAGCCGGCGGTCGTCCGGCCCACCTCCGAGACGATCATCAACGAGTACTTCTCGAAGTGGGTGCAGAGCTACCGCGATCTGCCGCTGCTGATCAATCAGTGGGCGAACGTGGTGCGTTGGGAGTTGCGGCCCCGCCTCTTCCTCCGTACCACCGAGTTCCTGTGGCAGGAGGGCCACACCGCGCACGCCACCTACGAGGAGGCACGCGACTTCGCCGCCCGTATTCAGCGGCACGTCTACGGGGATTTTCTGCGGGACGTCCTCGCGATGGACTTCGTCTCCGGACGCAAGACGGTCAAGGAGCGCTTCGCGGGTGCCATCAACACCCTGACCCTCGAAAGCATGATGGGCGACGGCAAGGCCCTCCAGATGGTCACCAGTCACGAGCTGGGCCAGAACTTCGCGAAGGCCTTCAACACCCGGTACCTGTCGAAGGAAGGCAGCCAGGAACTCGTCTGGCAGACCTCCTGGGGCTCCACCACCCGCATGATCGGCGCCCTGGTGATGACTCACGGCGATGACAACGGCCTGCGCGTCCCGCCGCGGCTGGCGCAGATCCAGGTCGTCGTCCTCGCGATCAAGGGCGACGAGACGGTTCTGGCCAAGGTCCGCGAGATCGGTGATCTGCTGGCGGCCGCGGGTGTCCGCGTCCATGTCGACGACCGCACCGACATCCCCTTCGGGCGCCGGGCCGTCGACTGGGAGCTCAAGGGCGTGCCGGTACGGATCGAGGTCGGCCCCCGTGACCTGGAGAACGGCACGGCGATGCTCGCCCGGCGGATCCCGGGCGGCAAGGAGCCGGTGGCGATCGACTCCCTCGTACGACTGCTGCCGTCCGTCCTGGAGGAGGACCAGGCGCTGCTGCTGGCGCAGTCCCGCGCGCGGCGTGAGTCGCGCACGGCCGACGTGTCGACGGTCGAGGAGGCCGTGGAGGCGGCCGTGGCCGGCGGCTGGGCGCGGATCCCGTGGGCGGATCTCGGCACGGAGGGCGAGGCCAGGCTGGCCGAGCACGCGGTGACCGTACGGTGTCTGGTCGGCGCCGACGGGTCGGTGCCGGAGTCCGAGGACGCACCCGGTAACGTCGCCCTCGTCGCGCGCGCTTACTGATACGGCGCCCTTCCGCGGCGAGAGCGGCCGAAACGCCCCTTGCACATCCGCGGAACACAGCCGCACCGGCGCGTGGACGGTGGCTACGCGCCGGTACGTAGGTCTTGCTACGTACCACCTTGGTAGGAGCTGTGAGGTTTCTCCGCAGATCAGCGCACCCGCCCTCGTCTCCACTCATCAGCGGCAACTGACGGGTACGTGCAAATTATTTGGGATGCCCCGGAATAGGAACACAGGGGCACCCCCGCTCGTTGTCATTACGTGAGCACGACACAGACACCACCTGTTCTCGCCGCCGAGCTGGCACAGGCGTGGGCCGACATTCAGCGGTACCACCCCGAGCTGCCCGACCTCGCCGCGCCAGAATCCCTGATCGGAGAGTCGTCGTCCGCGTGCGGGCACGAGCTCTCCTTCGAGCGACTGCTCCATGAGGCAGTCCACGGCATCGCCGCAGCACGCGGCGTGCGCGACACGTCCCGTGCCGGCCGGTACCACAACCGCAGATTCCTCGCGATCGCCGAGGAGCTGGGCCTGGACCACCCCGAGGAACCGCATCCCAGCAGCGGCTTCTCGCTGGTCACGCTCAACCCCGAGGCCAAGCGCCGTTACCGTCCGACGATGGAGCGCCTCCAGCGCGCCCTGAAGGCGCACACGGCGGCGACCTCCGCGGACACCCCGAAGAGCTTCCGGGGACCGGCCGCCCGGCACGGTTCCTCCGGCGGAGGGGTGCGCGTGAAGGCCGTGTGCGACTGCGGGCGCAACGTCCGGGTCGTCCCGTCCGTCCTGGCCCAGGCCCCCATCGTCTGCGGCGGCTGCGGCAAGCCGTTCCGGATTCCGGAGGTCGTCGGCGCGGCATGAGGATGCGGCTGCTCGTGGCAGCCGCACCCGTGATGCCGTGGCGGACGTGTGCAGCCTGTGGGCACCCGGAGAGCCGGGTGCCCCTCAGGCATGCCCCGGACCACCCGGCGTGAGCGACCCGCCGGGTGTGGCACAATGGCTAGCTGTACTCGACAGCCGCACAGGACCCCTCTCTCCTCCGGCTGACGCGTCCATCGGGCACTCGGGTACCGCAACCCCACGCGGCCTTCTCGCCGTGCCCAACCACGTCAAATCCAGGAGAACCCACTCCCGTGGCAGTCAAGATCAAGCTGAAGCGTCTGGGCAAGATCCGTTCGCCTCACTACCGCATCGTCGTCGCCGACTCCCGCACCCGTCGCGACGGCCGTGCGATCGAGGAGATCGGCAAGTACCACCCGACCTACAACCCGTCGGTCATCGAGGTGGACGCCGAGCGCGTGGCGTACTGGCTGGGTGTCGGCGCGCAGCCGACCGAGCCCGTCCTCGCCATCCTGAAGAAGACCGGCGACTGGCAGAAGTTCAAGGGCGAGCCCGCCCCGGCTCCGCTGCTCGTCGCCGAGCCGAAGAAGGCGCGCCCGTCGTTCGAGGCCCTGGGTGGCGACGACGAGGGCAAGGGTGAGGCGATCACCCAGAAGAAGAAGGCGGAGAAGAAGGACGAGGCTGCCGCCGAGTCCGAGTCGGCCGAGGCCTGAGCATGCTCGAGGAGGCTCTCGAGCACCTCGTGAAGGGCATCGTCGACAACCCCGACGATGTGCAGGTCGCATCCCGCAACCTGCGCCGCGGACGTGTCCTCGAGGTCCGGGTCCACCCCGACGACCTCGGCAAGGTGATCGGCCGCAACGGTCGCACCGCACGCGCTCTGCGTACCGTCGTGGGCGCCATCGGCGGCCGCGGTGTCCGCGTCGACCTCGTCGACGTCGACCACGTCCGCTGACGCCGAAAACGCAGCACCGGCTCGGGCCGGGGAGGGCCACTGGGCCGTCCCCGGCCCGTAGTCGTGTGCAACCGGATCAGGAGAAGCAAGCACCGTGCAGCTGGTAGTCGCTCGCATCGGCCGTGCCCACGGCATCAAGGGCGAGGTCACCGTCGAGGTCCGTACGGACGAGCCCGAAGTGCGGCTCGCCCCCGGCGCCGTACTCGCCACCGATCCCGCCTCCGCGGGCCCGCTCACCATCGAGACCGGACGCGTCCACAGCGGCCGCCTCCTGCTGCGCTTCGCGGGCGTGGCAGACCGCAGCGCCGCCGAGGCCCTGCGCAACACCCTCCTGATCGCCGAGGTCGACCCCGACGAACTGCCCGAGGAGGAGGACGAGTACTACGACCACCAGCTCATCGATCTCGACGTCGTCACCCGGGACGGCGTGGAGGTGGGCCGGATCACCGAGATCTCGCACCTGCCCTCGCAGGACCTGTTCATCGTGGAGCGCCCCGACGGCAGCGAGGTCCTGATCCCGTTCGTCGAGGAGATCGTCGCCGAGATCGACCTGGCGGAGCAGAAGGCGGTCATCACACCGCCGCCCGGCCTGATCGACGACCGTGCCGAGATCGCCTCCTCGCGGGAAGAGTCGTAGGACATGCGCCTCGACGTCGTCACGATCTTCCCCGAGTACCTCGAACCGCTGAACGTCTCCCTCGTCGGCAAGGCACGCGCGCGTGGGCAGCTCGACGTCCAGGTGCACGACCTGCGGGCGTGGACGTACGACCGGCACAACACCGTCGACGACACCCCGTACGGCGGCGGCCCCGGGATGGTCATGAAGACCGACCCCTGGGGAGACGCGCTCGACACCGTGCTCGCCGACGGCTACGAGAGCGGCTCGCACGCCCCCGCGCTGATCGTGCCCACCCCCAGCGGCCGTCCCTTCACCCAGGAACTCGCCGTCGAGCTCTCCGAGCGCCCCTGGCTGATCTTCACGCCCGCGCGCTACGAGGGCATCGACCGCCGTGTCATCGACGAGTACGCGACCCGCGTCCCGGTGTACGAGGTGTCCATCGGCGACTACGTCCTCGCCGGCGGCGAGGCGGCCGTCCTGGTGATCACGGAGGCCGTGGCCCGGCTGCTGCCCGGCGTCCTCGGCAACGCCGAGTCGCACCGCGACGACTCCTTCGCGCCCGGCCCCATGGCCAACCTCCTGGAGGGCCCCGTCTACACCAAGCCCCCCGAGTGGCGCGGACGCTCCATCCCCGACGTGCTGCTCAGCGGCCACCACGGCAAGATCGCCCGCTGGCGCCGCGACGAGGCCCTCAGGCGTACGACGGCCAACCGGCCCGACCTGATCGAGCGCTGCGACCCCAAGGCCTTCGACAAGAAGGACCGCGAGATGCTCTCCATCCTGGGCTGGGCGCCGGATCCAGAGGGGGAGCCGTACGGCCGATTTTGGCGCAGGCCAGAGGGCGTGGAAGAATAGGCCGCTGTTGTGCGTCGTCCGGCGTGCGCCCCTGCCACAGGGGGACACGACGCCCGCCCCGACACGGACAGCATCCTTCCTGGAACACCTAGCTCCCGTTGATGACCTGTGGCATCAGCGAAGAAAGCAGACGAAATGTCTCACCTGCTCGACTCCGTCGACTCCGCGTCGCTGCGCAGCGACATCCCGGCCTTCCGCCCGGGTGACACCGTCAACGTCCACGTCCGCGTCATCGAGGGCAACCGCTCCCGTGTGCAGCAGTTCAAGGGCGTTGTGATCCGTCGCCAGGGCGCCGGTGTCCGCGAGACCTTCACGGTCCGCAAGGTCTCCTTCTCCGTCGGCGTCGAGCGCACCTTCCCGGTGCACACCCCGATCGTGGAGAAGATCGAGCTCGTCACCCGCGGTGACGTGCGTCGCGCCAAGCTGTACTACCTGCGCGAGCTGCGCGGCAAGGCGGCGAAGATCAAGGAGAAGCGCGAGAGCTGAGCGCTCACCGGTGGTCACAGCGGGGCCGGATACCATTCCGCCCCGATGGACACCGAAGCACAGCACACGGAGCGCGACCGCTCCTCCCGCCCTGAACCAGTGGCTGCGGAGGGCCGGTCGCGTTTCGCGTTGGTGGCGCGAATCACCGACTGGCTGCCCGGCGGCCGGATCACCCTGACCCTGCTGGTCTGCCTGGTCTTTTTGCTGCTCCTCAACTCTTTCGTGGCTCAACCATTCCAGATTCCCAGCGGATCCATGGAACAGGGATTGAGGATCGGGGACCGCGTTCTCGTAAATAAGTTGGCGTACCGTTTCGGTGCCGAGCCGCGCCGTGGCGATGTTGTGGTGTTCGACGGAACTGGGTATTTCGGTGACGCGGACTACATCAAGCGCGTCGTCGGCGTGGGCGGAGACCGCGTTGTCTGCTGCGACAAGGAGGGGAGGATCGAGGTGAACGGCCGGTCGGTCGACGAGTCGGCTTTCCTGTACCCCGGGGACAGCCCGTCGACGGTGCCCTTCCGTGTCGTCGTGCCCGACGGCACCCTCTTCGTCCTCGGCGACCACCGCGGCGACTCGAGCGACTCACGCGACCACCTGGGCTCGCCGGGCGGCGGCATGATCCCGGTCTCCGACGTCATCGGCCGCGCCGACTGGATCGTATGGCCCACCACCCACTGGACCCGCCTGCACCGCCCCGCCGCCTACGCGCGCGTGCCCGCCGCCGGCGGTGCGCATGGGTAACCGCGGCAAACCGCGCCGTCCGGAGCCGAGCGGCGGCTACAGCACGTTCGGCACCGAGAACCTGCTGCCCACCGGCTCCCGGCGCACCTCCACCGGCACCGCGCCGAGCGGCGGCCGCACCCGCGCGGAGCGGCGCAAACTGCAGCGCAAGGTCAAACGAAAGCGCAGGCGCAGCGCGGTCAAGGAGATTCCGCTCCTGGTCGGTGTGGCGGTCCTGATAGCGCTCGTCCTGAAGACGTTCCTCGTCCAGGCGTTCGTGATCCCGTCCGGCTCCATGGAGCAGACGATCCGGATCGGCGACCGCGTCCTGGTCGACAAGTTCACCCCGTGGTTCGGCTCCGAGCCCAAGCGCGGGGACGTCGTTGTGTTCAAGGACCCCGGCGGCTGGCTCGCGGGCGAGCAGACCACGACGGCCAAGGACGACCCCGTCGTCGTCAAGCAGATCAAGGAAGGGCTCACCTTCATCGGCCTGCTGCCCTCGGCCAACGACAAGGACCTCATCAAACGGGTCATCGGCGTCGGCGGGGACCACGTCAAGTGCTGTGACACCGACGGGCGGGTGACCGTCAACGGCGTTCCCCTGACCGAGGCCGACTACCTGTATCCCGGCAACGCCCCCTCCACCCAGCCGTTCGACATCACCGTCCCCCAGGGGCGGCTGTGGGTGATGGGCGACCACCGGGGCAACTCGGCCGACTCCCGCGCCCACATGAACACCGACTACGGCGGCACGGTCTCCCTGCACTCCGTCGTGGGGCGGGCCATGGTGATCGCCTGGCCCCTCGGGCACATGACGTCCTTGAAGGAACCTAAAACTTTCTCCTCCGTTTCCAACTCCGTGTCGGGGACGACCGCGTCCCCCGGGCTGTCGCATAGGGTTGCACCCGACGATCCGAAGACAGCGATCCAGCTCCCGAGCCCTGCGGAACTCCCGCTCGTTATGGGAGTGGTGGGCCTGCGCCGGGTACGGCTCAGGCGGCGGCACAGAGTAAGGAGTTGGCGTGGGGGATGTGGCGGTTGGCGCACGGTCCGGACACGACGGCGAGGAGCACCGCGGGCGCCCCGCGGAATCAGCCGTCCCGGCCGCGGACAGCGCCGTGACCTCCGGGAGTGACTCCGGCGCGCAGGACGAGCCCGCGGCGCCCGGTGAACCGACCAGGACGGACGACCAGGGCCCGGGTGACTCGAAGCCGACGGCGAAGAAGCAGCGCTCCTTCTGGAAGGAGCTGCCCATCCTGATCGTCATCGCGCTCGTCCTCGCGCTGCTGATCAAGACCTTCCTCGTGCAGGCGTTCTCGATTCCCTCGGACTCGATGCAGAACACCCTCCAGCAGGGCGACCGCGTCCTGGTGGACAAGCTCACCCCCTGGTTCGGCTCGAAGCCCGAGCGCGGTGAGGTGGTCGTCTTCCACGACCCGGACAACTGGCTGGCCGGCGAGCCGACGGCGAACCCGAACGCGCTGCAGAAGGTCCTCAGCTGGATCGGCCTGATGCCGTCCGCCGAGGAGAAGGACCTGATCAAGCGCGTCATCGGCGTCGGCGGCGACACGGTCTCCTGCAAGGGCAGCGGCCCGCTGAAGGTCAACGGCAAGGCGCTGAACGACACCTCGATCGTCTACCCGGGCAACACCCCGTGCAGCGTCGACGACCAGGGCGGCCAGTTCACGGTGAAGGTCCCCAAGGGCTACATCTGGGTGATGGGCGACCACCGCCAGAACTCCCGCGACTCCCGCTACAACCAGAGCGACAAGCACAACGGCATGGTCCCGGTGGACAAGGTCGTGGGCCGCGCCATCGTCATCGCCTGGCCGATCAACCGCTGGAGCACCCTGCCCATCCCGGACACCTTCGAGCAGCCCGGCATCAACGACAAGTCCTCGGCGTCCGCCGCACTGACCCTCGCCCCGAACGCCCTCGCGCTCGCCGGCGCGGTACCGGTGGTGCTGTGGCGGCGCAGGAGGATCGCACCCGCCGAGACCCGCTGAACCGGGCCCCGCACCCCGCCTTGGTGAAACCCTGGTGCAGCTGTGACCCAGAGCGGCCATGAGGGGCTGACCCGTTCAGGTACCGCCGGGTAGGGTGCGGGTCCATGGGTGGCGAGAGCACGACACGTACGGCCCCGCGCAGCGGCGGCAAGAGCACGACCCCGGTGGGCACCAGGGCGGGACAGCGCCTGTCCGGCATCGCGGTCGCCCTGGGCATCGTGCTGTTCCTCGGCGGATTCGGTTGGGCAGCGCTGGTCTACCGGCCCTACACCGTGCCGACGACCTCGATGACGCCGACGATCGACGCCGGTGACCGGGTGCTGGCCCAGCGCGTCGACGGCGGCGAGGTGCACCGGGGCGATGTCGTCGTCTTCACGGACAAGACCTGGGTCACCAACGCCCCCGTGGTCAAGCGCGTGGTCGCGGTCGGCGGGGACACCGTCGCCTGCTGCACCGGCGGCAAGCTGACCGTCAACGGCAAGCAGATCGACGAGGGCTACCTCAAGGGCGGCGCGGTCGAGGACAAGACCATCCCGACCGTGAAGGTCCCCAAGGGCCGGCTGTTCCTGCTCGGCGACGAGCGCCAAGGCTCGCTGGACTCCTCCGCCCACCTCACCGACGCGGCCCAAGGCACGGTGGCCGAGTCCGCGGTCACGGCCCGGGTGGACGCCGTCGTGTGGCCCATGAAGGGCATGCTGGCCCGTCCCACGGGCTTCGAGACGCTGGGCGCGCTGTCGACGCCGGGTCCGCTGCGCGTGATCGTCACCCTGATCGTGGTCGGTGCCGTCCTCGTCCTCGGTGGCGGGGCGTACGGCCCGATCGCCAAGCGTCTGGGCGGCAGGCGCTCCCGCACGCGGACGGAGCCCGTAAGTGCCCGCTGAGGCGACGGGCGCGTACGAGGGCTCCCGCGCGGGCGGCCTGCGCAAGGGCACGGGCGGCCTGCGCAAGGTGGCCCGGGTCGTCCTGCTCGACCCCGAGGACCGCATCCTGCTCCTGCACGGCCACGAACCGGACGATCCCACCGACGACTGGTGGTTCACGCCGGGCGGGGGCCTGGAGGGCGACGAGAGTCGTGAACAGGCCGCACTGAGGGAACTCGCCGAGGAGACCGGCATCACCGAGGTCGAACTCGGTCCGGTGCTGTGGCGGCGGACGTGCTCCTTCCCGTTCGCGGGACGACGCTGGGACCAGGACGAGTGGTACTACCTGGCCCGTACGACCCAGACGGCCACCGAGGCCAGGGGCCTCACCGAGCTGGAGCGGCGCAGTGTCGCCGGAGCGCGCTGGTGGACGTGTGCGGAACTTGCCCGGGCACATGAGACGGTGTATCCGACCAGACTCGCCGAGCTGCTGCGCCGGCTGCTCGACGAAGGGCCCCCGGCCGGGCCCGTGACCCTTGACACGGAAATCGTCTAGGGGCTCACGGGACTGGCGCACAATGGTGGGACCGCACGGCTGAAGGGGAAGCTGCCATGAGCGCCGAGGACCTCGAGAAGTACGAGACCGAGATGGAGCTGAAGCTCTACCGGGAGTACCGCGATGTCGTCGGTCTGTTCAAATACGTGATCGAGACCGAGCGGCGCTTCTACCTCACCAACGACTACGAGATGCAGGTGCACTCGGTCCAGGGTGAGGTGTTCTTCGAGGTGTCGATGGCGGACGCGTGGGTGTGGGACATGTACCGCCCGGCGCGTTTCGTGAAGCAGGTCCGCGTTCTCACGTTCAAGGACGTGAACATCGAGGAGCTGAACAAGAGCGACCTGGAGCTGCCGGGCGGGTGAGTGCCGGGCGGGCGAGTGCCAGGCGGGTGACGAAGTTATCCACAGCCGGTGAGTTGTCCACCAAGATCCACTTCTCTTGGTGAGGTGCGTGACGGTTGGCGCCGGAGGTGGTGCCGACATGAACGCACGCAGTGCACTCGGCAGGTACGGCGAGGATCTGGCCGCGCGGCGGCTGACGGACGCCGGTATGACGGTTCTGGAGCGCAACTGGCGCTGTGGCAGGACCGGGGAGATCGACATCGTGGCCTGGGACGGGGACGTCCTGGTCGTCTGCGAGGTGAAGACCCGCAGGGACGGCCGCTTCGAGCACCCGATGGCGGCGATCACGCCGGAGAAGGCGCGGCGGCTGCGGGATCTCGCCGAGAGGTGGATCCAGACACACGGGGGAGCACCGCCGGGAGGCGTCCGAGTCGACCTGATCGGCGTGGTGCTCCCGGTCAAGGGTGCCCCGGTGGTCGAGCACGCGCGGGGGGTGGCCTGAGATGGGTTTCGCGCGGACGTGCTCGGTGGCGCTGGTGGGCGTCGAGGGCGTGGTGGTCGAGGTCCAGGCGGACCTGGAGCCCGGGGTGGCGGCTTTCACCCTGGTGGGCCTCCCGGACAAGAGCCTGACGGAGAGCCGGGACCGGGTGCGGGCGGCCGTGGTGAACTCGGGGGGCGAGTGGCCGCAGAAGAAACTGACGGTCGGGCTCAGTCCGGCATCGGTGCCGAAAGCCGGCTCCGGCTTCGACCTGGCCGTGGCCTGCGCGGTGCTGGGTGCGTCGGAGCGCATCGACCCACGGGTGCTGGCGGACATCGTGATGATCGGCGAGCTGGGCCTGGACGGCCGGGTGCGGCCGGTGCGGGGCATCCTGCCGGCCGTGCTCGCCGCGGCGGAGGCCGGCTACGAACAGGTCGTCGTGCCCGAGTGCGCCGCGGCCGAGGCCTCCCTCGTGCCCGGGGTGTCCGTCCTGGGCGTGCGAAGCCTGCGGCAGCTGATCGCCGTGCTGGCGGACGAGCCCGTGCCCGACGAGGAACCCGATGAGCCCGGCCGTCCGGATCCGCTGCTCGCCGGGCTGCGCGTGCCCGGCACTGGTGCGGCCACGGGCATGCGCAGCATGGGCGCCGCCCAGCACGACCAGGGCCACGACCTCGCCGACGTGGTGGGCCAGATCTCGGCGCGGACGGCGGTGGAGGTCGCCGCCGCGGGCGGACACCACCTGTTCCTGGAAGGCCCGCCCGGCGCCGGCAAGACCATGCTGGCGGAACGGCTGCCCGCCATCCTGCCCAGGCTCTGCCGTGAGGAGTCGCTGGAGGTCACCGCGGTCCACTCGGTGGCGGGGCTGCTGCCACCGGGCAAACCCCTGATCGACATCGCCCCGTACTGCGCCCCGCACCATTCGGCGACCATGCAGGCACTCGTCGGCGGCGGTCCCGGCATCGCCCGGCCCGGAGCGGTGTCGCTGTCGCACCGGGGTGTTCTCTTCCTGGACGAGACGCCCGAGTTCAGCAGCCATGCCCTCGACGCGCTGCGCCAGCCGCTGGAGGCCGGGCACGTGGTGATCGCCCGCAGCGCGGGCGTGGTGCGTTTCCCGGCGAAGTTCCTGATGGTGCTCGCGGCCAATCCCTGCCCCTGTGGGCGCTTCTCCCAGACGGACGACTTCTGCGAGTGTCCGCCCTCGGCGGTCCGCCGCTACCAGGCGCGACTGTCCGGGCCACTGCTGGACCGGGTCGACCTCCGGGTCGAGGTGGACCGGGTCACGCGCGCCGAGCTCGCGCAGCTCGGCGCGCGGGGCGAGTCCACGGCGACGGTCGCCGAGCGGGTGCGGGCGGCGAGGGAGCGCGCGGCGGCGCGGCTCGCGGGCACCCCGTGGCGGACCAACAGCGAAGTCCCCGGCCGGGAGCTGCGCAGCCGGTGGCACGCCGTGAGCGGGGCGATGGACGAGGCCGAACGCAACCTGGAGCGGGGCGCGCTGACCGCCCGCGGGCTCGACCGCGTCCTGCGTGTCGCCTGGACCGTCGCCGACCTCGTCGGGCACGACCGGCCCGACGCGACGGACGTCGGCCTCGCGCTGCAACTGCGCACGGGTGTTCCCCGGGGCGTGCCCATGGCCATCGGGGCGCTGACGTGACCCCCGACGGCCCGGACCGCGAGCTGCTCGCCCGGGTCTTCCTCAGCCGGGTCCTGGAACCCGGTGACGAAGTGGCGGGCCGGTGGGTGCGGGAGCTTGGTGCCGTGGAGACCGCGCGAGTGCTGCGGAAAGGGGCGCCGCAGCTCGCCGGGGTCACCGACAAGCGCTGGGCAGGGCTGCTCACCCGCGCCCAGGAGGCCGACGCCGAGCGGGATCTCGGCCTCGCCCTGGAGGCCGGGGTCCGCTTCGTGATCCCGGGGGACACGGAGTGGTCGGCCCAGCTCGATGACCTCGGCGACGCCCGCCCCGTGGGCCTCTGGGTCCGGGGCAGGCCCAGTCTGCGGATGTGGGCGTTGCGGTCCGTCGCCGTCGTCGGGGCGCGGGCCTGTACCGAGTACGGGGCTCACATGGCCGCCACACTCGGCGCCGGGCTCGCCGAGCGCGGGTGGGTCGTCGTGTCAGGCGGGGCCTACGGGGTGGACGGGGCCGCTCATCGTGGGGCGCTCGGGGCCGGCGGGGCGACCGTGGCCGTGCTTGCTTCGGGCGTCGACAGGCCCTATCCGCGTGGGCACACCGAGCTGCTCAACCGGATCGCCGAGCAGGGACTGGTGGTCGGGGAACTGCCGCTCGGCGAGCATCCGACGGCCAGCAGATTCATCGTCCGCAACCGGGTCATCGCCGCCCTGACCACGGGCACCGTGGTGGTCGAGGCCGCCCACCGCAGCGGCTCGCTCGTCACCGCACGGGCGGCACAACGGCTCGGACGCCACACGATGGGAGTACCCGGACCGGCCACCAGCGGCCTCTCGGCCGGCGTGCACGAACTGCTGCGCGACGACGCCGTCCTCGTCACCGACGCCGCCGAGGTCGTCGAACTCGTCGGCGACATGGGGGAACTGGCACCCCAGCGGCGCGGACCCGTGCTGCCCAGGGACCTGCTGGAGCCGGACGCCAGACGGGTGCTCGCCGCCCTGCCGGGCCGGGGAGCCTCCTCGGCCGACGCGGTCGCCCGCGGGGCGCAGACCACCAGGGACGACGCGATCGCGAGACTGTACGAACTCCGATCACTCGGTTACGTCGAACGACACGGCGACGGCTGGAGGTTGACACGCCAGGCGGTGACCTCCGTCCGTGACGGCCGGGGCGGATGTTGACCGAGCGTGTTCGGCCGTCCGGGGGAAGGCCCCGCACCTGTGCAAACAGCGGCGGTCGAGGTCCCCGGGCGATCACGGAAAGCGACCGTCGTGACCCGGTGGGACGGCCCGCGGGACAGGTCCGCGTACGCGTTCCCCCTCATCGTTCGCTGACCGCGACAGCTCAGTCACGCTACGCTCACGAGGTTCCGACGCAGTACGCACTTCACGGCAGAACGGCACAAGGCGACGAATGCCCCAGCACACCTCCGGGTCCGACCGGGCGGCGATCCCCCCAGCCGCCCGTGACGGTGGCAGCGTGCGGCCGCCCGCTCCCTCGACGCTCGACGAACTGTGGCGGTCGTACAAGAGCACGGGGGACGAACGGCTGCGGGAGCAGCTGATCCTGCACTACTCGCCGCTGGTCAAGTACGTGGCGGGACGGGTGAGTGTCGGTCTGCCGCCCAACGTCGAGCAGGCCGACTTCGTCTCCTCGGGAGTGTTCGGACTGATCGACGCGATCGAGAAGTTCGACATCGACCGGGAGATCAAGTTCGAGACGTACGCGATCACCCGGATCCGTGGCGCGATGATCGACGAGCTGCGGGCGCTGGACTGGATCCCGCGGTCGGTGCGGCAGAAGGCGCGGAACGTGGAGCGGGCGTACGCGACGCTGGAGGCGCGGCTGCGGCGGACGCCTTCGGAGGGCGAGGTGGCCGCCGAGATGGGCATCGGGGTGGACGAACTCCACGCGGTGTTCAGTCAGTTGTCGCTGGCGAACGTGGTGGCGCTGGAGGAGCTGCTGCACGTCGGGGGCGAGGGCGGCGACGGGCTGAGCGTCATGGACACGCTGGAGGACACCGCCGCGGACGACCCCGTGGAGGTGGCCGAGGACCGGGAGCTCAGGCGGTTCCTGGCGCGGGCGATCAACACCTTGCCCGAGCGGGAGAAGACCGTGGTCACCCTCTACTACTACGAGGGACTCACGCTCGCCGAGATCGGGAACGTGCTGGGTGTGACCGAGAGCCGGGTCAGCCAGATCCACACCAAGTCGGTGCTGCAGCTGCGGGCGAAGCTGGCGAGCTTCGGGCGGTGAGTCCGGCGGCTCCGCCGGGGCGGGCCGTGTCCATGCGAGTCACTCCCGTCCGGGGTGGCGCGTCCGTAAAGTGGTTGACGTGCCAAGGATTCGAGCGGCCTCCGTGGCCGAGCACCGGTCGATGCAGCAAGGCGCCCTGCTGGACGCGGCCCGGTCGTTGCTGTCCGAGGGAGGGACGGACGCGCTGACGTTCCCGGCGCTCGCCGAGCGGACCGGGCTGGCGCGGTCGTCGGTGTACGAGTACTTCCGGTCCCGGGCCGCCGTCGTCGAGGAACTGTGCGCGGTCGACTTCCCCGTGTGGGCGGCCGAGGTCGAGGCCGCCATGGCGGGGGCCGGGTCGGCGGCGGACAAGGTCGAGGCGTATGTGCGGCGGCAGCTCGAGCTGGTGGGGGACCGGCGGCACCGGGCGGTCGTGGCGATCTCCGCGAGCGAGCTGGACGCGGGGGCGCGGGAGAAGATCCGGGCCGCACACGGCGGGCTCGTCGCGATGATCGTGGAGGCCCTGGGCGAGATGGGACACCCCGAGCCCCGGCTCGGCGCGATGCTCGTGCAGGGGGTCGTGGACGCGGCGGTCCGGCGGATCGAACTGGGGGTGGCAGAGCCTCCCGAGGTGATCGCGGACGCGGCGGTGGCATTGGTACTGAGGGGCGCGCGCGGCTGAGGGGGGCGGGCAGGTCGTGCGGTGCGACTGCCCTCACGAGTTGAGCAGGTCGCCGCACGGCTGGGGCCAGCAGCAGATCGAAGGCAGGCTCGGCGCGATTGCTTCCGTGGGCTGGGCAGGTCGGCGCGCGGCTTCGCTCGCGGGTCGAACACGGGCTCGGCGCGACTGCCCCTGCGGGCCGAGCAGGTCGCCGCGCGAATGCCGTCCCCGCTGGTCGAAGGCAGGCACGGTGCGTCTGTTCCCGTAGGCCGTAGGCAGCACGCCCGGTGCGTCTGCTCCCGCAGGCCGCAGGCGGGCCCGGTGCGTCCGCTAGGGCGGCACGGGTGGGCGCAGGCGGCGGCACCCCGTCAGCGCCGGGCTGCGCGACCTCCCCCCCGGTGAGGCCACCCGCACGGTCAGCCCCGCGGCCAGCGCGGCCTCGGACACGCGCCGTCCTCGGCACGACTGCCCCCGCAAGTTACCCAGGCAGCGGAACCCCCAGTACCGGGAGCAGTCTCGATGGGCCCCTGTGGAGGAGCCACGGGGGGAGTAGGGACAACGGGTCCAGGTAGGTCTCGCCCCGTAGCAAGCCCCAGTGGACGCAGGTGACCGTGCAGTGCGAACCCGTGAGGTCCACCGTCCCCACCACCTCGCCGGGCTCGACCTCGTCCCCCTTCCGCACCGACGCGCTCACCGGTTCGTAGGTCGTGCGCAGGTCCGTGCCGCTCAGCTCCACCGACACGACTCCCCTTCCCGCCACCCTGCCCGCGAAGGACACCCTGCCGGCTGCCACCGCGCGGACCGGCGTCCCGGCCGGGGCCGCCAGATCCACGCCGCGGTGGCCCCGGCCGTAGATCGTCGCCGGGGGCTCCCAGCCCCGTACGACCGTGGGACGGGTGCCCACCGGCCAGGCGCGGCCGATGGCGGGGACGTCAGGGGGCGGGTCGGCCGGGGGCTGTGGGGGCTCCGCCCAGGCCCACGGGGTCAGGACGGCCCACGTCAGCGCCAGGAGAGCCGTCACCGTCAGACGCAGGTATCGGTTCGCTCGCATGACGGAACCGTCCCGCACCAGCCGCCGATCATGGCGGGATCTGTGGACTACTCCCGGGTTGTGGACAGCGGCGTCACCCGGTGCCTCGCCGGTCCCGTACACTTCTTCTGGCGATCCGGGTCACCGGGTCGACTTCGCACGCCCCGACACCAGGTGATCACAAGCCGGTGTCAGCGCCTCTCGGTCCTCTGCGGCACGGCGCACGCGGGCGTCAGGCGCGGATACCGCACGGCATCCGCGGGACAACCGAGAAATTCAAGGAGATACGGCCATGGCCGTCGTCACGATGCGGGAGCTGCTGGAGAGCGGCGTCCACTTCGGTCACCAGACCCGTCGTTGGAACCCGAAGATGAAGCGCTTCATCTTCACCGAGCGCAACGGCATCTACATCATCGACCTGCTCCAGTCGCTGTCGTACATCGACCGCGCCTACGAGTTCGTCAAGGAGACCGTCGCCCACGGCGGCACGGTCATGTTCGTCGGCACGAAGAAGCAGGCGCAGGAGGCCATCGCCGAGCAGGCCACCCGCGTCGGCATGCCCTACGTCAACCAGCGCTGGCTGGGCGGCATGCTCACCAACTTCTCCACCGTCTACAAGCGTCTGCAGCGCCTCAAGGAGCTCGAGCAGATCGACTTCGAGGACGTCGCCGCGTCCGGTCTGACCAAGAAGGAGCTTCTCGTGCTCTCGCGCGAGAAGGCCAAGCTGGAAAAGACCCTCGGCGGTATCCGCGAGATGCAGAAGGTGCCCAGCGCCGTCTGGATCGTGGACACCAAGAAGGAGCACATCGCGGTCGGTGAGGCCCGGAAGCTCAACATCCCGGTCGTCGCGATCCTCGACACCAACTGCGACCCCGACGAGGTCGACTACAAGATCCCGGGCAACGACGACGCGATCCGCTCCGTCACCCTGCTCACCCGTGTGATCGCCGACGCCGTCGCCGAGGGCCTCATCGCCCGCAGCGGTGTCGCCACCGAGGGCAAGGAGAAGGCCGCGGGCGAGCCGCTCGCCGAGTGGGAGCGCGACCTGCTCGAGGGCGAGAAGAAGGCGGACGAGGCCGAGAAGCCGGCCGAGGCCGCCGCTGAGGCTCCTGCCGCCGAGGCCCCCGCCGCCGAGGCCCCCGCGGCCGAGGCTGCCGAGGCTCCGGCTGCCGAGGCCCCGGCCGCGGACGCCGAGCAGGCCTGATCAGTCAGCGTTGACGGCGGGGGCGGCGACATCCGGGTCGCCCCCGCCGTTCACCCGTAGGTCAGCGGAGAGTCGGCGGCCCCCGCTACATGAGGGCCGTAGACCCGTAGATCTTCGATCTTCCAGACTTCGAGAAAGATTCACAGACTCATGGCGAACTACACCGCCGCCGACGTCAAGAAGCTTCGTGAGCTCACCGGCGCCGGCATGATGGACTGCAAGAAGGCACTGGACGAGGCCGAGGGCAACGTCGAGAAGGCCGTCGAGGCGCTGCGCATCAAGGGCCAGAAGGGCGTCGCCAAGCGCGAGGGCCGCTCCGCCGAGAACGGCGCCGTGGTCTCCATCATCGCCGACGACAACTCCTCCGGCGTCCTCGTCGAGCTGAAGTGCGAGACGGACTTCGTCGCCAAGGGCGAGAAGTTCCAGGCCGTCGCCAACGCGATCGCCGAGCACGTCGCCAAGACCTCCCCGGCCGACCTCGAGGCCCTGCTGGGCTCCGAGATCGAGGCCGGCAAGACCGTCCAGGCGTTCGTGGACGAGGCCAACGCCAACCTCGGCGAGAAGATCGTCCTGGACCGCTTCGCGCAGTTCGCCGACGGCTACGTGACCGCGTACATGCACCGCACGATGCCCGACCTGCCCCCGCAGATCGGTGTCCTCGTCGAGCTGGACAAGCCGAACGCCGAGGTCGCCCGGGGCATCGCCCAGCACATCGCCGCCTTCGCGCCGAAGTACCTCTCCAAGGAGGACGTGCCGGCCGAGGTCGTCGAGTCCGAGCGCCGCATCGCCGAGGAGACCACCCGCGCCGAGGGCAAGCCCGAGGCCGCGATCGCGAAGATCGTCGAGGGTCGCCTCAACGGCTTCTTCAAGGACGCCACGGTGCTCGGTCAGCCGTACGCGCTCGACGCGAAGAAGTCGGTCCAGAAGGTCCTGGACGAGGCCGGTGTCACCCTGAAGCGCTTCACGCGCATCAAGGTCGGCATCTGAGTCCGTACCGCGATCGGCGCGCGACCCCGATAGGGTCGTACGCAGTTGTCAGCGGGTGACGGACGACAGCGGATCTGACGAGGAGGCCATTGCCGAGCACGGGAGCCAAACCCCAGCGGCAATGGCCTTCTTCGTATGTGCAACAGGTGAAAGAGGCGGGATCTCCATGACCACCAAGCCCCAGAAGAGCGACGACGGCAAAGTACCCGGCCGGTTTCTGCTGAAGCTGTCCGGAGAGGCCTTCTCCGGTGGCGGGGGCCTGGGCGTGGACCCCGACGTGGTGCACAAGATCGCCCGTGAGATCGCGGCCGTCGTCCGCGACGGAGCGCAGGTCGCGGTCGTCATCGGCGGCGGCAACTTCTTCCGCGGCGCGGAGCTGCAGCAGCGCGGCATGGACCGGGCCCGCTCGGACTACATGGGCATGCTGGGCACCGTGATGAACTGCCTCGCCCTCCAGGACTTCCTGGAGAAGGAGGGCATCGACAGCCGGGTGCAGACCGCGATCACCATGGGCCAGGTCGCCGAGCCGTACATCCCGCTGCGGGCCGTGCGCCACCTGGAGAAGGGCCGCGTGGTCATCTTCGGCGCCGGTATGGGCATGCCGTACTTCTCCACCGACACCACCGCCGCCCAGCGCGCCCTGGAGATCGACGCCGAGGCGCTGCTGATGGGCAAGAACGGCGTGGACGGGGTCTACGACTCCGACCCCAAGCGCAACCCGGACGCCGTCAAGTTCGACTCCCTCGGCTACGGCGAGGTCATCACCCGCGACCTCAAGGTCGCCGACGCCACCGCCATCACGCTGTGCCGCGACAACAAGCTCCCGATCCTCGTCTTCGAGCTCCTGACCGAGGGCAATATCGCCCGCGCCGTCAAGGGTGAGAAGATCGGCACGCTGGTGGGTGAGCAGGACAGCCGGGACTGACAGCAACACCGACGGACCCTGACCGGGGGATGGACAATGTCCCGCAGGTCGGGAACCGTGCAGGAAGAAGACGCGACGCAGCCGGCCGCCGCCCCCACAGGAACCGCAGCCGGGCCTTACTCAAGACACGCAGGAGCAAGTGGTGATCGAAGAGACCCTCCTCGAGGCCGAGGAGAAGATGGAGAAGGCCGTCGTGGTCGCCAAGGAGGACTTCGCCGCGATCCGCACCGGTCGTGCGCACCCGGCGATGTTCAACAAGATCGTGGCCGACTACTACGGCGCGCCGACGCCGATCAACCAGCTGGCTTCGTTCTCCGTGCCGGAGCCGCGCATGGCGGTCGTGACCCCGTTCGACAAGACGGCGCTGCGCAACATCGAGCAGGCCATCCGCGACTCCGACCTGGGCGTCAACCCGAGCAATGACGGCAACATCATCCGGGTGGTGTTCCCCGAGCTGACCGAGGAACGCCGCCGCGACTACATCAAGGTCGCCAAGGGCAAGGCCGAGGACGCGCGTGTGTCCATCCGCTCCGTGCGCCGCAAGGCCAAGGACGCCCTCGACAAGGCCGTCAAGGACGGCGACATCGGCGAGGACGAGGGCCGCCGCGCCGAGAAGGAGCTCGACGACACCACGCACAAGTACGTGGCCCAGGTGGACGAGCTCCTCAAGCACAAGGAAGCGGAGCTGCTCGAGGTCTGATGAACGACTCTTCCTGGGGAGCGCCGCCACACAACGGGTACTGGGGGCCGTCCGACCAGGGGCCTGTCCAGGGGGCTGCCCCGGCGGGTCCCGCGTACGATGCGCCTGAGGCGCAGCAGACTCGCCCCATGCCCATCGTGCCCGAGGTACCCGCGTACGGCGGAGACCAGGATGACGACCGGGGGGCCGCGCGGCTGAGCGGCCCCCCGTTCCGCGACGAGACGCCGCAGGCACCGCCGCCCCTGGCGGTGCAGCAGAATCCGGAGCCCATGCCCGACGCCTCGCAGCCGGCGCCCCAGCCGCAGAAGAAGAGCGCTGGGCGCGACCTGAGCGCGGCCATAGGGGTGGGCGTCGGGCTCGGCGTGGTGATCATCGCGTCGCTCTTCGTCGTCAAGGCCGTCTTCGTGGGCGTGGTCGCGGTCGCCGTGGTCGTCGGCCTGTGGGAGCTGACCAGCAGGCTCGCCGAGCGCAAGGACATCAAGGCGCCGCTGGTTCCGCTGGCGCTCGGCGGTGCGGCGATGGTCGTCGCCGGATACGTGCGCGGGGCCGAGGGCGCGTGGGTCGCCATGGCGCTCACGGCACTCGCGGTCCTCGTCTGGCGCATGACGGATCCGCCGGAGAACTATCTCCGGGACGTCACGGCGGGCGTCTTCGCGGCGTTCTACGTGCCGTTCCTGGCGACGTTCGTGGCGCTCATGCTCGCGGCGGACGACGGGCCGTGGCGCGTCCTGACCTTCCTCCTGCTCACGGTCGTCAGCGACACGGGCGCGTACGCCGTCGGCTGGCGCTTCGGCAAGCACAAGCTCGCGCCGCGCATCAGCCCCGGCAAGACGCGCGAGGGTCTGCTGGGCGCGGTGACCTTCGCGATGGTGGCGGGCGCGCTGTGCATGCAGTTCCTGATCGACGACGGTGCCTGGTGGCAGGGCCTGCTGCTGGGTCTGGCCGTCGCGGCCAGCGCCACGCTGGGCGACCTCGGCGAGTCGATGATCAAGCGGGATCTGGGAATCAAGGACATGGGCACGTTGCTGCCGGGACACGGCGGCATCATGGACCGCCTGGACTCCCTGCTGCCCACGGCGCCCGTGGTGTGGCTGCTGATGGTGTTGTTCGTCGGCAGTGGCTGATGCGGGGGCATGGCGCCGCGCCGCGGTAGCGGCGAATTGACACAGCATGGACCGCCTGGACTCCCTGCTGCCCACGGCGCCCGTGGTGTGGCTGCTGATGGTGCTGTTCGTCGGGTCCGGCTGACGGGTCCGGGAGTCCCGCTCGCTCGTTGGCGCGGTCGCCGGGCGAGTGGGACGATCCCCGTGTAAGCCCTCGAAGGGGATCCCCTGAAAGGAGGGCGTCATGTCCGCCTTCCATGAAGAGATCGACGTCGACCGCGCTCCTGAGGACGTCTGGGCGTACGTCATCGATCCCTCCCATCTGCCCGAGTGGCAGCTGAGCGCGGTATCAGCGGAGCGGCTCGACGAGGGACCGCTGGGCACCGGATCCCAGGTCCGGGTCACCCGGCGCCTCGGGCACCGCCGTGAGGTGCCGATGACGATGGAGTACACCGAGTACGACCCGCCGCACAGCTGGACTGTGCGCGGCATCGACGGCCCGGTCAGGGGCCTGTTCCGCGCCGAGGTGGAACCGCTGGACGAAGGGCGCCGCTCCCGGGTGAAGATGGACCTCGACTTCGAGGGCCACGGCCTCGGCAAGGTCATGCTGCCCCTGTTCGTCCGCCCCCAGGTCCGCAAGGAACTGCCGCGCAACGAGCAGCTGCTCAAGGACCGCCTGGAGCACACCGGCTAGCCCTGCCTACTTGGCGCAGACGTCCTTCAGCTCGTCGGCCGCCTTGTCGATCGCACGCGAGTCCGGGTTCTCGCCGGTGAGGACGGCCCTGTTGTAGTCGGCGAGGGCCCGGTCCAGGTCCTTCACAGCCTTGTCGACCTTGCCGTCGACCGTGCCGTCCTTTGTGTCGTCACCGAGCCTGTCGAGGTTCTTCTCGATGGTGTCGATGGACTCGCCGGTCCGCGAGGGGTCGCTCGCCGCGGCCGACCCGGCCTCGTGGATCGCCCTCAGACTGTCCGCGATCGTGTCGTAGCTCCGCCCACAGTCCAGTGAGGTGTCGACGTCGTCGGGATCGCAGCCGGTGACGAGCCCGGCGGCCAGGGCCACGCCCGCGACGGCGGTGGCGACGGTGACGGTACGACGTCGGCGACGGCGGTTGACGACCATGGGACGGTCCCCTCGTGAGATGGCTTCGGCCGGCTCGATGTGAGGTCTCCACGATCCCGGCGCCACCCCTGCCCCTACGAGGGAGCCCGCCCCCGTATCCGCGGTAGAGCGGTCTACACCTCCGCAGTCCCGGGTCACCCGATTGGATCTGCGACACTGGTTGAGCCATGCCTAAGCCCGGAGAACTTACTTTCGTCGCCCCCCGCGGAGCTCAGAAGCCGCCGCGGCATCTTGCCGATCTCACTCCTGCCGAGCGCAAGGAGGTCGTTGCCGAGGTCGGGGAGAAGCCGTTTCGTGCGAAGCAGCTGTCGCAGCACTACTTCGCGCGGTACGCGCACGACCCCGCGGAGTGGACCGACATCCCGGCCGCGGCGCGCCCCAAGCTGCGGGAGGCGCTGCTTCCCGAGCTGATGACCGTCGTACGGCATCTGTCGACCGACCAGGGGACCACCCGTAAGACGCTGTGGCGGCTGTTCGACGGGACGCTCGTCGAGTCGGTGCTGATGCGGTACCCGGACCGGGTGACCATGTGCATCAGCTCGCAGGCGGGGTGCGGGATGAACTGCCCGTTCTGCGCCACCGGGCAGGCCGGGCTGGACCGGAATCTGTCGACCGCCGAGATCGTGCACCAGATCGTGGACGGGATGCGGGCGCTGAGGGACGGAGAGGTCCCGGGCGGGCCCGCGCGGCTGTCCAACATCGTCTTCATGGGGATGGGGGAGCCGCTCGCCAACTACAAGCGGGTGGTCGGAGCCATTCGCGCGCTCACCGACCCCGCCCCGGACGGCCTCGGGCTCTCGCAGCGCGGGATCACCGTGTCGACGGTCGGGCTCGTGCCCGCCATCCACCGCTTCGCCGACGAGGGCTTCAAGTGCCGGCTCGCGATCTCGCTGCACGCTCCCGACGACGAACTGCGCGACACCCTCGTCCCCGTGAACACGCGCTGGAAGGTGCGGGAGGTGCTCGACGCCGGGTTCGAGTACGTGGAGAAGAGCGGGCGGCGGCTGAGCATCGAGTACGCGCTCATTCGGGACATCAACGACCAGGCGTGGCGGGGGGACCGGCTCGGGCGGCTGCTCAGGGGCAAGCCCGTACACGTCAATCTCATTCCGCTGAACCCGACCCCGGGCTCGAAGTGGACCGCCTCCCGGCCCGAGGACGAGAAGGCCTTCGTCGAGGCCATCGCCGCGCACGGCGTGCCGGTGACCATCCGGGACACCCGCGGTCAGGAGATCGACGGTGCCTGTGGACAGCTGGCGGCCACCGAGCGGTAACCTTTGCCCGTACGTACATCTTCATATCCGACAGGGGAGCGCCACAGCGCTGAGAGTGCGGCAATAGGGCCGCAGACCCTCTGAACCTCGCCCAGGTCATTCTGGGTAGGAAGTTCGGTCATCACCGTGAACACCAAGAAGTACTGTGCTGCCGTCGTCGGCCTCGGCATGCTCACGCTGTCCGCGTGCGGCTCCTCCGGCGGCGGTTCGGCCACCGACTCCAAGACCGTCACCCTGGTCAGCCACGACTCGTGGGCCGTTTCGAAGAGCGTCCTCGCCGACTTCGAGAAGCAGTCCGGCTACAAGGTCCACGTCCTCAAGGACGGAGACGCCGGGCAGGCCGTCAACAAGGCCATCCTGACGAAGGACAACCCCCAGGGCGACGTCTTCTTCGGCGTCGACAACACGCTGCTCTCCCGGGCCCTGGACAACGGACTGTTCCAGTCGTACGAGGCGAAGGGCTCCGACCGGATCAAGCCGCAGTACCGGGTCGACCAGGACAAGCACCGGGTCACGCCCATCGACTCCGGCGACATCTGCGTCAACTACGACAAGGCCTACTTCAGCAAGCACAAGCTGACCCCGCCGCAGTCCTTCGACGACCTGGTCAAGCCCGAGTACAAGAACCTCCTCGTCACCGAGAACGCCGCCACCTCATCGCCCGGCCTCGGCTTCCTGCTCGGCTCCGCCGCGCAGTACGGGAACGACGGCTGGCAGGGCTACTGGAAGAAGCTCAAGGCCAACGGCGTCAAGGTCGTCGACGGCTGGGAGCAGGCCTACAACGAGGAGTTCTCCGGCTCGGCCGGCGGCAAGAAGGCCAAGGGCGACCGGCCGCTCGTCGTCTCCTACGCCTCCTCGCCGCCCGCGGAGGTCGTCTACGCCGACCCGAGGCCGAAGACCGCGCCGACCGGAGTGTCGTACGGCACCTGCTTCCGGCAGATCGAGTACGCGGGACTGCTCAGCAACGCGCACAACGACAAGGGCGGCAAGGCGTTCATCGACTTCCTGGTGACCAAGGAGTTCCAGGAGGACATGCCGCTCAACATGTTCGTCTATCCGGTGACCGAAGGGGCCGCGGTGCCCAAGGAGTTCACCGAGTACGGTCCCGCCGCCAAGGACCCCGAGACGATGGCCCCCGCGAAGATCGCCGCCAACCGTGACCAGTGGGTCAAGTCGTGGACGTCACTCGTACTGAAGTAGCGAACCGCCCCTCCAGGGCAAGGGCTCGGCGCGGGAGCGCGGCTCGGCTCGGGCTGCTCGCCGTGCCCGTCGCGTTCTTCGCGCTGTTCTTCGCCTGGCCCGTCGCCGCGATCGTCGCGCGCGGGCTGAAGGTCGACGGGGTGTGGCGGTTCGGGCGGATCGCGGACGTCGTCACCCAGTCCGACATCCGGCACGTCCTGTGGTTCACCACCTGGCAGGCGCTCGCCTCGACCGCGCTCACCCTCCTGGTCGCCCTCCCCGGCGCCTACGTCTTCGCGCGCTTCGAGTTCCCGGGCCGACAGGTGCTGCGGGCCGTCGTCACCGTCCCGTTCGTCCTGCCGACGGTCGTCGTCGGGACCGCCTTCCTCGCGCTCGTCGGACGCGGCGGACTGCTCGACGAGTTGTGGGGCGTACGGCTGGACACGACCGTGTGGGCCATCCTGCTGGCGCACGTCTTCTTCAACTACGCGGTCGTCGTACGGACCGTGGGCGGCCTGTGGGCGCAACTGGACCCGCGGCAGGAGGAGGCCGCGCGGATGCTGGGCGCGTCCCCGCTGCGCGCCTGGCGCAGGGTCACTCTGCCGGCCCTCGCGCCCGCCGTGGCCGCCGCCGCGCTGATGGTGTTCCTCTTCACCTTCACCTCCTTCGGCGTCGTCCAGATCCTCGGCGGCCCCACCTTCTCCACCCTGGAAGTCGAGATCTACCGGCAGACCTCCGAGATCTTCGACCTGTCCACGGCCGCCGTGCTCACGATCGTCCAGTTCGTGGCCGTCGGCGCGATCCTCGCCGTGCACGCCTGGACAGTACGGCGGCGGGAGAGCGCCCTGCGGCTCGTGGACGCGTCCGTGACGGCCCGGCGGCCGCGCGGGGCGCGCCAGTGGGCGCTGCTGGCCGGTGTCCTCGTCACCGTCGCCGTCCTGCTCCTGCTGCCGCTCGCCGTGCTGGTGCAACGGTCGCTGGACGCGCCGGACTTCCGCTACTACCGGGCGCTGACCGGCGAGGTCGGCGACACCTTCCTCGTCCCGCCGATCGATGCGATCGGCAACTCGCTCGAGTACGCCCTCGCCGCGACCGCCATCGCCGTCGTGATCGGCGCTCTGGCCGCCGCGGCCCTCGCCCGCCGGGACGCCGGACGACTGGTGCGCGGCTTCGACGCGCTGCTGATGCTGCCGCTCGGCGTCTCCGCGGTGACCGTCGGCTTCGGCTTCCTGATCGCCCTCGACAAGCCCCCACTGGACCTGCGCCAGTCCTGGATCCTGGTGCCGCTGGCACAGGCGCTGGTGGGCGTGCCCTTCGTCGTACGGACCATGCTGCCGGTGCTGCGGGCCGTGGACGCCCGGCTGCGGGAGGCGGCTGCCGTGCTCGGGGCCTCGCCCTGGCGGGTGTGGCGGGAGGTCGATCTGCCCCTGGTACGGCGGGCGTTGCTGGTCGCCGCCGGGTTCGCCTTCGCCGTGTCGCTGGGGGAGTTCGGGGCGACCGTGTTCATCGCACGGCCCGACAACCCGACCCTGCCGGTCGCCGTGGCGCGGCTGCTCGGGCGGCCCGGCGAACTCAACTACGGCCAGGCGATGGCCCTTTCGACGATCCTGATGGTGGTGTGCGCGGTGGCGCTGCTGGTGCTCGAGCGGCTCCGTACCGACCGGACCGGGGAGTTCTAGATGCTGCTGAGCCTGGAAGAGGCCACCGTCCGCTTCGGTGCGCGGGCCGTGCTCGACGCCGTCGGCCTCGAGGTCGCCGAGCACGAGGTGGTGTGCGTGCTCGGGCCCAGCGGCAGCGGCAAGTCCACGCTGCTGCGGGCGGTGGCCGGGCTGCAACCGCTGGACGCCGGACGGGTGTTGCTCGACGGCCGCGACCAGGCCGGTGTGCCCGCGCACAAGCGTGGGGTCGGCCTGATGTTCCAGGACCACCAGCTCTTCCCGCAGCGGGACGTGGGCGGCAACGTCGCCTTCGGCCTGCGGATGCACGGGGCGCCGAGAGGCGAACAGCAGGAACGTGTGCGGGAGTTGCTGGAACTCGTCGGGCTGCCCGGCGCCGAGCGGCGGGCCGTGGGCGCGCTGTCCGGCGGTGAGCAGCAGCGCGTGGCGCTGGCCCGGGCCCTCGCGCCCCGGCCGCGGCTGCTGATGCTGGACGAGCCGCTCGGTCAGCTCGACCGCTCGCTGCGGGAGCGGCTGGTCGTCGAACTCCGGGAGCTGTTCGGCCGGTTGGGCACCACCGTGCTCGCGGTGACGCACGACCAGGGCGAGGCCTTCGCGCTCGCCGACCGGGTGGTGGTGATGCGGGAGGGACGGATCGCCCAGTCCGGTACGCCCCTGGAGGTCTGGCAGCGGCCGGCGGACGAGTTCGTGGCCCGGTTCCTCGGCTTCGAGAACGTGGTCGAGGGCACGGTCGCGGGGGAGGCCGCGGACACGCCCTGGGGCAAGGTCCCGGTGCCCGAGGACGCCCCCCAGGGCACCCGCGGCCTCCTGGTCCGCCCCGCCGGCGTCCGGCTCGTCCCCGCCGACGAGGGCCTGCCCTGCACGGTCGCCGCCCGCACCTTCAAGGGCACCCATGTCGCCGTACACCTGCAGCCCGAGGACGCACCCCGGCTGGAGGCGGCGTGCGCGCTGCGCGAGGCGCCGGAGGTCGGGGACGTGGTCGGGGTGGAGTTCGACGCGGCGGAAATCGTGGTGCTGGGCTGACGGGTCCGCGCATAGGGTGCGGCCCATGACCTTGCTTGCGTACGACCGCTACTGCGACGAGATAACCCACCAGGTGGCCGAGTTGCGGACCGTGGTGACCTCCGGCGCCGACCTGTCCGCGAAGGTGCCGACTTGCCCGGACTGGACCCTCGAACAACTCGTCCTGCACATGGGCGGGGTGCTGCGCTGGGTGGAGGTGCTGGTCAGGACCCGGGCCGAGGAGGATGTACGGGACGAGGACATCCCCCGCGGCGACGGTCCGGAGACCACGGGCGACGCCGCCGAACTCGATGCCTGGCTCGCCGAAGCCGGTGAACTGGTCGTTCGCGCGCTTCGGGAGGCCGGCCCGGACGCCAAGGTGTGGTCGTGGGCCGGAATGCTCGGCTCCGGCTTCTGGGCGCGCCGGATGACCCACGAGATCACCGTCCACCGGGCGGACGCCACACTGGCCGCCGGACTGCCCTACGAGGTCGCGCCCGACGTCGCGGCCGACGCGATCGACGAGTGGTTGCAGCTCGTGGGGCTGGCGGGCGAGCGCAGGGAGATGGAGCGGCCGCTCGCCGCAGGGCGCAGTCTGCACCTCCACGCCACCGACACCGCACCGGAGTCGAACGCCGAGTGGTTCGTGGAAGGGACCGAGCAGGGCGTCACCTGGCGCCGCGGGCACGAGAGGGCCGACGTCGCCCTGCGCGGCCCGCTCACCTCGCTGCTCCTCGCCTTCTACCGCCGACTGCCGCTGGACGGCTCGGGGTTGGAGGTCCTCGGTGACCGGCAGTTGCTCGAATTCTGGCTGGAACGGGCGACGTTCGGCTGAACGACGAAGGCCCGTCCCCCGGGGATACGGGGAGGGCCTTCGCGATGGTGCTGGTGAGGCGTCAGCGGCCGCTGTTGGCCCCACGACGGCGCATGCCGAAGAACACGGCACCGCCGCCGACGACGACGAGGGCGCCCGCGACACCGGCGATCAGGCCGGTGTTGGAGTTCGCACCGGTCTCGGCGAGGTTGGAGTCACCGGCCGCCGGGGACGGGGCGTTGTCCGTCGTGGTTGCCGGAGCGGTGGTGCTGTCCGAGGCCGACGCGGTCGGGGTGGGGGTCTCCGAGGCCGGGGTGGTGGCCGGGGGAGTCGTGGCGGGCGCAGTGGTGGCCGGCGCCGTGGTCTCGCCCTTCGAGCAAGCCTCGGACGGGGTGGTCACGTTCGGCTTGATGTCCTTGTCGAACTTGAACTTCGCGGTGTCGACCGTGACGTGGACGCGGTACTCCGCGTTCGGCTTCCAGTCCTCGGCGAACGTGACATCCGTGCCCGTGGCCGAGCCCTTGACGGTCTGCGGCTGGCCGACCGGAGTCTCGTTGCCGGCCGGACCCTCGAGGAACACGGTGATGGTGGCGGTCTGGCCGGAGGCGTCCTTGTCCGTGACGGTGATGACGCCCTTGCTGCCGTCGCAGGAAGCCGCGGCGGAGAAGTCCCGGATGTTGCACGCGAGCGCGGAGCCCGCGGCGCTCATGGCGAGCGCTGTCGAGGCCGCGGCGACGCCCAGGATCTGCGCGGAACGTCGGGCGGTACGGCGAGATATGGTCACTTTTGCCCTTCACGGGGATATGCAACTGAGGGGGGTTGTAAGAGAAGTGAGGCAACAGTGAGGTGAGGCTTCACTCTCCCCAGGAGGCTCACAGGTCTATAAGTGTTTCATAAGGAGTGTCAACGCATATGCCCGCCCGGGGCGTTGACTTTACCTTCTCATTAACCACCGACATGTTTCAACGCGTCAGGTGCGTCCTCGATCCGGTCAACGAGGGCGATACGGGACTCCATCGAGCGTTCCCGGGCGAGTGACCGCAAGAGGGGCCATGCCGGCAGCCGCTCCGTCCAGTGCTCCCGGTCGACGAGCACCATCGGCGTCGGCTCGCCGCGCGACTCGTAGTAGTTGGGCGTCGCGTTGTCGAAGATCTCCTGTACGGTCCCGGCCGCGCCCGGCAGGAACACCACGCCCGCGTTGCACCGGGCCAGCAGTCCGTCCTCGCGGGTGGCGTTGGCGAAGTACTTGGCGATGTGCGAGGCGAAGGGGTTCGGCGGCTCGTGGCCGTAGAACCAGGTGGGGATGCCGATGGAGTGGTTGCCTTTCGGCCAGCGGGAGCGCACCTCGAAGGCGGCCCGCGCCCACTCGGTGATCGAGGGGGTGAACGAGGGGGATCCGCCGAGGAGTTCGCATGCCTCGTCCAGCATCGCGTCCTTGTACGGCGCCGCGTACGCGCCCAGGTTCGCCGCCTCCATCGCGCCCGGGCCGCCGCCGGTCGCCACGGTCAGCCCGGCGCGGCTCAGCTCCCGGCCGAGGCGCGCGGCACCGGCGTACGCCTCCGTGCCGCGTGCCATCGCGTGGCCGCCCATCACGCCCACCACCCGGGCGCCGCGCAGGAGTTCGTCCAGGGCGTCGGAGACGGAGTCGTCGTGGACGGCGCGCAGCATCGAGGCGTATATGTCGCCGTCCGCCCTGGTGCGCTGGAACCAGGCGTAGGCGAGGGCGTCGGGTGTCTGCTCGTAGCCCTGGTCCAGGGAGGCGAACAGCTCGTCGGCGGTGTAGAGGTGGCCGCGGTAGGGGTCGAAGGGGAGATGCGGGACCGGGGGGAAGACCAGGGCGCCGTCGGTCCGGATCTTCTGCTCGGCGTCCGCCCGCATCGGGCAGCCCAGGAAGACCGCGCCCGCGGTGTCCGTGGTCAGCAACTCCCTGGTCCGGTCCGTCAGATCGACGCCCTGTACGCGGTGGCCGGCTAGGGTGCCGCGGGCCGAGACCGTCGCGTCGAAGTCCTCGAGCGTCTCGATCTCGCGCTCGTCGTGGTGGGCCGCATGGGCCGGGCTCGTCTGCACGGGCCCATGCTAGGCACCCCGCGGGTTCAGCTCTGGACCGCCGCCGGGTCCATCCACACGACCTCCCAGGAGTGGCCGTCGAGGTCGTCGAAGGAGCGGCCGTACATGTAACCGTGGTCCTGGACGTCGTCGTTGGCCCTGCCGCCCGCGGCGACGGCCTTCTCGACCAGCTCGTCGACCTTCTCGCGGCTCTCGGCGCTCAGACAGATCAGCACCTCGCTGGTCCGCGTCGAGTCCGCGATCTCCTTCTTGGTGAAGTCGGCGTAGCGCTGCTTGCTGAGCAGCATCGTCACGATGGTGTCGCTGATCACGACGCAGGCGCAGTCGTCGCCGCTGAACTGGGGGTTGATCGTGTAGCCGAGCTCCGTGAAGAACTTCTTCGACGCGTCGACGTCGTCGGTGGCCAGGTTCACGAAGATCATCTGCTGGTACATGAGGGTCTCTCCCATCGGGCGGGGTGTGCTGTTCGGTGGGGTAGACCGGGGGCGCCGGCGGAACTCATCGGTGGCCGGCAGATGCGTTTTCCGGGTGCGCTCAGCGGGTGAGGGGCAGCGCCGCGAGTTCGGCCACCAGCAGGGTCAGCGGGGTGAAGAGGGTCAGCAGGGCGGCGGCGCGCAGAGCGGCGGCGGTGCGGAGCATCGTGGCGGGGGCGCCCAGGCGGACCAGGGCCGCCGTGGTGTCGGCCCGGGCCTGTCTGGCCTCCACGGCGGCCGTCAGGAGGGTGGCGAGGGCGCAGCCGGTGACCAGCACGGTGCCGAGGGTGGCGAGGGGCCCGAAGGAGGGCTCCGAGGGGTCGTAGAGCGTGGTCATGGCGTACGCGGCGGAGGCGACGGCGCAGACGATGCCGAGGGGGCGGCCGATGCGGGTGGCCTCCTCCATGAGGACGCGGCCCGCCAGGAGGCGCAGGGCGCCGGGGCCGGCGGACTGGAGCAGGCGGCCGGTGAGATGGGTGAGGGCGGGGGCGGCGAGGGCCAGACCGAGGACGGTCAGGGCGAGGCCGACGAGGACGGCGGGGGTGGCGGTGGTGGTGAGGCCGCCGGGGAGTTCGAAAGTCCGGTTCTGGGTCGTGCGGCTCGCGTAGGCCTCCACGGCGAGGCCCGCGGCGAGGGTCGCGATGCCCCAGGGGAGGCCGGAGGGAGCGGTGCGGGGGACCGGGGGCCGGGTGGGGTCCTGGTCCTGCGGGGGTGTGTCCGTGACGGGTGGCGTTTCGCCGGACCGCGCCGGTGCGGCGCCCGCCGCGCCGTGCCCGTCCCTGGGCGGACGTGACGCGGCGCGGCCCCCTCGGAGGTGGGCGCCGAAGCGGCCGTACGCCCCGACCGTCTCCCGCGTGGCCGATCTGCCGTAGGCGCCGAAGCGGCCGTACGAGCGGGCCGTGCCGCGTGTGGCGCCCGGCCGTGTGTCACGGGGGCGCAGGACGAGAGCCACCGCCGCCGACGCCAGGGCCGGCACCAGGGACAGGAGCGTCACGGACGCCGGGAGGGGCAACGGCCGGCCCGCCGCCAGGGCGTCCGCCGCCGCGCCGTCGAAGGGGATGCCCGTCAGGTCGCCCCGCAGATGCAGGAAGAGCAGGAGGGCCAGCAGGGAGCCCAGGGTGGTGGACAGGGCCGTCGTCGTGGCCGCGATGGTCATCAGACGGGCCGGGCCCAGACCGATGGAGGACAGGCCCGGGCGGGGCTTCGTGGCCGGGTCGGTACGGGAGACCGCGACCGCCAGATGGACCGTGGCCGCCAGTGGCGTCAGACACCAGGCCAGGCGGAGGGCCGAGGCGGACGGGGACTCGGGGTGGCTCAGGGCGTGGCCGAGGCTGCACAGGAGGAGGAAGCCGGTGCCGCCCGAGGCGAGGGTCACCAGCAGACGGCGCAGATGGACGGCCGGACGGGCGGTGCGGGTCAGACGGAGAGCGAGCACGCGGCCCCCTGGCCTTCGGACCCGGTCCCCCGGCCGCCCGGCCCGTTCCGTCGGCTCTCCGCTCCCCGCGCCTCCGCCTCCGCCATCGGCGGGAGGTGGACCGTGTTCACGCGACGGCCGTCCAGCAGCGCCACCGTGCGGTCGGCGAGAGCCGCCGTCTCCGCGTCGTGGGTCGCCAGGACCACCGTGATGCCGTGCGAGCGGGCCGCGGTGGTCAGCGTCCGCAGGACGTGCGCCCGGTCCGCGCGGTGCAGCGGGGCCGTCGGCTCGTCGGCGAACAGGACCGTCGGCGCGGGGGCCAGGGCGCGGGCGATGGAGACGCGCTGGCGTTCCGCCTGGGTCAGTTCGTGCGGACGGTGGCGGGAGCGGTCGCCGACGTCGAGGCGTTCCAGCCACTCCAGCGCGGCCGTCCTGGCCCGGCGGCGGCTCGTGCCGCGCAGCATCAGCGGGAGCGCCGCGTTCTCCCAGACGTTGAGCTCGGGGACCAGGACCGGCGCCGGGTCGATCCAGCCGAACCGGTCGCGGCGCAGCCGTTCCCGGGTCAGCGGGCTCATCGTGTGGACGGGCACGCTGTTGAACCAGACCTCGCCGCGCTGGGCCGGCACCAGTCCGGACAGACAGCGCAGCAGGGTCGTCTTGCCGCTGCCGCGCGGGCCGCTGACGGCGAGGATCTCGCCCTCCTGGACGCCGATGGAGACGCCGAGAAGCGCGGGCGAGCCGTCGCTGTGCTGGAAGTGCAGGGCGCGTGCCCAGAGCACGTCGTTGTCCGGCGGGGCCACCATGGGCGTACACCTCGAGTCAGATCCGTTTGTGCCGTGCCGATCCCCCGTGCGGGGGAACGAAGACAGGGCCGATCGGTCACTCGCACGCTAGGCAGGCATCGCCCGGAGGACGGACAGCACACGGCCCCGGGCGCCCGTTTCTCACTCGAACGGGCGGCACCGGGGCCGTTGTTGATCACAGAGTCAGCTCATCAGAGCTTCGTCCACGCCTCCGTCAGCGTCGCGCGCAGGATCTGCTCGATCTCGTCGAACGTGTCCTGGTTGGAGATCAGCGGCGGAGCGAGCTGGACGACCGGGTCGCCGCGGTCGTCGGCACGGCAGTACAGGCCGTTGTCGAAGAGGGCCTTGGAGAGGAAGCCGTACAGGACGCGCTCGGTCTCCTCGTCGTTGAAGGACTCCTTGGTGGCCTTGTCCTTCACCAGCTCGATGCCGTAGAAGAAGCCGTTGCCGCGGACGTCGCCGACGATCGGCAGGTCGTGCAGCTTCTGCAGGGTGGACAGGAAGGCGCCCTCGTTGTCCAGCACGTGCTGGTTGAGGCCCTCGCGCTCGAAGAGGTCGAGGTTGGCCAGGCCCACCGCGGCGGAGACCGGGTGGCCGCCGAAGGTGTAGCCGTGCAGGAAGGTGTTGTCGCCCTTGTAGAAGGGCTCGGCGAGGCGGTCGGAGACGATGCAGGCGCCGATCGGGGAGTAGCCCGAGGTCATGCCCTTGGCACAGGTGATCATGTCCGGGACGTAGCCGAACTTGTCGCAGGCGAACATCGTGCCGAGGCGGCCGAAGGCGCAGATGACCTCGTCCGACACGAGCAGCACGTCGTACTGGTCGCAGATCTCGCGCACCCGCTGGAAGTAGCCGGGCGGGGGCGGGAAGCAGCCGCCGGCGTTCTGGACCGGCTCCAGGAAGACCGCGGCGACCGTGTCCGGGCCCTCGAAGAGGATCTGCTGCTCGATCTGGTCGGCGGCCCAGCGGCCGAAGGCCTCGGGGTCGTCGCCGAAGATCGGGGCGCGGTAGATGTTGGTGTTCGGCACCTTGTGAGCGCCCGGGACCAGCGGCTCGAACGGTGCCTTCAGGCCGGGGAGACCGGTGATGGACAGGGCGCCCTGCGGGGTGCCGTGGTAGGCGACCGCGCGGGAGATGACCTTGTACTTGGTGGGCTTGCCGACCAGCTTGAAGTACTGCTTGGCCAGCTTCCAGGCGGTCTCGACGGCCTCGCCGCCGCCGGTGGTGAAGAAGACCTTGTTCAGGTCGCCCGGGGCGTGGTCGGCCAGCCGCTCGGCCAGCTCCACGGCCTTGGGGTGGGCGTAGGACCAGACCGGGAAGAACGCCAGCTCCTGGGCCTGCTTGAAGGCGGTCTCGGCGAGTTCCGTGCGGCCGTGACCGGCCTGGACCACGAACAGACCGGCGAGACCGTCGAGGTAGCGCTTGCCCTTGTCGTCGTAGATGTAGGTGCCCTCGCCGCGCACGATCGTCGGGACGGGGGAGTTCTCGTACGAGGACATGCGGGTGAAGTGCATCCACAAGTGGTCGTACGCGGTCTTGCTGAGGTCCTTCTGGCTCACGGTTATCGGGTTCCCCACATGTAGGTCTGCTTCTTGAGCTTGAGGTAGACGAAGCTCTCGGTGGAGCGCACGCCGGGCAGTGACCGGATGCGTTTGTTGATGACGTCCAGCAGGTGGTCGTCGTCCTCGCAGACGATCTCGGCGAGGATGTCGAACGAGCCCGCGGTCATCACCACGTACTCGACTTCCGACATGTCAGTCAGCGCTTCGGCGATCTTCTCGACATCGCCCTCGACGTTGATCCCGACCATCGCCTGCCGGCGGAAGCCCACGGTGAGCGGGTCCGTGACGGCGACGATCTGCATCACGCCCTGGTCGAGCAGCTTCTGCACGCGCTGGCGCACGGCCGCCTCGGACAGGCCCACGGCCTTGCCGATCGCGGCGTACGGACGCCTGCCGTCCTCCTGGAGCTGCTCGATGATGGCGAGGGAGACGGCATCCAGATGGGGAGTGCCGTTCCTGGACTCGCGGGTGGAGTCCCTCTGCTCTGCGCTTCGACTGGCCACGAGGTCACTGTGCACGACGTCTCGACAGTTCCGCAAGCCATGAACAATGAAATTCGTTGTTTACGTGACTGAGATCTGCGGAATTCGCAGGATCGGTGCGAGCGGGGGTGTTGAAAACGTGGGCTCGCGGATTAGGGTGGTGTCTCAGGTAATGGACACCGAACTTGGAGGGCCGGCAGTGAGCACCGAGCTGCGTCGTCTGCGCAACTACATCGACGGTGAGTTCCGGGACGCCGCCGACGGACGGACCACCGAGGTGGTCAACCCCGTGACCGGCGAGGCCTACGCGACCGCGCCGCTGTCCGGTCAGGCGGACGTCGACGCCGCGATGGCGGCCGCCGCCGCGGCCTTCCCGGCCTGGCGCGACACGACTCCGGCCGAGCGGCAGAAGCACCTGCTGAAGATCGCGGACGCCTTCGAGGAGCGCGCCGAGGAACTCATCGCGGCCGAGGTCGAGAACACGGGCAAGCCGATCGGGCTCACGCGGTCCGAGGAGATCCCGCCCATGGTCGACCAGATCCGCTT
Source organism: Streptomyces sp. NPDC002144 (assembly GCF_053593695.1). NCBI lineage: Bacteria > Bacillati > Actinomycetota > Actinomycetes > Kitasatosporales > Streptomycetaceae > Streptomyces > Streptomyces sp. NPDC002144. The sequence continues at coordinate 239,410 of NZ_JBSFDB010000005.1, forward strand.
CTTCGCGGGCGCGGCCCGGATGCTGGAGGGGCGCTCGGCCGGCGAGTACATGGAGGGGCTCACCTCGATCGTCCGCCGCGAGCCGGTCGGCGTCTGCGCGCAGGTCGCGCCGTGGAACTACCCGATGATGATGGCCGTGTGGAAGTTCGCGCCGGCGATCGCGGCCGGCAACACGGTGGTGCTGAAGCCCTCCGACACCACGCCCGCCTCGACCGTGCTGATCGCGGAGATCATCGGGGAGATCCTGCCGAAGGGCGTCTTCAACGTCATCACCGGCGACCGGGAGACGGGCCGGCTGATGGTCGAGCACCCCACCCCGGCGATGGCCTCCATCACCGGGTCCGTGCGCGCCGGTATGCAGGTCGCCGAGTCCGCGTCCAAGGACCTGAAGCGGGTCCACCTGGAGCTGGGCGGCAAGGCGCCGGTCGTCGTCTTCGAGGACACGGACATCGCCAAGGCCGTGGAGGACATCTCCGTGGCCGGCTTCTTCAACGCCGGACAGGACTGTACGGCGGCCACGCGCGTCCTCGTCCACGAGTCCATTCACGACGAGTTCGTCGCGGCGCTCGCGAAGGCGGCCGGCGAGACGAAGACCGGGCAGCCGGACGACGAGGACGTGCTCTTCGGTCCGCTGAACAACCCCAACCAGCTCAAGCAGGTGACCGGGTTCATCGAGCGGCTGCCCGCGCACGCCAAGGTCGAGACCGGTGGCCACCAGGTCGGTGACAAGGGCTACTTCTACGCGCCGACCGTCGTCTCCGGACTCAAGCAGGACGACGAGATCATCCAGAAGGAGGTCTTCGGACCCGTCATCACCGTCCAGTCCTTCCGGGACGAGGACCAGGCCGTGGAGTGGGCCAACGGCGTCGAGTACGCCCTCGCCTCCTCGGTGTGGACCAAGGACCACGGACGCGCCATGCGGATGTCGAAGAAGCTGGACTTCGGATGCGTGTGGATCAACACGCACATCCCGCTGGTCGCGGAGATGCCGCACGGCGGCTTCAAGAAGTCGGGCTACGGCAAGGACCTCTCGGGCTACGGCTTCGAGGACTACACGCGGATCAAGCACGTGATGACGTCGCTGGAGGCGTGAGCAGCAGGGGTACACGGGGACCGGCCATCGACAAGGTGTCCGGTCCCGCCGCCTCCCTCCTCGACGCGGCGTCGATTGTCGCCGCGCGGGCGGGGGCGGGATGCTGCGCCCATGCCCCTGACGCCGAAGAACCTTTCGCTTCCCCGTCGTTCACTGCTGCTCGCGCTCCTCGGCACAGTGGCCGGCTGCGGAGTGCCCGCGGCCTATGTACGGCCGGGTGAGCGCGCCGTCGCGGACCTGTCGGCCCGTCAGAAGAGACTGACCTGGGCGAACTGGCCGCTGTACATCGACGTCGACGACGCCGACCCGAACCGGCGGCCCACGCTCGACGCCTTCGAGAAGCGCACCGGGATCTCCGTCAAGTACACCGAGGAGATCAACGACAACGACGAGTTCTTCGGCAAGATCAGCCCGGCGCTGATGAACCATCAGCAGACCGGACGGGACCTGATCGTCATGTCCGACTGGATGTGCGCGCGGTTCGTCCGGCTGGGGTGGGTCCAGCAGATGGACCGGGCCCGCCAGCCGAACGTGGCCAAGTACCTCGACCCGCAGCTGAGTTCCCCCGCCTTCGACCCGGGCCGCAGGTACACCGTGCCGTGGCAGTCGGGCATCACCGGCATCGCCTACAACCACAGGAGGCTCGGCCGGGAGATCCGTCATGTCTCCGACCTGTGGGCGAAGGACCTCAAGGGCCGGGTGACCCTGCTCTCCGGTCTGGACGAGGCGTTCGCGCTGCTGATGCAGGGCAACGGCGTCGACATCACCCGGTGGACCGCCGCCGACTTCCACACGGTGTGCGACCAGGTGGAGAAGTACGTCAGCGACGGCCAGATCCGCCGCTTCACCGGCAACGACTACACGAAGGACCTGGTGACCGGTGACGTCCTCGCCTGTCAGGCCTACTCCGGTGACGTCATCCAACTCCAGGCCGACAACCCCGACATCCGCTTCGTCGTCCCCGAGGAGGGCGCCGAGCTGTGGTCGGACTCCCTGATGATCCCCGACCGCGCCCTGCACAAGCGCAACGCGGAACGGCTCGTCGACTACTACTACGCCCCCGAGACCGCCGCCGAACTCGCCGCCTGGGTCAACTACGTCTGCCCCGTCCCCGCCGCCCGTGAGGTCCTGGCCTCCTCCAAGGACAAGGACACCGCCGCCCTCGCCGAGAACCCGCTGATCTTCCCCGACACCAAGATGCGCCGACGGCTGGCGATCGCACGGGACATCACGTCGAGGGAGCGGGTGGAGTTCGCGAGGCGGTGGAACGCGATCGTGGGGTTGTAGGTACCACCGCACACGACGGCGCCACGGTGGCCGGCGTCCGTCACCGGCCACCGAGGCGCGCCCGGTTGTGCGTGTGGTCAGGAGGAGTTGGCGTTGGACGGGCCGAAGAACTCGATCTCGGCGATCGCGACCTGCTTGCTGGCGTCCGCGCCGTAGGCAGACTCGATGGTGAAGCGGACCGCGGTGACCTCGCCGACGCGGAAGGGCTCGCGCTGGCTGCCCGGCCCCTGGTCGAGGACGAGTTGGCGGGTGGTCTTCTTGCCGTTGGCCAGGGTGACGGTCGCCTCGATGCGGTGCGGGCGGGCCGACTGCTGGAGCTGGTCGGCGCGGGTGGAGACGCCCGGGGTGATGCGCAGGTCCAGCAGACGCGTCGGCTCGTTGAACTTCGCCTCGATCCACTGGCCCTGGCCCGAGTCCGACACACCCGGGCCCCACCAGGTGTTGTTGAACTTGTCGAAGGCAAGGGCGGGCTTGTGGCCCGGGTAGGAGCGGGAGGCGCTGTAGCTGTCCGGGTCGACCGGGGCGCGCTTGGAGAAGTGGTCCCGGGTCGCCTGGATGCCCTGGGGGAGGTTGACGGCGCCCACGATCAGCAGGGTCAGGACGACCGCCGCGCCGAGCCAGGTCAGTACGCGGTCGAAGGCGCGGCGCAGACGGGGGCGGTCGCCGGCCCACGGGGTCTCGCGGTTGCCCGCCCCGAACAGCCGCCGCCACCAGGGCAGTCGGCCGGGGGACTGGGCATCGCCGGTCATCGGCATCGCGCAGCGCGTGCAGAAGTGCCGGTCGGGGCGATTGCGGGTGCCGCACCAGGGACACGGGGTGCCGCCGTCCGCGCCGAGTTCCTCACCGGGGGCGCGTACGACCTGCGGCCGCTGGGGGACGGGGCGGCCGGGGAGGACGGGGGCGACGGAGGGGGCCGCCGCGGGGCGGGGCTCCGGGTCGGCGACGGGGACGAGGAGTTGGCGGGCGCGGTCGGTGAGGCCGCCCGGGTCCGAGGGGGTTCGAGGCGGGGTGGGCGCGGGCGCCACTTCGGGAAGCGGCGTCGTAGCGGCCGCCGCGGGGACCGGTTCGGTCGGGGCTGTGTCGTCCAGGGGCGGGGCGGGGGTCGAAGAGGCGCTCGGGGAGGGCGAGTTCGGTGCGGCGGCGGGCGCCGGTGCGGCGGCCGGGGCGGGGGGATTGCCGGCGGTGGGGTCGGTACCGGGTGCGGCTGGGTCCGGGTCGGTGGCGGTACCGGAGACCAAGAGGTCCCTGGGGGTACGGGCCAGACCGGCGCCGCCGTCCGGCCGCGAGAAGGCGTTCCAGCCGGGGCCGTGGTCGGAGGCAGCGGAGGAGGCCGGACCGGCCGCCGCCGAGGTGGCTGAAGGGGCGGTCGTGCCGGGTCCCGCCGCGGAGGTGGCTGAAGGCGGGGTCGTGCCGGGTCCCGCCGCCGAGGTCGAGGCGGGGGCGTCTCCCGGCCCACTGCGGCCCGTCGGCTCACCGGAGACCCCGGTGCCTGCGCCGGAGCCGTCCGCACGACCGGCCCCGCCACCAACCGCCCGCCCGACGGCCTCACCCGCGCCACCGGTGCTGGCGTCCGTGCCGGAGGTGTGGTGGGTGGCGCCGCCGGATCCGCTGCTCGGGCCAGCCGTATTGCCGAACCCGGCGCCGGATCCGCCGACCGCGCCGTCCGGCCCGTTGCCCGCGCCAGCCGCGCCAGCCGCGCCAGCCGCGCCAGCCGCGCCAGCCGTACCGCCGAACCCGCCGTCGACGGCGCCGGCCCCGGTTTGCGCGTCGGCCCCGCTGCTGGCGCTGCCGCTCGTGTCGGTCAACACGCCGGCGGAAGCCTCCCGTCGGCCCGCCGTGCCGTCCGATTCGTTGCTCGGGTCGGGCGTGGGGTCCGCGGCCGTCGATGGGCGGTTGCTTCTTGGCTCGCGGTCCTTCCAGCTGAGTACCGCGCCGCAGGCGTCGCAGAATGACTGGCCCGGTTCCGCGCGGGTGCCGCATTCGGCGCAGTTCTGGGTGGTCGTCATGGGGACGGGGTCCTTTCGGCGGGAGCGGTGGCGGTCACCTGGACCGTGTACGGCATATGGGCGGGGCGGGCGGTCGCCACGAGGGTGTCCAGGCGGTGGTGGTCCGCCGGAGTGGGCGCGGGGAGGCGGAGGTGGACGTGGAGACGGGGGCGGGGGGTGCCGGGGAACGGGCCGAGCGGGCGGGCGCTCCAGGACGCGCCGCCGCTCTCCGTGATCTCCGGTTCGACGCCGAACGCCAGCCGCACGGCCTCCGCCAGCCCGCGCCGCGTGCCACGGATGCGGTGGAGGTACGCCGCCGCGGCCACGGCCGCCCGCAGCAGCGGCTCCGGTTCGCCGCCGTCCGTCTCAGCGCCCACCCAACTCCCCAGCCACTGGACGAAGTCGAGCGGGGCGAGGGACGGCCTGAAGTAGGTGTCGAGGCAGTCCAGCACGCTGTGGATCGGCGCGACCGTCTCGTCGAGCCCCGCGACGAACCGCTGGGCGAGATCGTCGTCCGCGAAGACGGCCGGCAGCATCATGCCGATCGGCGCGGAGGAGCCGAGACCGTCGATGGACCCCCTCATGCGCCGTCCCCGATCACGCGGACGCGGTGGTCGAACGAGAAGACCAGCGACGGGGCCGAGAGGTCGATGCGGTCCGTCGCCTCGCCCCGCTTGCCGGTCAGCGGGTCCGCCGGGTGCAGGACCACCTCGTCGACCAGTTCCACCCCGGGCACCCGTTGCAGCACCGCGAACACCTCGCCGGCCTGGACGGGACGGCCGAACGGCCAGCCCGTGCCGTTCGCGCCCCCGGTCAGCGGATCCAGGTGCCGGTAGAGCGCGTCATGGGCCTCGCGTCGCACCTTGTCCGTGTCGACGCCCCGGAAGGCGTGGACGGTGGCGACGACGGTCACGCCCTGGTAGTACGGCGGCCCGACCGCCAACCTCGTGCCGATCAGCCGGCGTTCGTCCAGATGGCGCGTGATGCGGTCCAACAGGGCGTCGCCGGGCACCAGTTGCTCGAAGCGCAGCCTGCCGCCGGGGTCCGGGACGGCCTGCGGCACCACCAACACCCGTACCGCGTAGGCCCCGTGCTCGCCCTCCTCGCCCTCCAGGCAGGTGATGCGCGCGGTCTCCGGGGCGGCGCGACGGGCCAGCTCCTCGTAGTCCCGCAGGGTCACCGCCCGCTCCTGGGCCCGCAGCGTGATCGGCGCCCGTACCTTCGCCTCCTCGACCGTCTCGCCGTCCACCCCGCCGCGCGCGGCCTCACGGTTGACGACCTCGGAGACGTACGGGATGGAGGTGCGCAGGATCTGCACCGCGCCCCGGGCCACGTTGCCGGCCCGGCCGCCGCCGGTGCGGTAGCGGCGGGCGCGGATCGGGGAGCCCTTGGGCGCGACCGTGCCGTACTGCCGCAGCGTGCCGTCCGGTTCGCGCACCGCCGGTCCGAAGGCGATCTCCCCGGTCGTCGCGTCGAGGGTGATGTGCCGGTCGTACGGCCCCGAGCCGGCGAAGTTGGGGACCACCTGCCAGTCGACCCAGCCCTCGTGCTCGGCCGTCTGCAGCAGCACCGGCGGGTCGTCGCCGACCACGGGCGCGTGCATCAGCCGAAGCCGCTGACCGGGCAGGCCGGTCGACTCGCCGAGCGCCTCGTCGTACACCGTCTCGGCGTGGACGACACCCGTGGTGCCGCCGACGGTGAAGGCCTCGGCGGCGCGGATGGTGGGCGAGGTGGTGTAGAAGGGCTGGCCGGGCAGCGGCTCGGTGACCCGGCAACGGATCCAGCCGCCCTCCTGACCGGCGTTGCGGGACAGCACGTGCCCGCCGGGCACGTGCAGGACCACCTCACCGGGACGGTTCAGACCGCCGGTGCCGTCCCGGTCGACCTCGCAGGTCTGCCAGCCGTCCGCGGTCCATGCCTCCCACACCAGCGGCGGCTGCCGCGGGTCCACGCCGACGCCGTCCACCCGGCTGTCCAGGTCCAGCGCGACCGCGCAGTGCGGCACGGCCGCGCTCAGCCCCAGCAGCATGCAGTCACCCGGGTCCGGGGACTCCGAGAAGCAGAGCAGGTCCTTGTCGTCCTCGGCCAGGTCATGTGTGCGCTCCACCGCAGCCTCGCCCTTGTGCTGCACCAACAGATGCCGCAACTCGCACGGCACGACGGTCAGTTCGCGCTCGGTGGCGAAGACCACCGCCTCCTCGCTCTCGGTGCGCATGGTGGCCACCTCGGTGCCCAGCGGCACCGCGATCGACTCCTCCTGGGGCGCCGACAGCCAGAACGTCACGTCCGTGCGCGCGGCCGAGGGCGGGAACAGGGTGATCCCGACCAGGTCCAGGAAGGCCAGATGGTTCTTCTCCGGCACCCGGTTGAGCCGGTAGACGATCTGGTCCGCCATGTGCGCCACCGTCTCGACGAGGGTGACGCCCGGGTCGGAGACGTTGTGGTCGGTCCACTCCGGGGCGCGCTGCTGGATGTAGCGCTTGGCGTCGTCGACGAACTGCTGGAAGCGGCGGTCGTCGAGATTGGGGGAGGGCAGGGCCATCAGCGGTCGCTTTCAGGGGAGTTGCCCGCGCCGGGGCCGGCGTCGGGCTCCTCGTGGGACGGAATGACGTAGAACGGGAAGACCAGGCTGCGCGGGTTGTTGGTGCCGCGGATCGAGTAGCGGACGTCGATGAACAGCACGCTCTGGTCGGCGCCCGCCGTGACCTCGACGTCCTCGACCTCGATACGCGGCTCCCAGCGGTCGAGGCTGACGTGCACCTCGTGCTGGATACGGCCCGCGGTCTGCTCGTTGACCGGCGCGAACACCAGGTCGTGGATCGCGCAGCCGAAGTCCGGCCGCATGGGCCGTTCGCCCGGCGAGGTCGACAGGACGAGCCGGATCGCCTCCTCGATCTCGCGCTCCCCGCTGACCAGAGCGATTCCGCCGGTCGGCCCGATGCGCAACGGGAACGACCAGCCGGAACCGACGAACTGCTCGGCCATCAGAACTCCACCTGCCTTGCTCGGGAACGGTTCACAGCGGCGCCGGTACGGGGATGGTGGCGCACAGGAACGTGGGGGCAGCGACCGTGAAGTTGGCTCCCTTGACCGTCGTCAGTGGGGAGTTGAGCTGGAGGGTCGTGAGGCCGGTGAGGTTGGTGAGGGTGCCCGTCATGTTCAGGGCGCCCGTCGCCGTCAGCCCGATCTCGGGCGCGCGCACGTTGACCATGCCGCCCTGGATGCTCAGCGCGGCGCCGCTCTTGATGGTCAGGTTGCGCCGGGCGCTGAGCGACAGATCGGTGCCCGCCTCCACCGAGACCGACCGGCTGCCCTTGATGGTGACCGATCCCTTGCTGTCGATGGTGATCTCGGTCTTCGTCCGGTCCAGGTTGATGGTCAGCTGCTTGTCGCCGGAGATCAGCCGGACCCCCTGTCTGCGCAGGCCGGTCTTCTGGCTGAGCAGGTCCATCCGGTTGCCGTCCCGGTCGGAGACGGTGTGCCGGCTCGCCTTCTTCCGTACGGTGTCGTGCAGCGGCACATCGCTCACCACGGTCGGTTTGTCCCGGCCGTTGTAGAGCCCGCCGATCACGAACGGATGGTCCAGCGCGCCCCGGTCGAAGGCGACCAGCACCTCGTCGTTGACGTCCAGCGGGAAGATCCCGCCCCCGCCGAGGCCGCCCATCTGCACGGTCCGCGTCCAGTCGCTGACATAGGTGTCGTCCAGCCACGGGAACTGCAGCTTCACCCGACCCTGCTTGAGCGGGTCGTTGACGTCGGTGACCAGCGCGTTGGCCACGCTGGGCAGCCGGGGCGCGGTGTCCGCCCCGCCCGAGGCCAGCCCGTACAGCGACCGCCACTGCCGGCCGCTGACCGTCACCCACGACTCGTAGTGCTTGCCGTCCCCGAACACGTGCCGTACGGACGTCACCGTGTACTTGCCCTCGAACGGCACCCCGACGTCCGCGAGCGCCACCGGAACTCCCGGGCGCAGCTTGGGGTTTCCGCGCGCGACGACCTCCAGCTCGGCGAACGAGCCGGTGACGTCGTCGGCGAGCGCGTCCGCGGCGAACTTCACCTCGTTCTGCTTGTCGTAGGGCGTGCCCGTCTCCACGAGCGTCGCCGACGTGAACTTCCCGGCCGCCGCGCCCGGCGAAGTGCCGATGGTGATACCGGGGTTGGAGGAGGCCGGCGAGGTGGCCGTCAGCTTCTTCTTCGTGGTCACGTCCCATCCGCGGGACTCGACCTTGCCCACCTGGTCGGCGGCGGTGACGGCGGCCCGCAGCCGCAGGATGTCGTGCCCGGCCTGCAGGACGAACGGGCTCTTGTCGCCGTCGGTGTCCGGAGAGGGCGCCCCCGCCGCCGACTTGGGCCGCACGAACTGGAACTTGCCGTCCGCGTCGACGGACATCACCATCTCGTTCTCGTCCGCGAGCCGGGCGAGGAAGTCCCAGTCGGTCACATTGGACTGGGAGATGAACTCGTACACCGTCTTCGTCGACTCGATCCGCCCGATCGGCACACCGTCCTTGGCGGCCAGCTTGCGGGCGATGTCGGAGGCGCTCTGGTTGCGGTAGGCGGCCACGCGGCGCTGGCGCAGCAGCCGGTGGCCGAGGTCGTAGCCGCGGATGACGGTGTAGGAGCCGGTGCCGTCGTAGTCGGCCTCAAGTCCCGTGACCTCACCGGTCAGCAGCGGGTCCCCGGCACCCTCGCCGTCCGCCACGGGAGCGAACACCACCTTGGTGCCGAAGGTGATGTTCAGCTTGCCCAGCAGCAGCCGGTACGGGTCGCGGAAGGTCAGCCGGAACGCGGCCGGGACGCCGACGCCCTGGTCGACGTAACTGTCCACCAGGTCCGGGGCGAACTCGGGCGGCAGCTTGGCACCGCCGATCTTCACGTCGACGACGTTGGAGAAAGCGGACTGCACCATCAAGTACGCACCTCCTCGGCGGCCGGCAGCACCAGTTCGACGCCGGTGCGCAGCTGTTGGGGGTCGTCGATGCCGTTGGCCTCGGCGATGGAACGCCAGGCGGCCGCGTTGCCGTACTCGCGCCAGGCCAGCGACTGCAGGGAGTCGCCCGCCACGACCCGGTGCACGCGCTGCGCGGTGAGCGCGCCGGAGGTCGGGTTCTGCCCCTTGGTCTTGCTGGGGATCTCGTGCAACTGGAGCTTGCAGGTGGCGCGGATGGGCACGCCGGTCGTCGAGAACAGCGTGTAACTGGCCTCGACCGAGCTGACGTACGCCGTGAACCGGGCCGTCGAGAACGACCCCCACTGGAAGACGACCCACGGCGGCGAGGGCTGCTTCGCGGCGATGCTCTTGCTCGTCACCTCGCAGCAGGCCAGCAGCGACTCGACCTTCTTCAGCACGGTGTTGCTGGTCGGCTCGTCGGAGGTGTCGAGGAAGATCTCCACACCCATCTCCCGCGGCTCGGCGCCCATGAACTCCGGGAGCGGGCCGTCCCGTTCGATCTGCGCCGGGGTCACCTTCCACTGCGCGCGGCGGGTCAGCGACAGCTGCGCCGGGTTGAAGTCGAAGCCGAACGTCTTGATGATCCCGCCGGGCGTCCTGCTCTTGCCCTTCGGCGGTTCGTGGATCGCGAGCGTGGCGCGTACGAGGCTCTTGCCGGCGCCGCTCTTGCTGCCCTTGGCCATGTCTGCGGTCCCTCTCAGTCCGTGAACCCGTGGTGGGCGATCTCCAGCACCTCGGTCGCCACGGCCGGGCTGGCGGGGTCCAGGGAGGGGCCGGTCCAGCTGACCGGCAGCACGTCGATCAGCCCCCACCGCGCGACTTCCGAACCGTCCGCCCTGAGCGCCGCGATCTGCGCCGTGGGGCGCTTGATGCCGGTCTGCACGGACGAGATCCACTTGGCGACCTTCGCCGTGTCCGGGGTCAGCGGGCGGGTCAGCCGGATGTTCGAGAACGTCACGCGGGTCGGCAGCTGCCAGACGAAGCCGTTGTTGCCGCCCTCCTGGCGCTGCTCGATCTCCACCTGCGACGACAGTCCCTCACAGCCGTTGAAGTAGCCGAGGCTCTCACCGTCGATGCTGAGGGAGAACCAGATGGTGGAGCCCGGGTCCTGGCGGGACATCGCGGCCGGCCTTTCTGTCGTTCGGGGTGGATGGCGGTTGGGGTCGGATGCGGTCAGTGACGGGGGTCGCGGAGCTTGCCGATGCGTTCGCGGTCCAGGCGGAGTTCGGTACGGATCAGGCGGGTGATGCGGCCGATGATCCGGTGCACGAGCTCGTCGAGCTGGAAGTCGGTGAGTTCGCGGGGGTCGAAGGCGCCGGCAGGGATCTCCGTGTACGCGGGCGGGGGTGTGGCCGGTGGGGTGTAGGGCGGGGGCGGTTCGTACGGCGGCGGGGCGGCGGCCGACGCGCTGTACGGGGGCGGGGGGCTGCCGTGCGACTGCGCCTGCGAGTGCGACGGCCGGTGGATGGGGGCGGGCGTGGCGGAGGCGACGACGGCCGCGGCCGACGCGGCGAGGGCACCGGTGGCGGACTTCGCCGGAGGTCTGGCGGGGGACTTGGTCTTCTTGCCGAACCCGAGGCGCTGGACGACGGGTGGGGGAGTGAGGGGGGCCACGGGGAGGGGAGAGGGGGCGCCGGGGGTGGTGGTACGGGGTGCCGGCTGATGTAGGGGGGCGACCTTGAGGGGGGTGGGCGCGGGGGCCGGGTTCGAGGTCGGGGCCGGGGTGGTCGGTGTTGTGGTGCGCTGGACCGGGGGTGGGGGGAGGAGAGTTGGGGGCGTCGGGGCCGCGGGGGGCTGGGGAGTGGGGTGGTGCGGTACCGCGGCGGATCCGAGGAGGGGGGTGGTGTCGGCGGGGGTTGTGGGAAGGGGCGCGCCCAGGGCGGGGCGGCGGGATGTCGTGGAGGGGGCGGTGCTCGGCGGGGAGATGGACTTGGTCCGCTGGACGGAGGGGGTCGGTGTGTCGGTCGTCGAGGCCGCGGAGGTCGTCGGGCGCGGGGGTGAACCGGGGCCTGAGGAGGGCGAGGTGGTGTCGGTGCGCGGGATCGGCGATGCCGACGGGGAAGCGGGCGGTGCGGGAGTCGCTTTGGGCGCAGGGGAGTTGACCGCCGCAGACCCCCGGTGCGCGCTTCGGGAGGGGGCGGGCTGGGAGGCGATCGGGGCTCCGAGACCGGGGCGGTTGGCGGTTCGCTGGACCGGTGGCGCAGGGGGCGCAGAGGGTGTGGAGCGCGGGGTGACGGGCTTGGGGGCTCGCTGGATGGGGGCGCCGACGGGGACGGATGACGTGGGGTGCGTCGGGCGAACTGCCGTCGGATTGGGCGTCGTCGGCTGCGGTGCGGGCGGGTTGGGGGTGCTGCTGGGGGTGGCGTGCCGCTGAACCGGTGAAGGAGCGGTGACGGAGGACTGCTCCGTCCGCTGGATGGCCGGGCCGGTTCCGATTCCGGTTTCGGTACGCGTGGTGGAGGCCGGAGTGTGGGGCTGTGGCTCCGGGGCCACGGGTGCGCCGCTGCTCGGACTGGCGGTGTTCGAGGCCGGCGTGGCCGCCGTCCGCTGGACAGGCGTGGGATGCGCGGTCGACGCCGTCCCCGACCGATGCGCGGCGGGGGGTGCTGCGGGGCTCGGGGCGCTCGTGGGCGTTGTGCTCGACGGCGCCCCGGGCCGATGTGCCGTGGACGCGGTGGTCGTTGCCCGCTGTACGGAGGGCGCTGCCGGGGAGCCGGTAACGGTGCTGGCCGGCTCCGTGCGCTGGGTGGGGCTCGGGGTGTGTGTCGGCGCGGTGCTCGACGTGGACGTCGGCAGGTGCGACGCCGGTGTGGTCGGCGCGTGCTGGGTCGACGTGGGGTTCGTGTCCGACGTTGGGCGCGGTTGGTGCGCTGGGGCCGTGACACGCTGCACCGGGGGTGACGTCGGGGTGTCGGCGATGGGGGCAGTCGGCTCGCTGCCCTGGACTGGGGCCTCGGAAGAGTTCTGCGTCTGGGTGGGTGCGCTGGTCGGCGTCGGTACCGGCCGGTGAGGGGCGGGCGCGGCCACCGTGCGCTGGACGGACATGGGGCCCGAGTTCGAAGCACCCCCCGCCCGCTGTACGGGGGCTCCCGCGGGGACGCCCGTCGCAGGAGTGGTCGGCCGTGCTCCGGACGGACCGGTAGGTGCGCCGGCCCCCGTGCGCTGTACGTCGACCGGAGGCGCTGCGGGCGAACCGGCCTGGCCGGCCGGTGTGTTCACGGACGTCGGCTGGGACGGAGACGGTGCCGTGGTGCCAGGCGCACTGAGATTCGCAGTCGTCGCGCGGGCACGCTGGACGGGTACCGGTGCCGGGAGTGCCGTACCGCTGCTGTTGCTGGACGAGGAGTGTGAACCGCCGGGGGCTGGGAGTGCCGTATCGCTGCTGTTGCTGGATGAGGAGTGTGATCCGCCGGGGGCTGGGAGTGCCGTATCGCTGCTGTTGCTGGATGAGGAGTGTGATCCGCCGGGGGCTGGGAGTGCCGTACCGCTGCTGTTGCTGGACGAGGGCCGTGATCCGCCGGGGGCCCGGAGTGCCGTACCGCCGCTGTCGCTGGACGAGGGCCGTGAACCGCCGGAGGCCGGAGGTGCCGCACCGCCGCCGTCGTTCGAGGAGGACCGGGGACCGTCCGAGCCGGAGACCGCGCGGCGTTGGACGTCGGGGGATGCCGGGACCGCCGGGATGCGCGGGGGCATGGGCGCCGTCACTGTGCCGCCACTGGACGAGTTCCCGTGCGTGGGCTGCCCCTGTGCAGGCGCATCCGGCGCGACACCGGAAGGCCGACCGGGACCCCGTACAGGACCAGACGGCTCAGCACCCGTGACGGCCCTCGTGCTCCCCGAAGCCGGACCGGCCGGCGTCCGCTGAACCGACGCTCCCACGCCACCGTCGTTCGAGACCGTCCCGGCCGGTGAGGAGGAGGATGTCGGCTCAGGTGCAACTTGGCCCGTGGCACTGTCAGTTGATGCCGACACCGACTCGCTCGCAGGCGTCGGAGTCTGTCGGGCCACCGGCAGGGTCCGTCGCTGTACGGCCGCTGTCCCGGTCCGGGTCTTCGTCAGGGACCTCGGTGGAGATGACGAAGAAGCGGCCGGTACCGGGGTCACCCGGACCCCGGGAGCTGGGCGCGGCGCTGCTGCGGGGGCCTGTGTCGGAGCCGCCCGCCACTGGGGTGCACGAGCCGAAGCCGAGGGGACCGGGGCCTGTTCCCCGTTGCCCGAACCGGAGGTCGGCACAGCCGCGCTCCGCGTCCCCGTCCCCACTCCCGTCCCCGACTCCCGCGCCGGAAGCGCCCGCAGCGGTACCGCCGGAGTGCGCTGCACCGGGGTGACGGGGTCGGCCAGGGGCAGGGCGCCGGCGTGGCGTTCGAGGCCCGGCACCGGCCGGCCCACGGCCGTACGCGGCGCGTCACCGGCGAGACTCGCGCTCGCGCGTCCGTCCAGCACCGCAGGGGAGGCCGTACCCGCGAACGACGGGTTCTGCCAGGTCGGCAACCGCCCACCGAACCCGGCGTCCGCCACCTCGGCCCGCCCGGGCACCACGGCCCGCTGAATCGGCGGCAACCCAGGCCATGAGGCGGCCACGACGGGGCGCGCCCGCGTGTCCGCGGCAGAGGCGGCAGGGTGAGGGCTCGCGGGCTCCACCGCCCGCACACCACCCTCACCGTCAGCCGTGACGTCGACCCGAGGCACGTCCGCGCCTTCGGTCCGCTTCCGCAACCGGTCCAGGAACCCCACCGTTCAGCCCTCCGCCCCGGCCCGGGTCACCAGGGACGCGATCTCGTCCGTGAAGCGGCGGCGGTCGTGGTGCTCCAGGTCCAGGATCTCGTCCATGCTCCAGTGGAAGTGGTAGGCGACGTACGCGATCTCCTCGTGCAGCCGGTCGGTCGCGTACGTCACGATTCCCCCAGGCGGCTCCCGCCGAGTTCCACCTCGAAGGGCTCCGAGCAGTGCGGACACCGGACCGCCGCCCGGGTGTGCCCCTCCGCGTTGATCTGGCGGTAGAAGTCCTGCAGGAACGCCAGGTCGGAGGCGAACATGTTCTCCACGATCCCGTCGTGCACCATGGGCAGCGTGCCCAGACGGGTGATGACCCGGCCGAGCAGGACCACGGACAGGTACGCCGGGTTCTCCTGCACACGGACGTCCCGCAGCGGCACCAGCTCGTCCCGTGCCGTCGACAGACGCATCACGCCGTCCCGGTGGACGGTGCCCGTCTCGTCGACGTACCCGCGCGGCAGCTGGAAGGGGAACTCCGTGCGCAGTGACTCCTGTTGGCGCACGGGGGCCGACGCGGGAGCCGGGGCCGGTGTCGCCTCCGGCCCCGGCAGCTCCCGGTCCGTCTCCGGCGCGGACGCCGCCGCGTCCGCGCCGGAGTACGTGACGGCGGCGCCGGCCCTGGCAGCCGAACGCCGCATTACTCGATGACCAGTTCTTCGAACGCGATGGTCACGGTCTCGGTGAGCGCGGCGGCCTCGCCCGCCTTCACCGTGCTCGCGTCGATCTTGTTGCACCAGGCGTTGCGCAGGTGGTAGCGCTTCACCGGGTTGTTCTGGAAGTCCATCATGATGATCGACGCGTTCTTGCGGGCCGTCGTCATCTGACCGCTGATCGACTCGTTGATCCACTGGGTGAACGAGGCCGACTGGGTCATACCGCGGACGACCGTACAGGTGCCGTTCTTCTTCACGCCCGGCAGGTTCTTGACCACGTTCTGGCCGTTCGGGGTGTTCTGCTGGTAGGTGATGACGTCCTGCTCAATGCTCAGACCGCTGACCTCGGCGAGGTACTCGACCATCACGCCGTCGATCTGCAGGCCGAAATTGTGTGAGGTGAGGGCGTCACCCGGCTGGAGACTCATGTTTTCGCTGTCCTTCTAAGGGTCTCGAAAAGGGCCGTACGGAGGCTCGGCGCGCGGCCTACTCCTCCAACTCCCCGCTGCCGCTGGAGAACTGGGCCAGCCGGAAGATCACGAACTCGGCCGGCTTGACCGGCGCGATGCCGATCTCGCAGACCACCCGGCCGACGTCGACCGACTCCGGCGGGTTGGTCTCCTCGTCACACTTGACGTAGAACGCCTCCTCGGGCCGCTGGCCGAACAGGGCGCCGCTGCGCCACTCGTTGACCAGGAACGCCGAGATGTTGCGCCGGATCCGGGCCCACAGGGCGTGGTCGTTCGGCTCGAACACCACCCACTGGGTGCCGATCAGGATCGACTCCTCCAGGTAGTTGAAGTACCGGCGGATGTTCAGGTAGCGCCAGGCCGGGTCGGAGGAGAGGGTGCGGGCGCCCCAGACGCGGATGCCCCGGCCCGGGAAGGCACGGATGCAGTTGACGCCGATGGGGTTGAGCAGGTCCTGCTCACCGCGGGTGATCTGGATCTCCAGGTCCACCGCGCCGCGGACGACCTCGTTGGCGGGCGCCTTGTGCACACCGCGCTCGGAGTCGTTGCGGGCCCAGATGCCGGCCACGTGACCGCTCGGCGGGATCAGCCGCGAGGAGCCGCTGGCGGGGTCGAAGGTCTTGATCCAGGGGTAGTACAGGGCCGCGTACTTGGAGTCGTAGCCGGCCGTCTCCTGGCGCCAGACCCGGATCTGACGGGCGTTCAGGCCCGGCGGGGGGTCGATGACCGCGACGCGGTCGCCCATCAGCTCGCAGTGCGCGATCAGACCCAGCTGGACCGCCTTGACGGCCTCCAGGTCGATCGCGCCGCGCTGGTAGGCGGCCATCAGGTCGGGCACGGCGACCATGGAGATCTCGTCCACGGCCTCCAGACCGCCGAAGCCGGTGCGGTCGGCGGAGTCGCCGAGGTACTGGGCGGGACCGGGGTGCGAGCCGTTCTCGACGGCCTTGTCCGGTACGGCGGGCGCGGGCGCCGGGGCCGCGAGGGCCACCGTCTGGTTGTCCGGGCGGACCAGCTGCGCGGCCGGCGCGGCCTCGGTCACGGTGATGAGCTTCGAGCGCTCCTTCACCTGCGTGACCACGTAGTTGCGGCCGCCCTTCTTGGCGGTCACGTCGAAGCTCTCGACGGCCTTGTCGCCGTCCTTGACGATCAGCTTGAACCGCTCGGCGGGGCCCTCGCCCTCCGGGTCGGCGACCTCGACGCTCAGCGAGCCGTTGCTGCCGGAGGCGATGGCCGTCACGGAGAACGTGCCGATCTGCTTCGGCTCGGCCGCCGGCAGCGCGGCCTTCGCGGCGGAGCCGGTCACGGCGGCGGGGGTGGCGCCGGCCGCGGCCGCGGCGTCGTCGGCGGAACCGCCCACGCGCACGACGTACGCGGCGCTGCCGCCGTTCTGGAAGAAGCCGTAGACCGAGTGCGCGAGGTAGTACCCGTCGGTGAACTCACCGAAGCTCGCGACGTACTGGCTCCAGTTGGTCACCAGCGTCGGCTCGTCGAGCGGACCGGTCGGGGCGAGCCCCACGAAGGCCGCGACCGACGTGCCCACCCCTTCGATGGGACGCGAGCCGCTGGCCACCTCCTCGACGTAGACGCCGGGCGACAGGTAGGACGGCATGCTCTGCTCTCCTCGGGGTACGAGACAGGAACGCCCTCAGCCTCACGCGCGCGCAAGCTCCCGGGAAACGGCCTCCGGTGCCGGACCTCGGGCAACCCGGCTGCCCCCAAGGGCAGTCGCGTGCTGCCCGCGCCCCGCTCCGCCGCGGGATCTGCCCGCGGGTCTGCCCCTGAGGTCCTTCCCCTCTTGCGCCCGAGCCGTTATCCCGGGAGTCAGACATCCCGTCCGCGACCGGGAAGGCCCATGCGCGCACACGAAGAGAACCGCTCGTCCGCCGACCGCACACCCGCACCCGCCCGGTCCGCCGCCCCGCTGCCGCCGCTGCTCGCCCTGCAGCGCGCCGCCGGCAACGCCGCCGTCACGCGCGCCCTCCAGGAGGCGCGGCACGAGCACGGCCCCGACTGCGGCCACACCGCAGAGGTCCAGCGGGACGCGTCCGCGCAGCCGGCCGTTCAGCGCCGCGCGTCGGTGTTCGAGGCGACGAGCTCGCCGGGCAGCCGGCTGGAGCCGCGGATCCAGGCGAAGGCGGAGCAGGCGTACGGCATGAGCTTCGCCCATGTCCGGGTGCACTCCGGGCCGGTGGCACAGCGCTCGGCCCTGGAGTACGGTGCCCGCGCCTACACCTCCGGCTCCGACATCGTGGTGGGCGCCCAGGGCATCGACGACGAGACGCTGTTCCACGAGATCGACCACGTCCACCAGCAGAGCTCGGGGCCCGTGGCCGGCACCGACGACGGCTCGGGCGCACGGGTCTCCGACCCCGGCGACCCCTTCGAGCGCAGGGCCGCCGCCAACGGCCGCAGGATGGCCCAGGGCGCCGCCCCGGACCTGGGCGGCGCCTGACGGTCCGAGTCCGGCCTATTCGTCGTCCCGGAAGCTCAGCAGGTTCGGGTTCGCCTTCTTTTTCTTCTTCGGCTTCCGGACGACGGTCCCGGGCTCGTCGTCGGGCCGTACCGGCGACTGCGACGCGGGGCGCCGCCTGCTCGGCGCCGCGGGCCGGGGCGCCATCTCCTCGGGCTCCTCCTGGAGGTGCTGGAAGTACTGCCGGAGGTGTTCGGGGACGTTCCCCTCGAACATCGAGTCCCATGTCTCCCGGTCGTTCTCCCGGCGGCCGAGCCGGAACTCCCGCTCCATGAGGTTCCTGCGGGCGTCGAGGTCCATCTCCCTGATGGCGTCCTCGACACCGAACACCTTCGTGACCGCGCCCGCCGGGATCGTGCCCTTGATGAGCACTTCCTGGTCGCTCGTCGCCATGGAACCGATGTCCGACCGCTCCGCCAGGTTGGTCTGCCCGTGGACGGCTGGGTCTCCGAGGTTCACCAGCCGGGTCCCGGAGCCGAGGCCGCTCACGTCGATCTCGATCACCGGGGCCCACTGCTTGACCCGGCGCGGCTTCTGGCCGTATTCCAGGTTCTCCGCGGGCCCCTCCTTGAAGTTGTACCTGGAGTAGGTGGTGGCCCGTTCGCGGCTCGGGCTGAAGGAGATGTACTGCGTGCCGTAGTTGTCTCCCGCCACGTGGTGGGCCACGGTCAACGTCGCGTGCGGATCGACGGGTTCGATGTCCCGGCCCTCCGGCCACTGCCTGAGGGTCTGGTAGATCCGTTTCACCTCGGCGGAGGTCGAGATCCCCTCGCCGAGGTTCCCGTCGGCCCTCGCCGTGACGGACGACGCGTCCTGGCGGCGCTTGACCTGCGACTCGATCCGGATCGCCCGGTACAGCTTCTGCGGTCCGCCCGCGGCGAGGTACTCGGCGACGGTCTGCTCGTACGGCTGGTGCTGCGGCTGCGTCCCGGTCGCCGGCTCCTGGGTGGTCGCCGTGCGCTGAACCGTCCGCGCGGCCGCCGCGTTCCCCGCCGATGCCTGGATCGCGGCCATCGAGCCGGGGCTGAGCGCCCCCCGGGACCGTGGGTCCGTCACGGCCGGGACGGGATGGGGCGGCGGCGTACGGCGAGGTGTCGTCACCCGTGCGCCACCGGCCCGCTGCTCCGTGACTCTTGTGCCGTCCTGGGTGTGCATGCAACCTCTTCCTGGCCGGGAACGCGGTAGGGCTACTCCTCGATACCCGGGCCGGCCGGCCGACGCCAGGTACGGAAGGCCGCAACGGCGCGGCCGAAGGGGCAGACCCTGTCGCACGAGGGGGCCGGAAGCCCTCCGGCCCTGCCCTCGATGGCCCCGAGGGCAGGGAGCTGTGCACGGAAGACTCCTGACCGCCCGCCCGCGCCCGCCTAGCGTCGACGCGTGAGCCTGTGGACTTCCCTGGAACCCGCCTCCGCGACTGTGGACCCGGGTGGCAGTGCACGTGTGCGGTTGCGGTTGCGCAATACCGGTGACGTGGTGGACGAGTACCGGTTCGAGCCGGTGGGGCCGGTGGCGCCCTGGACGAGGGTCGAGCCGCAGTCGTTGCGGTTGTATCCGGGGACGACGGGGACGGTGGAGCTGACGTTCGCTCCGCCGCGTACGCCGGATGCGGCGGCGGGCCCGAATCCGTATGCGGTGCGGATCACGCCGACGGAGCATCCGGAGGCGACGACGGTTCCGGAGGGGAATCTGACGATCACGCCGTTCACGGAGGTGCGGGCGGAGTTGGTGCCGCCGACGGTGAAGGGGCGTTTTCGGGGCCGGCCGCGGCTGGCGGTGGACAATCTGGGCAACACGAAGCTGACGGCGTCCATCGGCGGCAGCGACAACGGTGATCAGTTGTCGTACGACATCCATCCGAGCAATGTGCAGATCGAGCCGGGGCGTGCGGCGTTCGTGAAGGCGACGCTGAAGCCGCGCCGGATCATCTGGTTCGGGAGCAGGGAGCAGCATCCCTACACGCTGAACGTGGTCCGTTCGGGCACCAACCCGCTTCCGGTGGAGGGGACTTACCTGCAGCGGGGGTTCCTGCCCCGGTGGCTTGCGACGTTCTTCGGTGTCTTCATGGCGCTCGGGATCACCTTCGTGATGCTGTGGATCGCCTACAAGCCCGCCGTCAACTCCGGCGCCACCGAGAAGACCGTCGAGGCCGGTGCCACCCTCGCGCCCAGCCCCTCGGCCACCTCGGCGCCGGTGATGCCGGCGCCCCCCGCCACGACCAGCGCCCCGCCGCCCGCCAACTCGGGGGCCGACGCAGGGGCGAACGGATCCGGCGGCGGAGGCGGGGGCGGTGCTTCGGCCCCGAAGCCGGCCAAGCCCAAGCCGGACACCGCGGCGACCGCCGTGAACCGGCTGGCGAAGAACGACCCCGGCGGCCGGCACGTCTGCTACCGCGCCTACGTCCAGGGCGACGGCTGGCAGAAGCCGGTGTGCGACGGCACCGTGGCCGGCACGGTCGGTCAGGGCCAGGCGATCATGGCCCTCAACGTCGCGGTGTACGGCGTCCAGGGGTCCGCCGGCAACGCCATGGTCTACAACCCCCAGTCGACCAACGGCCAGGGCACCTGGAAGCCGAACTGGACGGCCATCGTCGCGGACCGCAAGGACAACTACATCGGCAGCACCAAGGAGGGTGCCCCCTACATGGTGACCTTCGTCTGGAACGTCGGCTCCGGTCAGCTGTGCAGCGTGGTCAAGATCAGCGGCCAGAACTGGGACGGCCAGACCTGCAACAACGCCCGCCCCGACCTCAACACGGCCGGCCACTTCGACAATTCGCGCTTCGTCGAGGCGATCAAGCTGACGGTGTGACGCGTGAGCCTGTGGACTTCCCTGGAACCCGCCTCCGCGACTGTGGACCCGGGTGGCAGTGCACGTGTGCGGTTGCGGTTGCGCAATACCGGTGACGTGGTGGACGAGTACCGGTTCGAGCCGGTGGGGCCGGTGGCGCCCTGGACGAGGGTCGAGCCGCAGTCGTTGCGGTTGTATCCGGGGACGACGGGGACGGTGGAGCTGACGTTCGCTCCGCCGCGTACGCCGGATGCGGCGGCGGGCCCGAATCCGTATGCGGTGCGGATCACGCCGACGGAGCATCCGGAGGCGACGACGGTTCCGGAGGGGAATCTGACGATCACGCCGTTCACGGAGGTGCGGGCGGAGTTGGTGCCGCCGACGGTGAAGGGGCGTTTTCGGGGCCGGCCGCGGCTGGCGGTGGACAATCTGGGCAACACGAAGCTGACGGCGTCCATCGGCGGCAGCGACAACGGTGATCAGTTGTCGTACGACATCCATCCGAGCAATGTGCAGATCGAGCCGGGGCGTGCGGCGTTCGTGAAGGCGACGCTGAAGCCGCGCCGGATCATCTGGTTCGGGAGCAGGGAGCAGCATCCCTACACGCTGAACGTGGTCCGTTCGGGCACCAACCCGCTTCCGGTGGAGGGGACTTACCTGCAGCGGGGGTTCCTGCCCCGGTGGCTTGCGACGTTCTTCGGTGTCTTCATGGCGCTCGGGATCACCTTCGTGATGCTGTGGATCGCCTACAAGCCCGCCGTCAACTCCGGCGCCACCGAGAAGACCGTCGAGGCGGCCAACACACTGGCCCCGACGCCCACGCCGACACCCGCCCTCACGCCCGCCGCCCCTCCGGCGTCCACCCCCGTGCAGGGCGGTGGCGCCGAGCAGCCCAAGGGGAGCGGGGACTCGGGGACTTCGCAGGGGTCCGGCTCGTCCGCGGGCGGTGGCAAGAAGTCCGGGGGCGGGACCTCGAAGGCCACGCCCAGGAAGACCGCGACCCCCGTCGTGGGGCAACTCATCATCGGGCAGGGCTCGAACCGCTGCATCGACGTCACCGACGCGCAGAACGGCGTCGGCAAGGACGGGAAGCAGCTGCAGCTGTGGGACTGTGCCGGAAGCGCCAACCAGAAGTGGGACTTCCGCGGTGACGGCACCGTCCGCTCCGTCGGGATGTGCATGGACGTGGCGTGGGGCTCCAAGGACGACGGGGCGCACATCCAGCTGGCGCGGTGCAGCGGCAACCCGGCCCAGCAGTTCGTCCTGAGCCAGGCCGGCGACCTGGTCAACCCGCAGGCCGACAAGTGCGTGGACGCCACGGACAACGGCACCGGCAATGGCACCAAGCTCCAGCTGTGGACCTGCTCCGGCACACCCAACCAGAAGTGGCGCGTGCAGAACTGATCCGGGAGGGCGCCGCTACCAGGCGCCCTCGCCCGGCACCAGACGGCCGGCCTTGCGGTACTCGCGCCGGGCGCCCTCCAGCAGATCGGTCGCGGTGACCAGGTCGCCGCGGCCGGCGGCCAGGTACGCGGCCGTCACCACGGCGCTGCGGATGGAACCGCCCGCCAGCTCGAAGTCGGCCGCCACCGGCCCGAGTTGGACGTCCTCGGCGCACGGCACATGGGACAGGCTGTGCCGCCACAGCGCGAGCCGCTGCTCGGCGTCCGGGAACGGGAAGTCGACCACCAGGTCCAGCCGACGGGTGAACGCCTCGTCGATGTTGGCCCGCAGGTTGGTGGTGAGCAGGGCGATCCCGTCGAAGGACTCCAGCCGCTGGAGGAGATAGGCGCTCTCCATGTTGGCGTACCGGTCGTGCGCGTCCTTCACCTCGGAGCGCTTGCCGAAGACGGCGTCGGCCTCGTCGAAGAGGAGCACGGCGTCCGTGCGGTCGGCCTCGGTGAAGATGCGTTCGAGGTTCTTCTCCGTCTCACCGACGTACTTGTCGACGACCGAGGACAGCTGGACGACATAGAGATCGAGGCCGAGTTCGGCGGCCACGACCTCCGCGCTCAGCGTCTTTCCGGTGCCGGACTCGCCCGCGAACAGACCCAGCACGCCCCGGCCCCGGCCACCACCGGCGCTCAGCCGCCAGTCGCCGAGAACCCGGTCACGGTGCCGGGCACGCAGCGCGAGCTCGCGCAGCTGGGTGAGCGGGCGGTCGGGCAGCACGAGGTCGGTCCAGTCCACGGCCGGGCGGATCCGGCGGGCGTGCTGCTCCAGCCCCGAGGCGGACTGCTGCCGGGCGGCCAGGCGCAGATGGGCGGGGGAGAGCGGGGTCCCCTCGAAGCGGGCCAGGTCGAGAGCGGCCCGCGCCGCCCGGGAGATGTGCTCGCCGGGGAGGTGGTACGGGGCGACGGTGGCCGCCAGATCGAAGCCGTGGACGTTCTCCGCGCCGAGCGCGGCCGTCCAGGCGTCCACCGCCCCCGCGTGCTGCCGGGGCACGTCCAGCACGAGGGGGTCGTGGTCACACCAGTGGGGGTCGTAGGGGCGCGGGGCCGTGATCAGCACGGGTACGTCGGCGGCTGCCACCAACTGCCGTATCAGACCGGCGGGTTGGTCCGGCACCCCGGACACGACCACCGTCAGCCCGCCCAGCCGGGCCTCCCGCAGCAGGTCGGGGACCCGGTCCTCGGGCCCGGAGAAACGCAGGGCGGGGACGCCGGCGGCACGCAGAGCGGCGGCCGCACAAGCGAGCCCGTCGCCCTCACGGCGCTCGCGGAGATAGACGGTGAGCGGGGGGCCCGCGCCGAGGCGGGCGGCCAGCCGTTCGACGAACCGTCCGAACTCGTCCTCGGTCCCGCCGTCCGACGGCGCGCTCAGCGGATGCAGATGCCCGGCGAGCGCCGCGTCGGGGGTGTCGTCGCCGAGAAGGTGGGCGGCCAGACGGTCCGGGACGCGCAAGGAGCGGCCGAGGAAGGGGCGTTCGGGTTCCTCGACCGTGAGGAGACCGAGCGCGGACAGGGGGGCGGCCGGCTGGAACCGGGCCCGTCCGGCCGGGGAGTGGACGGGGACGCCGACCAGGTCCAGGGCGAGCGCGACGGTGGCCCGGCGGCGGCTGACGTCGTCGTTGAGGTAGCCGTACAGCGGCTCGAAGGTGCGGTCCAGGTCGGGCGCGAGGGCGATGAGCAGCAGCATCGCGTCGAGCTCGGTCAGCCCGAGCCGCGCGGACAGCTCGCCCAGCCGGTCGTACGGCTGCTCGGCGGAGTCGGGAAGAGGGAGCCGCACCGGCGGCACCGGCCGCAGCAGATGCCGTACCGCCTCCTCCGACAGATACAGCCCGCGCAGCGGATCGGCCGCCGTCGGATCGTCCGCGGACCGCTGCTCCACGACCAGGGCGACCCGCTCGCGCAGTGCCTGGAGCCGCGCGACGAGGGCGACGGTGGGATCGGTTTCGGCCAACTCGGCCATGTCGTACGGCACGTGGGGCGCCTCGGCCCCCGGGGTACGAGGCGTCACGGTGTCCGGTCCGTGGTGCGGGCCGCCGCTCGGGCCTCCCTGGCTGCCGCCACCTGGGCCGGGCGGTGGGCGCGTTCGTCCGTGACCGGGGCGTCGTCCAGGGTGCGGACGCGGACCGCGGCGCCCTCGGTGACCGGCGGACCGGCGTCGTACTCGGGGTAGGCCGGGAAGGGGGCCGTGACCACCAGGTCCAGGGACGGCTTGAGTTCGCCGCCGAGCGCGGACCAGATCTCGGCAAGCGAGCGGGACTCGGTCTGGATTCCGGCCACCGACAACGGGATCGTCAGGCCCAGCGCGCCGAGCGCGCCCGGGAGTTCGGACGGTCCGATCAGCTCACGCGGGATCAGTGTGGCGAGCACCGCGGACAGCAGCCGGTGTTCGTCCTGCGGCCGCTTCGTCCACGCCGTCACCAGGTACGACAGCCGGAACCAGCGTGGCGGCTGGCGTCGCTTGACGATCACGTCCCGCTCGTCGTGCACGGCGACATGACCCCGCTGCCGGCGGTTGATGTCCTCCCGGATGTCGTACAAGTAGGCGTTGATCGTGGGCGAGTTGCGGCGCGCGGCCCAGTCGCGGGTCGGGGCGTCGAAGGCGACGTCGATGCCCGAGCCGGACAACGCGCCGCCGCTCAGCAGGCCCTTGAGGACCTCGTCCACCTCGTGGATCACCGTCTTGCTCCCGCCCCGCGATGCCCCGCACCGCATGAAACCCGCTGCCGTACCCGATCCTGCCCTCCGTCCCGGCCGTCCGCGCAGGCGCGCGGGGGACGGCTCACGGGCGCACTCCGCTGCCCAAGGGGGCGCAGTGGGCTGCCCGTTCGGTCAGATGTAGCCTTCCCGTAGGGCATGCGCGACCGCGTGCGCCCGGTTGCGCAGATGCAGCCGGGTGGTCAGCCCGTGGATCACGTTCTTGACGGTGCGTTCGGAGTAGGACAGCTTGCCGGCGATCTCTCCGGTGTCGAGGCCCTCGGCGACCAGACGCAGCACGTCGACCTCGCGCGGGGTCAGTCCCGAGGACGGTCCGCCGGGCCGTCCGGCCGCGCTGCGGTGCAGGGTCCCCACCTGGTTGATCAGCCGGCCCAGCAGGTCGGCGGGCAGATCGCCGTCGCCGCGCGCCGCCGCGAGCACGGCCTGCACCAGCCGGGTGGAGGTGGCCTCGTGCCGCCAGACGATGGCGCCGACCCCGCACTCGATCACGTCGAGCAGTTCGCTCTCGCGCAGGGAGCCGACGACGAGCACCGCCCGTGCCCCCTCACTGCGCACCAGCCGGCGCAGCCGGGTCAGCGCGGTCTCGTCGAGCGCGTCGCCGACGAGCAGCGCCACCGTGCCGGGGCCGGACTCCTCGCGCAGGTCGATCTCGGGGTACCGGCGCAGCTGGCCGGTCGCCCCCTCGCGCAGGATCGGGTCGGAGGCGAGCACCGCCACGGGTATCCGCTCGGGCACTTCGGCCGTACCGGAGCGTGTGGTCCGCGATGAGCTGAGCAAGCGTTTCCCCTATGTCCACGTGCACGCAACCTCTGGGGGGTTGGTGACAGGCGTGCGTTTCCCACACTCGTGTGACGGGTGGGGCGGCCGCAATCGTGGAGGACCACGAGCAGCACCACGAGATCGGCCGTACGACTACCACGACGGCGGCCGGCCGCCCGGTTCCGCGAGGGCCGGATCCGGCCGCCGTGGGACTTGTCACGCCACCGCCGCGGGACGAGGGCCGTCCTCGACTGCGGAACACGTCCGGTCCGAGCAAGGAGGCAGGCATGGCCCTAGCACAGGGTGAGCAGCCGCGCGAACACCGGGAAGCCGCCGCGCTGTTGGCGGACGCCGCGGCGCGCGCCCGCACCGGGGCGGGCGGTCTGGTGCTGCTGCGCGGCGCCACCGGCACCGGCCGGACCACCGTGCTGGAGGCCGCCGCCGAGGCCGCCGCCGCGCACGGCATGCGGGTGCTGCGCGCCCGCTGCGCCCCCGCCGACGCCGCGGTGCCCTTCGCCGCCGTCTTCCAACTCCTCGGCCGGGTGACGGGGTTCGACGCGGCCGACACCGAACGCGAGCAGGGCGCCGTGCTGCAAAGGGCGTTGGACGCCCGCGCCGAACGCTCGCCGCTGCTGGTCGCCGTGGACGACGTCCACCTCGCCGACGCGCCCTCGTACCGCTGGCTGGTGGAGTACGCCCGCCATGTGGACCGATTAGCCCTGCCGATCCTGTTGGCCGTCACCGAGCGCAGCCAGTACGACGTCGAACTGCCCGCGCCGGGCTTCACCCACACCCTCTCGCCGGCCCTCGTCGGCACCCACACCCTCGCCCCGCTCACCCCGGAGTCGGCGGCCGCCCTGGTGCGCGCCGAGTTCCCCGGCGTGGCCGCGTCCTGGGTGGACGACTGCGTCCGGGCCGGCGCGGGCAGCCCCCTGCTGCTGCGGGCCCTCCTCGACGATCTGCGGGCGTCGAGCGAGCCCGCGTCCGTGCCGGAGAGCTGCGCCGCGCTGTATCCGGGGGCGTATCCGGCGGCCGTGTCCTGGTGGCTGGACAGCGCCGGTCCGGGCACCGCGGAGGTGGCCCGCGTCCTGGCCGTGCTCGACGAGGGCTGGGACCACAAGGGGCCGTCCCGAACGGGCCGTGCGTACACGGATCTGGGCGAGGTGCGCGGCGCCTTCAGCGGCTCAGACGAGCGGTGGGAGCGCTCCGCCCCCGAGTTCGGCCGTGTCCCCGAGCGGCTCGGCGCCCTGCTCGCCGAGCTGGCCGGGGCCGACCCCGCCCGGGTGGTGGGCTGGCTCACCGCCATGACCGGGCTCGGTCTGCTGCGCCCCGACGGCCACGGCCGCCCGCGCTACGGCCATCCGCTGCTGCGGGACGCCGTGCTCACCGGCGTGCCCGTGTCCCGGCGGCGGGCCGCGCACCGTACGGCCGCCGAGACCATGCTGCACCGCGGCGCCCCCGTCGAACCCGTGGCCCGGCAACTGCTGCTGGCGGACCCGGTGCACGCCCCCTGGGCCTCGACCGTACTGCAGGACGCCGCCTCGTTCGCCCTGCGCGACGACCGCGCCGAGGACGCGGTGGCCTTTCTGCGCCGGGCCCTGGACGAGCCGCTGGCCGACGAGCGCCGGCAGCGGCTGCTGACCGAACTGGGCTCCCTGGAGGTCGCCGACCGCACATCCTCGGCCGGCATCCCCCGGCTCACCCAGGCGCTGCGGCTGCCCGGCACCCCGCAGGACCGGGTGCGCGCGGCGATCGCCCTCGGTACCGCGCTCGCCGGGCGCGGCCGGCCCCGCGCCGCCGTGGACGTCCTGCGCTCCGTCGGCGAACAGCTCGCCGACCGGCCCGAACTCGCCGCCACTCTGCAGAGCGCCTCCGCCCTGCTCTCCGAACAGGACCAGACGGTCCGCCGCGAGGTGTACCGCGAGCTGTGCGACACCGCGGAGAACGCGCCGGAGCTGCTCGGCCCGGCCACCCGGGCCCTTCTCGTCCGGTACGCGGCCACCGCCGGACTGACCTCGGCGGCCGAGGCGATGCACCGGGTGCGCGCCCTGCTCGCCGAGCCCGCCGACCCGCTGACCGAGCCCTTCCTGCTGGGCACGGCCGCCGCCCTCGCCCAGTGGGCCGACGAACTCGACGAGGCGGAACGGCTGGTGGAGCGCGGCCTGGCCGGCCAGCGCCCCGGGCTGCTGCACCCGATGCACCAGGCGCTGCTCAGCACCCGCGACGACATCGCGGCGGCCCGCGGCGAGTTCGGGCGCCTCCCGGCCGAACCGCCCGTGCTGCCCGCCACCGGCCCCTCCAACGCGCACGCCCACATCCTGCTGGCGCTCGTGGAGACCGGCCGCGCGGCGGAGGCGCAGCGCCTCGCGGACGGCTTCGACCTGCGCGAGGCCCCGGACAGCTGGGAGTTGAACCGCTTCCTGTACGCGCGTGGGGTGCAGCGCGCCGCCGCGGGCGATCCGGCGGGGGGCTTGCACGACTTCATGGAGTGCGGGCGCCGTCAGTCGGCGCGCGAGGTGGTCAGTCCGGTCGTCACCCCGTGGCGGTCGGCCGCCGCCGAGTGCTGGTTCGCCCTCGGCAACCCGAAGGAGGCCCTCGCCCTGGCCGAGGAGGAGCTGCGGCTGGCCCGCGAATGGGGCACGCCCCGCACGGTGGGCCGTGCCCTGCGCACCCTCGGCTCCGTCACGGGCGGCCGCCGGGGCCTGAAGCTGACCGAGGAGGCCGTACGACTGCTGCGGGACGCGCCCGCCGCGACGGAACCGGAGCTGGCGGCCGCGCTGCTGGCGCAGGGCCGGCTGCTGACCGCCGCCGGGGAGCGCGGCAGGGCCCGGGAGTGTCTGCGGGAGGCGGCCGAACGTGCCGAAAGACTGGGCGCGTTGCGGCTGCGGGAGCTCGCCGAGGAGGCGCTGCGCGAGGGCGGCGCACGTCGCCCCGCCCTCGTCCGCACCGGCTCGGGCTCCCTCACCGGCAGCGAGCTGCGCATCGCCCGCCTCGCCGCCGACGGCCGCACGAACACCGAGATCGCCGGGCTGCTGCACCTCGCCCGGCGCACCGTGGAGACCCATCTCACCAGCGCCTACAAGAAGTTGGGCATCCGGCGGCGCGGCGAGCTGAAAGAGGCGCTGAGCGCCGACTAGGGGGCCGGCGGGGGCGGCGGCGCGACCGTCGCCGTGACGCCCAAGTGGTTGTCGGGGTCCTGGAGTCGCGCGCCCTCCGTCGTCAGCATGCGGCGGACCATCGGCTCCGGCATACGGATCACCACCGGCGTCGGCAGGGTCAGCTCGCGCACCGCCGTGTTCGTACGGCCGCTGCGGACCCGGTTGGTCACCTTGGCCACCACCCTGACGTCCAGCGTGAACTGGACCAGGACCGCCTTCATCTTCGGCTTGTGCAGCGGCATCGAGCCCGCCGAGTTGGCCGCGGCGTCCGAGACACCGCCCGATCCGCCCGTATTGGCCATCAGCTGGTTGAGCCGGAACTCGTCCGCGTTGAGCAGCCCCGCGCCGCCGAGCGCCCGGGCCTGTCTGCCGTGCTCGGCGGAGCTCACGCCGTCGGTCTGGGTGGGCCGGGGCGCCTGGAGGTGGCTCTGGCCCACCGTCTCGAACGTCATCGTGTCACCCAGGCCCAGCACCCGCCCGTCCCGCATCCGCGCGTGCAGGGAGGCCCGCAGGTCCTGCCCCTCCGCGCCGGAGGCGTGCACCGGCGGCAGGCCCACGCCGGCGGAGGTGAGCAGCGGCAGCGCGGCGATCATCCACTCGGTGGAGACGGCCTCGTTGAGCGCGTACGCGGCGGCCTGTCCCTTGTCCCGGAACCGCTCGCCGCCGCCCGCCTGCCGGACCGCCGCGGTCACCAACTCCCGTACCCTGGGCGCCCCTTGGAAGCCGTTGACCTGCGCCTCCATCGGCAGCCGCACCCCGCCCGCGTGCCAGGAGCCGAGTCCGGACGGGCCGTCGTCGCGTGGGCCCCGCACCGGGGGCGCCGTGGCCCGCACCGGTGCGGTCACCCGGCTCAGCGCGGCCAGGTCCTTGTGCAGCACACGGTGGGTCAGCGCCAGGTTGTCCATGCGGGCCAGCGCCAGCCGGGTACCGCCCTTGTACAGTTCGAGGCTCGCCCGCACCGGCAGCCGCATCCTGGCGGACGGCGCGGACTTCGCCTCGGCGACCGTCTTCATGCCGAGCTGGCCACGGCTCGCCGCACCGCTGCGCCGTGAGTCGCCGGAGGCGTAGCCGACGCCCGCCGCGCCGCCGGTGCTCTTCAACTGCCCGGCACCCCCGTCCGGTTTGCCCGATCCGGCGAGGACGCCCTCGACGCCGGTCACCGTGCCCTCGTCGTGGGAGACGGCCTGCTGGGAGACGGCCGCGGTGATGTACTCCATGTCCCGGCCGTCGCCCGCGTCGCCCGTGTACGCGCCCTCGCCCCTGCGGTCGACGCGGAACACCGCCCAGTAGGGCGTCCTGCGGCCGTCGAGCAGTTCCACCGTGACCCCGCCGTCCATGGCGCTGGACAGCAGCCCGGCCGAGCCGTCCCGGTCCAGGACGCGCAGCAGCCGCTGCACGTTGTCGTTGCGGTCCTTGAGCTGCTGCCGGGGCAGCAGGTCGTCGGCGACGTCCTGGTGCCGGTTCCGGACCAGGTCGGACCGCAGCCGTCCCAGCAGCGGCACGAAGTCCGGCAGGTCCTCGACCATGCCGAAGCCGAGGGGCAGCCCGCTGCCGAAGCCGGGTCGATCCGTCCGCGAGGACGCGGGTCCACCGCTGCTCCGGGCCGGCGCGGACGAGGACGTACCCGCGGTGGCCCGCGCCCGTTCGGCGGCCATCCGGGAACTCTCCGCCCTGCTCGCGCCCGGCGCCGCCGGGGGGCGCATGACGAGGTCGGCGTCGGCGTCGAGGTTCAGCTGCCGCCTGATCCGCTGCGGCAGCTGTGCCTCCGTCAGCCACACCGCCGCAGCGCCCGGCAGCGTGCGGGCGCCCTGGCTCACATAGGGGCCGCCGCCGGTGACCTTGACCTCCGCGACCATGTTGACCAGCACATCGCACTGGACCAGATACAGCGGGGCCTTCTTCGGCGTGTGCGCGTTGCGCTCCACCGTGCCGGACAGCGCGGCGGCCCGGCTGTCACCGTGGCCCGTGGTGCGGAACGTCGACAGCCCCTGCCCGGTGCGCCACTCGGGGCCGTTCTCGGAGCCGGTCGCCCCGAACTGCACGGTGCTGGTGGTCCCTTGGCCCACCTGACCGGCGGACTGGTGGCCGCCCAGGATGAAGGTCTCGGTGCCCGGCCCCTCGCCCTTGTGCACGAACTTCGGGTTGGCCAGCGTCAGCCGGGTGCCGACCGCGCCGTTGAGGGCCGCGAGCCGGCGCGGATAGCGGAGGTTCTTCACCACCCAGCCGGAGGACGCGGCCTGCCTCAGGGCCGCCTTGACCGCCCGCTCGCCGAACCGGTCCTCCAGTGCCAGCCGGGGCGCGAGCCCCTCCGTCGCCAGCGCCGGATCCTCTCGCAGCCCCTTGTTGCGGGCCGCGGCCTGCGCCAGCAGCTGGAAGGCGAGCGCCCGGACCGGCTCCGAGTCGAGGTTCTCCACCAACTGCCAGTCGCGCAGCGCCCGCCCGGTGGACGGCCGCGGGGTGATCGAGGCCAGGTCGCCGATGCCCTCGGCGTTGAAGGCGTGATCCGGGGCGGGCGCCTGCGCCCTGCGCGCCCCCGCCACCGCGTCCCGCCGGTCCCGGCCCTCCTGGTCCAGCGTGAACTCCGCCGGGGTGAGCAGCCGTACGTCCTGCGGCTCCATGTGCAGCCCCGCCAGCAGCTTGGCGTCCGGCGCGTCCTGGCCGGGCGAGCCGACGCTGAGGCCGCGTGCGAGCTTGCGGGGCCGGGAGGTCATGGTGACGTCCACGTGCATGCTCAGGGCCGCCGCGAAGGCGCTCGCGGTCTCCGAGCCGTTGGTCAGGATGTCCGAACGGCCCGTGGGTCCCGCCTGGTTGCGGCGGGTGCCGGTGCTGTGCCTCTCGTAGCGGGCCGCGCCGGTCAGCGCCCCCGGGATCAGCCGGGCCTGTCCGAGGACCAGACCGCCGATCGAGCGCGAACTGCTGCGCCCGCTGGTCGAGTTGCTGGTGACGCCGGAGTGGGCGCGCACCATCCAGTCCTTGATGTCACCCTGGTACTCGGCGTCCGACATCTCGCCCTTGACGAGGAGTTGCACGTCGTGCGAGTGCAGGGAGGTCTTGCGGCGCAGCCGCACCCGGATGCCGGTGGACAGCAACTGGTCCTTGTTGACCCGGAGGTTGGTCTCCGACAGGACGGTCATCAGCTCGCGGTAGTTGCGGCGCTGGGCCTCGGCCTCCTCGTCGCTGGTCCGCAGGGCCGGCGGAGTGGCGCCGAGGGCCGGCAGATAGCCCGCCAGCCTCGGGTCGGTGGCGAACAGCTCCCGCACGGCCCGAACCATGGGCCCGGTGTCGAGCCGGCTCAGCGTGACACTCGATCCCTTCGCGCCGTACGGGAGATGGCGCTCGACCTCCGCCTCCTCGCCGTTCTCGTCGGTCCGCCGGGGCTTCTCGGCGAACGGCCCGGCGTTGGTGCCCTGCGGCAGCGGCAGGCCCAACTCCTGTGCCTCGTCGGCCCGCAGGCTCATCCACACGTTCATCGAGTGGGTGGCGACCCGGCGCCCGGGATTCAGGATGTGCTCGGCCGAGCGCGGGCCCGTGCCCTCCGCGGTGAACAGCACCGTCCCGAAGTACAGCACCTTCTCGCCCCGCACCTCCGCGCCCTGCCGGGTGGAGACGGTCTGCTCGGTCACGCTGAAGCGGGCCTTGCGGGCCGCCGCGACCGGCATCGCGGTCCCCCGCACCACGGCCGCGTTGCCCGCCGCGCCGACACCGATCGCCGGGCCCAGACCGGCGGCTACGGCCCGGCCCTTGCCCGCGGACTCGGTCACCGTGTGCTGGGTCTGCTGATGGGTGCGCAGCTGGGTCTTGCCGGTGCCCCAGGCGGGGGAGAGGCCGGTCAGCGCCGCCCGCAGGTGGTAACTGCCCGCCGTCTTCCCGTCCTTGGACTGCAGGTCCTCGCCGACCACGCCATCGCGCAGCAGCCGGGGCATGTCCTCCAGCACGGTCGCCGTGGCGGTCGCCTCGTACAGCCGGGCCCGGCCCGGCGCGCCCGGCGCGGTGAGCGAGGGGTGCAGCACGGAGGCGACCGCGTCGAAGAGCCCACGGCCGCTCTGGTGCGGGGCCGCCGTGTCGGTGATCGCGACCGGGGCCAGGGAGTCGGCGAGCGAGACGCTGTGCGCGGTGTCCGCGGCGAGCGGCCGCCCGGGCGCCGGTGCGCCCGTGCCGACCGGGACCAGATGCTCGGTCGGCACCCGCTGGGTGAGCGTCCCCTTGTCCCGGAAGGTCTGCGTCTCCTCGGTGCCGGTCTTGTGCACCCGTACCTCGTAGACCACCTTGCGGTGGACCTCGACCGAGCCCTTGTCGCTGCGCAGGACGCGCGGCTCGGCCACGTTCCTCTGGTGCCGGGACTCCCGCGAGGACTGCCAGGGCTGGACGTTGCCGGTGGTGGCGCCGCCGACCCACAGGCCGGGCGCCACGGGAGCCAGCCCGAACGCCAGCCCGCCGACGCCCTTGGAGGACGAGCCGCCGGCCGTACTGCTCACCGTGGCCGCGGTGTTGTGCTGGACGTCGACCTTGGTGTCCTTGCCCTCCGGATCCTCCAGCTCGGCCACCTCGTCGGTGCCGGAGACGGCGGCGGCCGGCAGGTCCTTGGAGCGGAAGACGGGCGGCCGGTCGTCGGGGGCCCGGCGGACGGCGACCGTGACGTCGTACCACTCCTTGCCGGTGCGGCCCCGCACGGCGAAGGCGCGGCCCTGTCCGAAGAAGCTCTCCGGCCGTCCGGCCAGTTCGGCCGCGATGTCACCGACCGTGCCGTCGGCGTGCCCCACCGCGGCGGCCACGGCGTGCCGCACGAACTCGTGCCCGGTCAGCCCGTACGCCGTCGACAGCCCGGCCGCCTCCAGCCCCATCAGGTACGACGGCAGCTCGAACCCGGCCTCGGCGCGCTCCTCGATGCCCGGCAGTGCGGGCCGGGAGCGATCGGTGCGCGCCCGCCGCACCGCCCGGGCCGTGGCCGCGTTCCCCGCGGACTGCTGGAAGGCGAGCAGGGGATGGGCGGGTGGTCCGGCGGTGCGGGGCGCCGGGGGCGCCTGCTGGGAAGTGCCGGTTCTGCCGTCCCGTGGCTGCTGCTGGTTCCACACGGCCTCAACGTAATCAAGGCACACGCACGGCAGACGCCCCTTGGGCCACCCCGGTCCCATTCGCCGCGCCCACGCCATCGGTGGGCCAACTCCCGTACATCTGAAGGACATTCGACGACTTTGCCAGCTCTTTACAACCCACTCCCGTGCTGTCTCGTCTCTCCGCTCGATCCACGCCACAGCCCGCCCGGCCCGACCGCCGGGCGGACCGACGAAAGAGAGCGATTCATGCGCCGAACCGGCCTCAGTGCCATGGTGATCGCGGCCACCGCCGTCCTGGCGGGCGCGGTGCCCGCGTTCGCCGCGGGGACGTCCGCGACCCCGAGCCCCACCGAGCGGGCCACCACCGCTCCCAGCGCCGTCCCGACCAAGACCCGTCCGGCCGGCCAGGAGCCCAGCGCCGTCCCCACCAAGCGCCGTCCCGGCACCCT
Organism: Streptomyces sp. NPDC002144; assembly: GCF_053593695.1. NCBI lineage: Bacteria > Bacillati > Actinomycetota > Actinomycetes > Kitasatosporales > Streptomycetaceae > Streptomyces > Streptomyces sp. NPDC002144. Next base: position 273,471 of record NZ_JBSFDB010000005.1, read on the forward strand.
GGCCCCGAGCCCCGTCCCGAGCCGGGTGCCCTCGGGCGGCCAGGTCTCCGTCGTGCCGAGCGGCGCGCCGAACACCGGCGTGGCGACCACCTCGGACTCCTCGAACACGGGCGCGCTGATCGGCGGGGGCGCCGCCGTGGCCGTCGTCGTGGGCGGCGGCGCGGTCTTCCTCCTGCGCCGTCGGCAGGCGAACGGGGCGAACGGGGAATGAGCCGCCTCTCCGGGCGCGCCCTCGCCGGCCTCGCGCTGGCCGCGCTGCTCGTGGGCTGCGGCGGCCCCGGAGCCACGACCGGAAGCGCCCCGCAGGGGAGTTCCGAGAGCACCTCGTCCTCGGCGTCGTCCTCGTCCTCGGCGCCGCCCGCCGCGAAGCAGGTGCCGGCGGTGGGGCGATCCGTCCCGGTCGGGCTCCGGATACCGGCCATCGGGGTCGACACCCCGGTGATGAAGCTGGGGCTGGCCGCCGGCGGGACCGTACAGGTGCCGCCGATCCAGGCGCACGACCGGGCGGGCTGGTACGAGAACTCGCCGACGCCGGGACAGACCGGACCGTCGGTGATCCTCGGTCATGTCACCGTCGGCGCCTACGGGGACGGCGTCTTCCGCCACCTCGGGGAACTGCGCCGGGGCGAGCGGATCGAGGCGCGCCTGGAGAACGGCACCACTGCGGTGTTCACCGTGACGGACATACGGACGGTGGCCAAGGCGGACTTCCCGACCAAGGAGGTGTACGGGAACGTGGACCGGCCGGAGCTGCGCCTGATCACCTGCGGCGGGGAGCGCACCGGTGACGGCTACCGCGACAACGTCATCGTCTTCGCGGTACTGACCGGCACCGGCCACTGACCACCGACCGGAACCCGGGCCCGCGGAACGTACGCCGCAGGCCCGGGCTCTTCCTCCACGAGTGACCCCCCACGAACCCGGGAGAACGTTGAAACGGTCCCGCGAGAAGGCCGCGTCCGAGCTGTTCGCCGCCCTCTATCCGCGTCTCGCCGGCTGGTGCCGCCGTCTCGTCGACGACGACGAGACGGCCCACGAGATCGCCTCGGAGGCGTTCACCCGGCTGTGGGCGCGCTGGACGGCCGTCACCGAACCGCGCGGCTTCCTCTACGTCACCGCGGCCAACCTCGTCCGGGACCACTGGCGCAAGCTGGAGCGCGAGCGCCGGGCCGTGCGGCGCGCCACCAACGAGGTCGCGGTGAGCGCGCCGACCGAACAGGCGGACCCCTCGGTGCGGCTGCTCGTGCAGTCCCTGCCCGAACGCCTGCGCGTGCCGATCCTGCTGCACTACTACGCTGACATGCCGATCCGGGAGGTGTCCGTGCTGACCGGACGCAAGGAGGGAACCGTCAAGGCCGACCTGCACGCCGCCCGTGAACTGCTCCGCGCCCACCTGAGGAGAAGCGTTGACCACACACTCTGACGAGGGCCCGGACTCCAACCACGAGAACGAGCGCCCTCACTTTGGCGCCGAGAGCACCGGAAAGGGCTCCGGCAATGAAAACGCCGGGCGGAGCTCCGGGGCGGAGGACACTGATCGGGGCTCTGGGTTCGGGGATGCCGGGCGGGGCTTCGGTTCTGCGGGCGGCGGACGGGATTTCGATGCCGAGGGCACCGGGTGGGGCTTCGGGGGTGAGGGGGCCGGGCGGGGTTTCCAGGCTGCGTATGCCGACGGCCCCGGGGGCGATTTCCCCGGTGGGCGGCGGGAGTTCGGCTTCGGTGGCGATGAGCACGTAAACCTGGACTCCGACGACGAGCTCACCGTGCTTCTACGCCCGCCGGCCGAGTACCTCGGCCCGCCCCCCGGTCGTTACGAGGCGATCCGGCGTGGTGCGTCCCGGCGGCGTCTGCTGCGCGCGGCCGCCGGTGCGGCACTGACGTGCGGAGTGGCGGCTCTGGTGATCCTGCCCCTGCGCCTGACGGCCTCCGACGCCCCATCCTCCCCGACGGTTCCGATGGCCCCGCCCCGGGTCAGCAGCACCTCCGCCCCACCGTCCCGTACTCCCACCCCCGAGCCGTCGAGCGCCACACCCGGCCCGGACCGGCGCACCCTCGTCCCGAGCGTGCCGCCCACCACCAGCGACCGCACCAGCCCCTCCACCGCCCCCTCCGCCGCGACGCGCACCCAACTCCCCTCGGCCCGCCCGTCCAAGACCCGCTCCGACGTCCGGGCGACCCCGACGAGCGTGCCCTCCGCCGTGGAGGGCCGCTGACCCGAGCCCTCCCGAAAGAGTTTTGAACACGTTCAATTACAGGCGTACGCTGCCCCCATGAGCGACAGAGCCGCCCTTCTCAGGGGCATCCGCGTCTGGCTGGTCCTGTTCGTCGTCTGCCTGGTGCTCAGCGGCGCCACGGCCTTCCCCCTGGTGCACGAACTGCGCTGGACCGAGGACGTGTTGCGGTCCCTGCCCACACCGGACCCGCTCATGGACTGGATCGCCCGCGTCCGGCGCGGACTCGACACCGCCGACACCGACTACCCGTTCCTCCTCTACGGCACGGACTGGCTGGCCTTCGCCCACCTCGTCATCGCCGTCGCCTTCTACGGGCCCTACCGCGACCCCGTACGCAACATCTGGGTCGTCGAGTTCGCGATGATCGCCTGCGCCGGCATCATCCCGCTCGCCCTGATCTGCGGGCCGATCCGGGGCATCCCCTTCTGGTGGTCGGTGATCGACATGTCCTTCGGGGTGGTCGGGGTGATCCCGCTGTACGTCCTGCGCAGGAAGATCAATCGCCTCGAAGCGCTCACCCTGAACCCCGGCCCCACCCCCGCGCTCGCTACCTGAGCGCGGCCAGCGCGACGCGTTCGGCGACCGGGTTCATCGACTCCCCCTTGGCGGCGGTGGAGCCGACCGAGTAGACGAGGGTACGGCTCAGGTCCCGGGTCGCCGCCACGACCGCGCTGTAGCCGTACCGCGCCCCCGACTTCAGCCAGTACACCCGGCCCCCGTACTCGAACCGCTGGAGCCCCGCGCTGTAAGTGGCGCCCTTGATGCCCGCCGGAACCGTGAACATCTCCTCCAGCTGCGGCCCGGGCACGATCCGGCCCCGGAACAGCGCCGTGACCAGCCGCTCCAGGTCGGCGGTGGTCGAGATCATGTCCCCGGCCGCCATCCGGTCCGCCTGGTTCCAGTCGGTGACGTCGACGAACTCGGTACCGCCGTCGGCCCGTCGGACCACCTGGTAGCCGTGGTTGTGCGGTCCGCGGATGCGGGGATCGGCGCCCGGGAAGTACGTGTCCCACATCCCGGCCGGCCGCAGCACGAGCCGCGTGGCCTCCTCGGCGTACGAGTGCCCGGTCACCTTCTCGATCAGCAGCCCCAGGATCGTGTAGTTGATGTTCAGGTACTCCTGCCGGGTGCCCGGCTGGAACTCCGGTCCCTTCGCCACCGCCGACGCCACCACCTGCCGCGGTGTGAGCGTGTCGAAGCGGTGCGCGTACTGCGTCTCGAAGGAGTCGCCCCAGCCGTCCCCGGCCCGGATGCCGCTGGTGTGGTTCAGCAACTGCCGTACGGTGACCGGCTTGAAGGCGGACGTCAGCAGCCCCGGCAGATAACGCTGGACCGGCCCGTCCAGATCGACCCTGCCCTGCGCCGCGAGCCTCAGCACGGCCGCCGCCGTCACGACTTTCGTCGTGGACCCGGCGCGGAAGCGTGCGTCCGGGTCCGCCGCCCGGCCGCTCGCCAGATCGTGCACGCCCGCGCTGCCGCGCCAGGTGCCGTCGCGACCACCTACCCGGACGAGGGCGGCGGTCGCGTCCGCGTCCGGGAGTCCGGCGATCGCGGCCCGCAGGGCGTCGGCGTCGGGTCCCGAGCCGGCGTGCGCCGAGCTCGCCGAGGTGACGGCGAGGGCGGGCGCGGCGAGCGGACCGGCGGACAGGGCGAGGACGAGACAGGCGGCGAGGATCGGGGTGCGGGCGCGCATCGGCTGCTCCGGGGGCCTTGGCGGTCAGTGTCGTCGATCATCCTGGGCGCGGGCGAGGCACCGCGGATCGTCGGCGGGGAGGGGCCGCGCCCCTGACCGGACCCGGATCAAATGCTGTACGCGGTAAGGGAGTTGCCGGGGTCTTCCCCTACGGGGACCGACGGCGGGGTGGCGGGCGCGACGACACCCCCGTCCCGCAGTACGTCACCCGCTCGACCCCGGCCGACCCCGCGACGGTGCCTCAGCGCTCCCGCGGGTAGTCCCGCAGCGCGCACAGCAGGTCGATGCGGTTGCTGGTGATCGAGTCGACGCCCAGATCGATCAGCCGGCGCATGGAACGGCGGGTGTCCGGGGTCCACACGGACAGCAGACAGCCGTCGTGGTGGACGCGGGCCGCGAGGTCGCGGTCGACCAGGGAGAAACGGTAGTTGAGCCAGCGCGGCTTGACCGCGTCCAGCAGGGCGGGACGCGGGGGAGCGAGACTGGTGCAGGTCAGGGCGATCTCGGCGGCCGGATCGGCGCCGCGCACGGCGAGCATCGCGGCGGCGTCGGCGCAGTAGTAGACCCGGTCGGCCGCGCCCGCCTCCCGGACGACGTCCACGACCCGCCGCGCGGTGCGCACCTCCCGGGTCCCCGGCAGGTCCAGCATCACCCGGCTGCCCCCGGTCGCCGCGAGCGCCTCCGCGAGGGTCGGCACCGCTCCCGCCGTCAGCCCGCGCACCTCGGCCGCGGACAGCGCGAGCAGCGGACGGTCCTGCTCCCACAGCCGCTTCAGCGTCTCGTCGTGCAGCAGCACGGGTACGCCGTCCTTCGTGAGCCGCACGTCGATCTCGACCGCGTCCGCGCCCCGGTCGAGCGCGGAACGCAGCGAGTCGATCGTGTTCTCACGGAAGCGGTAGGGGTCGCCGCGATGGGCCACGGCAGTCAGCGTCTGCATGCGCCCATTGTGTCGGGACGTACCAGGACCGGGGGAGGCGAGGTGACTCTGGGAGGCGAGGTGACTCAGGGAGCGAGCCAGTCCGTCGTGTACGTGTCGATCTCGTCCTTGACACGGCGCTTGCCGGCCTCGTCCAGGAAGGACGCCTCGACCGCGTTCTTCGCGAGGTCGGCCAGTCCCCGCTCGTCGAGGTCCAGCAGGCGGGCGGCGACGGCGTACTCGTTGTCGAGGTCGGTGCCGAACATCGGCGGGTCGTCGGAGTTGATCGTGACCAGGACGCCGGCCTTCACGAACTGCGCCAGCGGGTGCTCGTCGAGGGTGCGGACGGCGCGGGTGGCGATGTTGGAGGTCGGGCAGACCTCCAGCGCGATGCGGTGCTCGGCGAGATGGGCGAGCAGCTTCTGGTCCTGGGCGGAGCTGGTGCCGTGTCCGATGCGCTCGGCGCGCAGGTGGGTGAGCGCGTCCCAGACCGTCTCCGGGCCGGTGGTCTCGCCCGCGTGCGGCACGGAGTGCAGGCCGGCGGCGATGGCACGGTCGAAATACGGCTTGAACTGCGGCCGCGGTACGCCGATCTCGGGGCCGCCGAGACCGAAGGAGACCAGGCCCTCCGGGCGCAGCCTGTCGTCGGTGGCGAGCCGCGCGGTCTCCTCGGCGGCCTCCAGGCCGGCCTCGCCGGGGATGTCGAAGCACCACCGCAGTACGGTCCCGAACTCGGCCTCCGCGGCCTTGCGGGCGTCCTCGATCGCCTCCATGAAGGCACGCTCGTCGATGCCGCGCCGGGTCGAGGAGAACGGCGTGATCGTCAGCTCGGCGTACCGCACCTGCTGCCGGGCCAGGTCGCGCGCCACCTCGTACGTCAGCAGCCGGACGTCCTCCGGGGTACGGATGAGGTCGACGACGGACAGATACACCTCGATGAAGTGGGCGAAGTCCGTGAACGTGAAGTAGTCGGCCAGGGCCTCGGGGTCGCTCGGCACCCGGGAGTCGGGGTGCCGGGCCGCCAGTTCCGACACGATACGGGGGGAGGCGGAGCCGACGTGGTGGACGTGCAGTTCGGCCTTCGGCAGCGAGGCGATGAAGGCGTGCAGATCACGTGGTACCCGCGGCTCGACAAGATGCTCGGACAAGGTTCCTCCCCGGAACGGCGCCCCGAGCGCTGCGGCACGGGACGCGGGTGATCGGCTGATCGATGACTCGAGATCATCGTAGGCCGGGGGTGACGGGTGGATGGGGGTGGTGGGGATGGCGAGGACGGGAGCGTGTGGGGCGCCGGGACGGCTTGCGGTGGTGGCATGGACGGTGGCGTGGCTTTGACTCCGGGGTTGCGCCGGTGGGGAGTTGGTGGTCGGTGACCGGGCGGTGAGCCAGGTGGAGTGAGCATTTACCATGGCGTGACGATCGACTGAGGGGGACGGGGACGTGGCGGATCAGACACAGCCGGGTGGGGGCGCGGGAGCCGAACAGGACCCGTGGGCGCCGCCGGAGCGCAAGACCTCGCTGGACAAGGGCGCCTCGTCGGCCCCCGGTACGCAGCCCGTGCCGCAGGACCGGCAGCCGTCCGTGCACGACCAGGCCACGGTGACGTCCTTCCCGTCAGACGGCTTCGGCCCACCAGCCCAGGGCACCCCCGGCCAGTCCACCCCCGGCTTCGGCGCGCCGGTCCCGCCCGCACCGGCGTCCGGTTTCGCCGCCCCGGGCCAGGACGCCTCCGGCCAGGGCACCCCCGCCCAGGGCACCCCCGGTTTCGGTACCCCCTCCTACGCCCCGCCCGGCACCCCCGGCGCGCCGAACGGCTGGGCCGAGTCCGCCGTGCCGCCCCCGCCCGTCGCGCCCGGCGCGGGTGGTGGATACGGCTACCCCGCCTACCCGCAGGGCTACGGCTGGCCCGGTATGCAGGCGCCCCCGCAGAACGGCATGGGCACCGCGGCGATGGTGCTGGGCATCCTGTCCTGCTGCCTGTTCTGCCTCTACGGCGTCGTCGGCCTGATCCTCGGCGTCCTCGCGGTCGTCTTCGGCGTCAAGGGCAAGCGGCGCGCGGACCGCGGCGAGGCGACCAACCGCGGACAGGCCCAGGCGGGCTTCATCACCGGCATCATCGGCATCATCCTGGGCCTCGCCACCATCGCCCTGCTGATCGTCGGCATAGTCCTCGCCATCAACGACGAGAAAAACCGCACGGACGACGAACCGTCCTACAACTCCGCCCCCAGCATCTCCGCCCCCCTCGTCGTCCAGAACTGACGGCGCCAGACTGACGGCGCCAGACTGACGGCGCAGGGCTGAGCGGGGGCGAACCCCCGCTCGGCCCCGGCTCACCCCTCCCGCAACCGCCCCCGCGCCTCCATCAACGCGAACCCCAGTAGGTTCGGTCCCCTCCACCGGTCCGGATCCGTTGCCGCCTCGTCGTCCGCCGGGAGGCCGATGCCCCATACGCGGTCCACGGGGCTCGCCTCCACCAGCACCCGGTCACCCGTGCCCAGCAGAAAGTCCCGCAGGTCGGCGTGCGCGGCGAACTTGTGGACGCTGCCCTCGACGACGATCCCGAAGCGCTCGCGCTCCCAGACCGCCTCGTCGAAGCCCCGCACCAGCCGCCCCGCCTTTTTGGCCTGCGAGGGATGCCCGGCCTCCAGGGCCCGCCGCTCCGCCTCCGCGTCGCCGAACAGCCGCGCCTTGCGCGCCATCATCCAGTGCTCGGCGGTCGCGTAGGTGACCCCGTCCACCGTGAACGGCGACGGCCACCACTGGCTCAGACAGCTCGCCCCGACCTGTCCGTCCGCCCGCGGCCGATGCCCCCAGAAGTGCAAGTACTTGATCTTCGCCCCCGCGCGGACCTCCCTGACCAGGGCCTCCCGCGAGTCGATCCTCCCCGTGATCCTCTCCATGCATGCGAGTCTCGCAGCCACCACTGACACTCCGTCCCCCCTTTTCCGCCCTCACTCGACACCTGGTCGACAGATTTCGTCGCGTAACCGAAAGGCAACAACGGAATCACTTGTCGACCGCCATTCCCTCTGTCAGGATCGGCACTCAAATCGAGCTGGAGCTACGCCACCCGCCCCCTTCCCCGTGGGGCGACGGCGGAGGAGAGCGACATGCAGAACCCGGGCACCGCCACCCCGGAACGATTCCCCGCACAGGACCGCCTCGCGGACGGCGCGCAGTACATCGCGGGACGCCTGACCAAGGGCACGTCCGGCCGTACGCACGCCGTCGTCGACCCGGCGACCGGCGAGGAGGTCTACACGTACGAGCTGGCCGGCCCGGACGACGTGGACGCGGCCGTCGCCGCCGCCCGCGAGGCCTTCCCGGGCTGGGCGGGTGCCACCCCGGGCGAGCGCTCGGACGCCCTGCACCGTTTCGCCGCCGTGATCGCCGACCGTGCCGAGGAGTTCGCGCGCGCCGAGGCACTGCAGTGCGGCAAGCCGCTGAAGCTGACCCGCGAGTTCGACGTGCCGGGCACCATCGACAACACCGCCTTCTTCGCGGGCGCCGCCCGGCACCTGCAGGGACAGTCGGCCGGCGAGTACTCCGGCGACCACACCTCGTACGTCCGCCGCGAACCGATCGGCGTCGTCGGCTCCATCGCGCCCTGGAACTACCCCCTCCAGATGGCCGCCTGGAAGATCCTCCCGGCGATCGCCGCGGGCAACACCATCGTGCTGAAGCCCGCCGAGCTGACCCCGCTCACCTCGCTGCTGTTCGCCCGGGCCGCCACCGACGCCGGCATCCCGGACGGTGTCGTCAACATCGTCACCGGGACCGGCAAGGAGGCCGGCGAGCACCTGGTCGGTCACCCCGACGTGGCCATGACCTCCTTCACCGGCTCCACCGCCGTCGGCAAGCGCGTCGCCGAGATCGCCACCGCGACCGTCAAGCGCCTGCACCTGGAGCTCGGCGGCAAGGCCCCCTTCGTCGTCTTCGACGACGCCGACCTGGAGGCGGCCGTCAACGGCGCGGTCGCGGGCGCCCTCATCAACACCGGGCAGGACTGCACGGCCGCCACGCGCGCGTACGTGCAGCGGCCCCTCTACGAGGCGTTCGTCGAGCGGACGGCCGCCCTCATGGAGACCGTCCGTCTCGGCGACCCGTTCGCGCCGGGCACCGACCTCGGACCGCTGATCTCGCACGTCCAGCGCGACCGCGTCGCCGGTTTCGTCGATCGGGCGCGCTCCTACGCGCGCGTGGTCACCGGCGGCGAGGCTCCGCAGGGGGAGCTGAAGAACGGCGCCTACTACCGCCCGACCCTGGTCGCCGACGCCGCCCAGGACAGCGAGATCGTCCAATCCGAGATCTTCGGCCCGGTGTTGGTGGTCCTGCCGTTCGACAGCGACGATGAAGGCATCGGACTCGCCAACGACACGCCGTACGGCCTCGCCGCCTCGGCCTGGAGCCGGGACGTCTACCGGGCGAACCGCGCGACCCGCGAGATCAAGGCGGGCTGCGTGTGGGTCAACGACCACATTCCGATCATCAGCGAGATGCCGCACGGCGGGTACAAGGCGTCCGGCTTCGGCAAGGACATGTCCGCGTACTCGTTCGAGGAGTACACCCAGATCAAACACGTCATGTTCGACAACACGGCGGTGGCCCGCAAGGACTGGCACCGCACGATCTTCGGGGACCGACAGCAGTAGAGCAGGCCGCCCGACCCGCGGCCGCGACTCCCGAAAGGGCAGCAGCGCATGGAGCAGTACGAGCCCGACCGCCTGTCACCGGCCGTGGCGGCCGCGATGCGGCGCAGCCTTCGCAACGGCCGGGCGGCGATGACCCGCCGGTCCCTGTTGCGCGCCTCCGCGGGCGGCGCCCTCACCCTCGGCGGCCTCGGCGCGCTGAGCGCCTGCGGCATCCCCGCGGCCGGCAAGACGAGCGGCGGTGTCTCCGCGGACGACCACTCGGCCAAGGAGAAGGAGGTCAACTTCTCCAACTGGCCCGAGTACATCGACGTCGACGACAGCGGGAAGCACCACCCCACGCTGGACGCGTTCCGCAAGCGGACCGGCATCACGGTCAAGTACACCGAGGACATCAACGACAACGACGAGTTCTTCGGCAAGATCCAGCCGCAGCTCGCCGCCGGGCAGGACACCGGCCGTGACCTGATCGTCCTCACCGACTGGCTGGCGGCCCGCATGATCCGGCTCGGCTACGTGCAGAAACTGGACGCGTCGAACCTGCCGCACGCCTTCGCCAACCTCTCGGACCAGTTCCGCAGTCCCGACTGGGACCCGGGCCGCGCCTACTCGTACGTGTGGCAGGGCATCTCGACCGTCATCGCGTACAACAAGAAGGCGCTCGACGGTGTCGAGGTGAAGTCGGTCTCCGATCTGCTCGACAACCCCAAGCTCAAGGGCCGGGTCGGCCTGCTGACCGAGATGCGTGACACCGTCGGCATGACCATGCTGGACATGGGCAAGGACCCGGCGAAGTTCACCGACGACGACTACGACGCCGTCATCGCCCGCCTCCAGAAGGCCGTCGACAAGGGCCAGATCCGCCGCTTCACCGGCAACGACTACACGTCCGACCTCACCAAGGGCGACTTCGCCGCGTGCGTGGCCTGGGGCGGCGACATCGTCCAGCTGCAGGCGGACAACCCGCACGTCGGCTACGTCATCCCCGACAGCGGCTACATGACCTCGACGGACAACATGATGATCCCCAACAAGGCCCGTCACAAGACGAACGCCGAGCGGCTCATCGACTACTACTACGAGCCCGAACCGGCCGCCGAGCTCGCCGCCTACGTCAACTACGTCAGCCCCGTCGCGGGAGTGGTGCCCTACCTTGCCAAGATCGACAAGTCGGCGGCGAGCAACCCGTTGATCGTCCCCGACCGGGCCATGCAGGCCAAGTCCCACGCCTTCCGCGCCCTGAGCTCGAAGGAAGAGACGGCCTACCAGCAGAAGTTCGCGAAGCTCACAGGGGCGTGACGAAGATGACCAAGGACACCAGCGGCGACGTCCGCCTCTCCGGTATCAGCAAGACGTACGACAACGGTTTCACGGCGGTGCACCCGCTCGAGCTGACCGTGCCGCAGGGCTCCTTCTTCGCCCTGCTCGGCGCCTCCGGCTGCGGCAAGACCACCACCCTGCGCATGATCGCCGGCCTGGAGGACCCCACCAGCGGCACCGTCCACCTCGGCGAGCAGGAGGTCACCCAGCTCCCGCCCTACAAGCGGCCGGTGAACACCGTCTTCCAGTCGTACGCCCTCTTCCCGCACCTCGACATCTTCGAGAACGTCGCCTTCGGCCTGCGCCGGCGCGGCATCAAGAGCGTGAAGAAGCAGGTCGAGGACATGCTGGAGCTGGTCCAGCTCGGCGAGCAGGCCCGCAAGAAACCGCACCAGCTCTCCGGCGGCCAGCAGCAGCGCGTCGCCGTCGCCCGCGCCCTGATCAACCACCCCAAGGTGCTGCTGCTCGACGAGCCCCTCGGCGCCCTCGACCTCAAGCTGCGCCGCCAGATGCAGCTGGAGCTCAAGCGCATCCAGACCGAGGTCGGCATCACCTTCATCCATGTCACGCACGACCAGGAGGAGGCCATGACCATGGCCGACACGGTCGCCGTGATGAACGCGGGCCGTGTGGAGCAGCTCGGCTCCCCGACCGACCTGTACGAGAACCCGCAGACCACGTTCGTCGCCAACTTCCTCGGCACGTCCAACCTGATCGAGGCCGAGGTCGACTCCAAGAGCGGCGACGACATCGTGCTGAAGGCGGGCGGCGGCAAGCTCGTGCTGCCCGAGGCGCGCTGTTCGGCGCCCACCACGACCGGCGGCAAGGTCCTGGTCGGTGTGCGCCCCGAGAAGATCTCCCTCACCCACGCCGACGACGCGGGCGAGATCGCCGAGGGCCGCAACCGCATCACCGGGAGGATCGCCGACTCCTCCTTCATCGGCGTCTCCACCCAGTACGTCATCGACAGCCCCGTCTGCCCCGAGTTCGAGGTCTACGCGCAGAACATCGACCGCGACGCCCGGCTGGTGCCCGGCGCCGAGGTCGTCCTGCACTGGAACCCGGCCCACACCTTCGGTCTCGACGCGGCGCAGGACATCGACGCCGGTGTCGCCGAGGTCGAGGAGGAGGCAGCCTGATGGCCGCCGTCACCGAGGCGCCGCCCCTGGCGCCGGCCCCCGAGAAGAAGCCCCCGCGCAAGCGGGGCCGCCTGGTGCCGTACTGGCTGCTGCTGCCCGGCATCCTCTGGCTGATCATCTTCTTTGCGCTGCCGATGATCTACCAGGCCTCCACGTCCGTGCAGACGGGCTCCCTGGAGGAGGGCTACAAGGTCACCTGGCACTTCGCCACCTACTGGGACGCCCTGTCCGAGTACTGGCCGCAGTTCCTGCGCTCGGTCCTCTACGCCACCGCGGCGACCGTGCTGTGCCTGCTGCTGGGGTACCCGCTGGCGTACCTGATCGCGTTCCGGGCGGGACGCTGGCGGAACCTGATCATGATCCTGGTGATCGCGCCGTTCTTCACCAGCTTCCTGATCCGCACCCTGGCCTGGAAGACGATCCTCGCCGACAACGGCCCGGTCGTGCACACCCTCAACTCGCTGCACATCCTGGACCTGACCAACTGGCTGGGCTGGACGGCCGGTGACCGTGTGCTGGCCACACCGCTCGCGGTGGTGTGCGGACTGACGTACAACTTCCTGCCGTTCATGATCCTGCCGCTGTACACCTCGCTGGAGCGCATCGACGGGCGGCTGCACGAGGCGGCGGGCGACCTGTACGCGAAGCCGTTCACCACCTTCCGCAAGGTGACCTTCCCGCTGTCGATGCCGGGCGTGGTCTCCGGCACGCTGCTGACCTTCATCCCGGCGGCCGGCGACTACGTCAACGCGGACCTGCTCGGTTCGACGGACACCCGCATGGTCGGAAACGTCATCCAGACGCAGTTCCTGAGAATTCTCGACTATCCGACGGCCGCCGCCCTTTCCTTCATCCTCATGGCCGCGATCCTCGTCATGGTCACCTTCTACATCCGCAGGTCCGGGACGGAGGATCTGGTTTAAATGGCCTTCGTCAACTGGCTCAAGCGCCATCTCGTCGTCATCGCGGGGCTGATCACCCTCGGATATCTCCTGCTCCCCAACGTCATCGTGACGGTGTTCTCCTTCAACAAACCGAAGGGGCGCTTCAACTACGAGTGGCAGCAGTTCTCCCTGGACGCCTGGAAACAGCCCTGCGGGGTCGCCGACATGTGCGGCTCGCTCTCCATCAGCCTGCGGATCGCCACGCTCGCGACCATCGGCGCGACGATCCTCGGCACGATGATCGCCTTCGCGCTGGTCCGCTACCGCTTCCGCGCGCGGGGCGCCGTGAACTCGCTGATCTTCCTGCCGATGGCGATGCCCGAGGTCGTCATGGCGGCCTCGCTGCTCACCCTGTTCCTCAACCTGGGTGCCCAGCTGGGCTTCTGGACGATCCTGATCGCCCACATCATGTTCTGCCTCAGCTTCGTCGTCGTCGCCGTCAAGGCGCGCGTGATGTCGATGGACCCGCGCCTCGAGGAGGCCGCGCGGGATCTGTACGCCAGCCCGGCGCAGACCTTCCTCAGGGTCACCCTGCCGATCGCGGCACCGGGAATCGCCGCGGGCGCGCTGCTGTCCTTCGCGCTCTCCTTCGACGATTTCATCATCACCAACTTCAACGCGGGCTCGACCGTCACCTTCCCCATGTTCGTCTGGGGTTCGGCACAGCGCGGAACGCCCGTTCAGATCAACGTCATCGGCACGACCATGTTCCTGGTCGCCGTCCTGCTGGTCCTGACGTCCATGGTGATCAGTAATCGCAGGAACAAGCAAAAGGCATAAGCCTGTAGGGAGTTGACATCATGGCCCCAGGCGCCATGAACCGCTGGACGACATCTCTTTCCGACGCGCAGCCGGTCCCGTACTGGCTGGAGGACCCCGGCAAGCCCCACCCCGAGCCCGCGCTCACCGGTACCGAGACCTGCGATCTGCTGGTCGTCGGCGGTGGCTACAACGGACTGTGGACCGCGCTGATCGCCAAGGAGCGCGACCCCGGACGGGATGTCGTCCTGCTGGAAGGCCGGGAGGCGGGCTGGGCCGCCTCCGGGCGCAACGGCGGCTTCTGCGCCGCCTCCCTCACCCACGGCCTGTCCAACGGCCTGACCCGCTGGCCGGACGAGATCCACAAGCTCCAGGAACTCGGCGCCCGCAACCTCGACGAGATCGAGAAGGCGGTCGACCGCCACGGCCTGGACTGCGACTTCGAGCGCACCGGTGAGATCGACGTGGCCACCGAGACCTACCAGGCCTGGGAACTGCGGGACTGGTACGAGGAGATGGAGCGCCAGGGGCTCGCCGAGGGCGTCGAGTTCCTGGACGCCGACGCGGTCCGCGAACAGGTCGACTCACCGACCTTCCAGGCGGGCCTGTGGGACCGCAGGGGCGTCGCCATGCTGCACCCCGCCAAGCTGGCCTGGGGCCTCAAGCGGGCCTGTCTCCGCCTCGGTGTCCGCATCCACGAGCACACCCCGGCCCTCACCCTGAAGCCGTACGGCGCGGGGATGGCCGTACGCACGCCGTACGGCTCGGTGCGCGCTCGCAAGGTCGCGCTCGGCACCAACGTCTTCCCGAACCTGCTCAGACGGGTGCGGGCGTACACCGTCCCGGTCTACGACTACGCCCTGATGACCGAGCCGCTGACCGCCGACCAGCTGGCCTCCGTCGGCTGGAAGAACCGCCAGGGTCTCGGCGACTCGGCGAACCAGTTCCACTACTTCCGTCTCTCCGCCGACAACCGCATCCTGTGGGGCGGTTACGACGCGGTCCACCACTACGGCGGCCGGGTGCGCGCCGAGTACGACGACCGTCCGGAGACCTACGCCAAGCTCGCCGGGCACTTCTTCACCTGCTTCCCGCAGCTGGAGGGCGTCCGCTTCACGCACGCGTGGGGCGGCGCGATCGACACCTGCTCCCGTTTCTCCGCGTTCTTCGGCACCGCGCACCAGGGCCGGGTGGCGTACGCGGCCGGCTACACGGGCCTGGGCGTCGGCGCCACCCGCTTCGGCGCCGAGGTCATGCTCGACCTGCTGGCGGGGGAGGCCACGGAGCGCACGTCGCTGGAGATGGTCCGCAAGAAGCCGCTCCCCTTCCCGCCCGAACCCTTCGCCTGGACCGGCATCGCCCTCACCAAGTGGTCCCTCGCCCGGGCCGACTCCCACGCCGGCCACCGCAACCTGTGGCTGCGCACGATGGACAGACTCGGACTCGGTTTCGACAGCTAGTCGTTCACATGTGACCCGGTTCACTCCGAAGGGTGAACGAAACCCGCGTAATGCAGACCAGGAGACCTCGCTCTCTCCCGTGACGTGACCAGCGTCCAGGAGAGAGGGAGGTCTTCTCATGGCTGGGGAGAAGACGGCGGTCGAGTGGCTGGCATCCGTTGCTCCGGATCCCGAGGCCTGCCGCTGGGAGTGGGAGCGCAACCCCCTCGGGGTCGCGCTGCTGCCCGCCGGCAAGGCCTGGGACGTGCTGATCCTGCCGGGCGAGCTCGGCTATCCCACGCTCGACGTCCTCACCCGCATCCTCGACCAGCTCGGCCCGGTGCTGGTCGACTTCGGGGACGCGCGCATGGGCTTCTTCGTGCCGCCCGGAACCGCCGCCCGCTGGCTGGGCACCGGCATCCGTACGGCGGGCGCCGGCACCTGGATCGTGGTGCCGTACCCGGGCCGCTCCACCGGCGGCGTCCGCTGGCTGGTGCCGCCGGACGGCTCGGGCACCCTCACGGACCCGGCGCTGCTGGAACTGGCCATGCACGAAGCTGCCGCGGGCTTGGCCGAGGACGACTGAGCGCCGTGGGGCGGGAGGCCGTTGGCCGTCTGAGGCGCCGTGGGGGCCGGTCGCGCAGTTCCCCGCGCCCCTTCGGGACGTCGGCAGACCGGCTGCCGGGTTGTTGCCGTAGCCCTTGACAACACAATTGGTCTGGACCAAGTTGGGCGCTCCGCCCCCGTAACGCCCTCCAAATCCCCCATGCCCGGAGGCTCTTGTGGACCGCCCCAGACGCATCAGATCCCTCCTCGCCGTGCTCACGGCCACCGTGCTGGCCCTGCCCGGCCTCACCGCGCTCTCGTCGGCCGCCCGTGCGGCCGACGCGGACCTGGCGCGCAACGGCGGCTTCGAGTCCGGCCTCGACGGCTGGAGTTGCAGCGCCGGCACGACGGTCGGCTCACCCGTGCACAGCGGAAACGCGGCACTGCGGGCGACCCCGGCCGGCAGCGACAACGCCCAGTGCGCGCAGACGGTGACCGTCCAGCCCAACTCCACCTACACGCTGAGCGGTTACGTCCGCGGTTCGTACGTCTACCTCGGCGCGTCCGGCACCGGCACCACCGACGTCTCCACCTGGACACCGACCGCCGCCGACTGGCAGAAGCTGACCACCACCTTCACCACCGGCGCGGCCACGACCAAGGTCACCATCTACACCCACGGCTGGTACGGCACCGGCGCCTACAACGCCGACGACATCTCGCTCGTCGGCCCGGGCGGCGGCTCCACCGGACAGCCCCCGGCCGCCCCCACCGGCCTCAGGGCCGACGCTGTCACCTCTTCCTCGGTCACCCTGTCCTGGTCCGCCGTCACCGGCGCGACGAGCTACGCCGTCTACCGCGACGGCGCCAAGGTCCAGTCGGCGAGCGGCACTTCGGCCACCGTCTCCGGACTGTCCGCGTCCACCGCGTACAGCTTCCAGGTCACCGCCGTGAACGACGCCGGCGAGTCCGCGAAGTCGGCCGCCGTGACGGCCACGACCACGACCGGCTCGACCGGCGGGACGCCGGACCTGCCCGCCCACGCCCTGGTGGGCTACCTCCACGCGAGCTTCGCCAACGGCTCCGGCTACACCCGCCTGGCCGACGTCCCGGCGAGCTGGGACGTCATCGACCTGGCCTTCGGCGAGCCGACCTCCGTCACCTCCGGCGACATCCGCTTCACCCGCTGCCCGGTCACCGAGTGCCCGAACGTCGAGTCCGACGCCGAGTTCAAGGCGGCGATCAAGGCCAAGCAGGCGGTCGGCAAGAAGGTGCTGATCTCGATCGGCGGCCAGAACGGCCAGGTCCAGCTGACCACCACCGCGGCCCGTGACACCTTCGTCTCCTCGGTCTCGAACATCATCGACACCTACGGACTCGACGGCCTGGACATCGACTTCGAGGGCCACTCCCTCTCCCTCAACGCCGACGACACCGACTTCAAGCACCCGACCACCCCCGTGATCGTCAACCTGATCTCCGCGCTGAAGACCCTGAAGGCGAAGTACGGCAGCGGGTTCGTGCTCACCATGGGCCCGGAGACCTTCTTCGTGCAGATGGGCTACCAGTACTACGGCACCGGCAAGTGGGGCGGCCAGGACCCCCGTTGCGGCGCCTACCTCCCGGTCATCCACGCCCTGCGCGACGACCTGACCCTGCTGCACGTCCAGGACTACAACTCGGGCCCGATCATGGGGCTGGACAACCAGTACCACTCGATGGGCGGCGCCGACTTCCACATCGCCATGACCGACATGCTGCTCACCGGCTTCCCGGTCGCCGGCGACCCGGCCAACGTCTTCCCGCCGCTGCGCCCCGACCAGGTGGCCATCGGCATGCCCGCCTCGACGAACGCGGGCAACGGCTACGTGGCCCCCGCCGAGGTCGTGAAGACCCTCGACTGCCTGACCAGGAAGGCGAACTGCGGCTCGTACCCCACCCATGGCACCTGGCCGGCGCTGCGCGGCCTGATGACCTGGTCGATCAACTGGGACCGCTACTCGAACGGGGAGTTCCAGAAGACGTTCGACGGCTATTTCGGCTGACGAGCATCCAGAAGCCCGTCAGCAGCGGCGCGCACAGGCACCAACTGGCCACGACATCCAGTGGCCAGTGGTAGCCGCGCCGCACGAGGCCGTAGCCGACGGCGAGATTCACCACCGCGCAGGCGACGACGAGTCCCCGCCGGGCGTACACCGCGCGGAGCCGGGGGAGGAGGAGCAGGACCGCCGCGCCGTACGCGACGGAGGCGGTGGCGGTGTGGCCGGACGGGTAGTAGCCGGTGCCCGGGCCCGTGACCGGTGGCCCCGGACGGTCGATCAGCACCTTGAGCGGGACGACCAGGGCCGGGACCAGGGCCATCAGGACGGCCGCCGCGAGGGGCGGCAGCCACCAGCGGTCTGTACCGGTGGCGCGCCCGCGCCAGGCGACGTAACCGATGGCGACGGCGAGCACGGGGACGGCGACACCGATGTTGCCCAGGTCGGCGAGGACCTCGTAGAAGCGCCGCGGGTCCACGAGCGCGTGGCTGACCCGCCTGTCCACGCGCACCAGCAGGCCGCCGGCCGCGACCTGCCAGGTGATCAGCGTGAAGAGCAGGGCGGGAAGCCCGAGGAAGAGAAGGAAGAAGGAGGCCGGCCGCCCCGGAACAGGGGGGGGCGTTCCGAGGCGGCCGATCTGACCGGATGGACGCCCACCCCGGGGGGTTTGGGGCGGGCGACTGTCCGATCGGTGAGGAGATCCGGAGCCTGAGACTCCGGGTGTGTGCGCGAGGGCACGACCAGGTCGTAGCTGGGGAGGCCACGGCCTGAAGTCGCCCACAGTCCCCTGTGGGCGGGGTGTATCTCTCATCTGGGTAGAACCTACGGCAGTCCGGTGGCCGAAGACAGGCGGAATCGAGTCCCGACAGACACCTCGCACACGTTCTTCACACGGCCTGCCGCTCGCCGCCCCAGCCGCGGCGCCCCGGCGCTCGAAAGGGCTGGGACGGCTGGGGCGCGGGAGACCGGTTTCCTGTGCGTGAGCTGCGGATTCCCTGTGTCTCAGATCCGTGCGAGGGCCTGCTCGATGATATCGAGACCCTCGTTCAGCAGGTCCTCGCCGATGACCAGCGGGGGCAGGAAGCGGAGGACGTTTCCGTAGGTGCCACAGGTCAGGACCAGCAGGCCCTCCTGGTGGCAGGCCTTGGCCAGCGCGGCGGTCGCCTCCGGGTTCGGCTCCTTGGTCGTACGGTCCTTGACCAGCTCGACGGCGATCATGGCGCCGCGGCCGCGGACGTCGCCGATCACGTCGAACTTGTCGGCCATGGCGGTCAGCCGGGGCTTCATGATCGACTCGATGGTCTTCGCCCGGGCGTTGAGGTCGAGCTCCTTCATGGTCTCGATGGAACCCAGCGCACCCGCGCAGGCGACGGGGTTGCCGCCGTACGTGCCGCCCAGTCCGCCCGCGTGCGCGGCGTCCATGATCTCGGCGCGACCGGTGACGGCGGCGAGCGGGAGCCCGCCCGCGATGCCCTTGGCGGTGGTGATCAGGTCCGGGACGATCCCCTCGTCCTCGCACGCGAACCACTGGCCGGTGCGGCAGAACCCGGACTGGATCTCGTCGGCGACGAAGACGATGCCGTTGTCCGCGGCGAACTTGCGGATCGCCGGCAGGAAGCCCTTCGCCGGCTCGATGAAGCCGCCCTCGCCGAGCACCGGCTCGATGATGATCGCGGCCACGTTGTCCGGACCGACCTGCTTGCTGATCTGGTCGATGGCCTGCGCGGCGGCCTCCGGACCGGCGTTCTCCGGACCGGTCGGCCAGCGGTAGCCGTAGGCCACGGGCACCCGGTACACCTCGGGCGCGAACGGACCGAAGCCGTGCTTGTACGGCATGTTCTTCGCGGTGAGCGCCATCGTCAGGTTGGTCCGCCCGTGGTACCCGTGGTCGAAGACCACCACGGCCTGCCGCTTGGTGTACGCCCGCGCGATCTTCACGGCGTTCTCGACGGCCTCGGCGCCGGAGTTGAACAGCGCCGACTTCTTCGCGTGGTCACCCGGGGTGAGCTCGGCGAGGGCCTCGGCGACCTCCACGTAGCCCTCGTACGGGGTGACCATGAAACAGGTGTGGGTGAAGTCGGCGAGCTGGGCGGAGGCCCGGCGTACGACGGCCTCGGCGGACGCGCCGACGGACGTCACGGCGATGCCGGAACCGAAGTCGATCAGCCGGTTGCCGTCGACGTCCTCGATGATCCCGCCGCCCGCGCGCGCGGTGAACACGGGCAGCACGGAGCCCACGCCCTGCGCGACCGCGGCGGTACGGCGGGCCTGCAGCTCCTGCGACTTCGGGCCGGGGATGGCGGTGACGACGCGGCGCTCCTGCGGAAGGTCGCTCATGAGGGGCTCCTGGGGGGAATTGCGGTTTCTTGCCTTCTTTTCTCGCAGGCTAGGACGGGGAGCGGGGGGTGGGCATGCTCCATGTGGGCGTTGTCGGCGGATCGGGTTGTCCGCGGTGGACATGGCGCATCCGGGAGCACCCGGGCCCGCTCGGCCGCGCAATCGGTGAACTCCCTTGGTGAGGGCGTTAGATTGACCGCTGAAGGTGGACGGAAGCGGCTGGTCAGGGAGCGAGGGTGATGGACAGCGACGGGACGCGGGACGCGCGGGAGACGCATGCGAATCCTGTGCCGCGGGCACGCTCCGCGGTGCCACCGATGCCCTCGCGGGCGCCGTCGGTGCCGCCACCGGACAGCTCGGCGTTCCTGACCTGGCTGCGGGCGCCCCGCCCGGAGGCGCTGCCCGGGGTGTGGCGGTTCGGGCACAAGCCCCGCGCGCAGGAGGAACCGGAGCTCATCCCCGCCCGCCAGCTGATCAGCGGCGCGCTGATCGCCTTCCTCGTCGGCTGGCTCGTCTGGTCGCTGCTGTGGAACGGCTACCTCGGCGGCTGGTGGCTCCTGCCGCTCTACGCGATGATCCCGGACTCCTGGGCCGAGCCGCACAGCTTCGCCTCGGTCGTGGTCGTCTACGCCTACTACGTGCTGATCGCCCTGATCATCATGCTGGCCGTCGGCAGGCTCGGCCGCTGGAACGAGATCTGGCGCCGCTACGGCCCGCCCGCCTGGCGCGGCAAGACCGCTCCCCGCACCGAGCGTCCGCCCGCCCCCGACCACGACCCCGCCGAGTGGCCGCAGCTGCGCGCCGCCGGAGCCGTCGACGCCGCCGAGCGGCTCGCCGCCGAGGCGCGTGCCGGGAGGATGCGGGACGTCGACCACGCGCGGATCGTCCGGGCCTGGCAGGGCGTGCGCAGCGGCCGGTTCAACCTCGCCTCGTTCACCGGTGCCGTGCTCAAGGACGGCGCCGCCGCCTGTCTGCACCCCTCCGGCGAGCGCGACCTGCCCACCCGGATCGCCCGCCACGACCTGCTCACCGGCCAGGTACGGCTGGGCACCACCGCCGACGACCCCCGCAACCCCTACGCCTACCGCGGCGCCGGGCTCGGTCTCGGCACCGAACTGCTCGGCACCTCCCTGCTCGCGGTCGGCCCGGCCGGCTCCGGCAAGACGGGCACCGTGGTGCGCCCGCTCGCCGAGTCGCTGTGCCTGCACGCGCTGGCCGGACGGGCCGCGGTCGTCGTGGTCGGCGCGGCGGGCGCGGGGCTCGGACCGGCCGACGCCTTCGACGTCGTCGTACGGATCGGGAATCCGGAGTCGGAGTACGACCTGGACCTGTACGGCGGGAGCGCCGATCCCGACGAGGCGGCGGCCGTGCTCGCCGAGGCGCTGGTCGGGGACCTCGCCGATCCGCACCCGGGCAGCGACAGCCGGCGCTCCACGACCGTGCTCGCCCAGCTGCTCGGACCGTTCCGGGCGGTCCACGGCCGCTTCCCCTCCGTACCCGAGCTGCGCCGGCTGCTCGACGGAGCGCCCGAGCCGCTGCGGGAGCTGCGCACCGCGTTGCAGGGCTCCGGGCAGGAGTCGCTGATCCGTGAACTCGACGCGCGGGAGCGGCAGTCGGGGCATCCGGGCGATGTGGCGGCGGTGCTCGCGGACCGGGTGGCGCTGCTCGACCGGCCGGCCTTCGCCGGGTTCTTCGACACCTCCGGTCAGTCCAAGCCGTTCTCCCTCAAGGCCCTCGACCACCCGGTCCGGGTGCGGATCGACCTGCCCGAGCGCGGACACGCGGACGCCTCCCGGATGCTGGCGCGGCTGGTGCTCGCGCAGTTCACGGCCAGCGTGGCGGTACGGGAGGACCGGTCGCTGTTCGCCTGTCTGGTGCTGGACGACGCGACGGGCGTCGTCACCCCGGAGGCGGTGCGCGGCATCCAGCGGCTGCGGTCGGGGAACGCCGGCGTCGTGCTGACCCTGCGCACCCTGGACGACGTACCCAGGCCCCTGCGCGGTCCGCTGCTCGGTGCCGTCGGCTGCCGGATGGCGCTGTCCGGGCTTACCCCCTGGGACGGACAGGACTTCGCCGAGGTGTGGGGCAAGGAGTGGATCGAGGCGCGGGACGTCACCGACCGGCAGATCATCGCCGAGACTCCGGCCGGCAAGGCCCTGCACATACTGCGCCGGGTGATCACCGGAAAGGCGCCCACGCAGCGCGCGGTGACCGTGCGTCAGGTGGAGCGGGAGCGCTGGTCGGCGTCGGAGCTGGCGCACGGGGTGCCGCCGGGCCACGCGGTGCTGTCCCTGACGAACGTGAAGGGGGAGCACGCGCCGCCGCTGCTGGTGGACCTCAGGGGCTGAAACCGGATCGTACGGTACGGCGGAGTCGGCATAGTCTGTTCATACACGGCGGCCAAGTGATCACAGGGATCACGCTGCCCACACAGACCTGAAGGCCCCATGCCCCCGACGCTCGCCTCGCTCGTCCACCACTCCGCGCTCAAGCTGACGGTGCGCGCGGGCGAGGACCGGCTGGACGTGCCCGTCCGCTGGGCGCACGTCAGCGAACTCGCCGACCCCGTGCCGTACATGGAGGGCGGCGAGCTGCTGCTGATCACCGCGCTGAAGCTGGACGCGGAGGACCCTGAGGCGATGCGGCGGTATGTGAAGCGGCTGGTGGGCGCCGGGGTCGTCGGACTCGGCTTCGCGGTCGGGGTCAACTACGAGGAGATCCCCAAGGCCCTCGTCGACGCGGCGGAACAGGAGGGGCTGCCCCTGCTGGAGGTGCCGCGCCGGACGCCGTTTCTCGCCATCAGCAAGGCCGTGTCCGCCGCGATCGCGGCCGAACAGTACCGGGCGGTCACGGCCGGCTTCGCCGCCCAGCGGGAACTGACCAGGCAGGCGCTCGCCGAAGGCCCGGAGGGACTGCTCGCCGCGCTCGCCGGACAGGTCGACGGCTGGGCCGCGCTGTATGACGCCTCCGGTGCCGTCGTCGCGACCGCGCCGGACTGGGCGGGGCGGCGGGCCGCGCGGCTCACGGCGGACGTGGAGCGGCTGCGGGAACGGCCGGCCCCGGCGTCCTCCGTGGTCGGCGGCCCGGACAACGAGGACCGGGTCGAGCTGCACTCGCTCGGCACGGGACGCCGGCCGCGGGCCGCGCTCGCGGTGGGGACGGCTTCGGCGCTCGGCACGGCCGAGCGGTACGCGGTCCATTCGGCGATCGCCCTGCTGACGCTCACCACCGAGCGGTCCCGCTCGCTGCGCGCCGCCGAGCAGCGGATCGGGGTGGCGGTGCTGCGGATGCTGCTGGCGGGAGAACCGGACCACGCGCGAGCTGTCGCCGGGGACCTGTACGGCGGGCTCCTGGACGCCCCCTTCCGGATGATCGTCGCCGAGTCGGCCCCGGCCGTCCGGATGAGCGTCGACTCCCACGCGCACCTGGAGACGGCCCGAACCGGGACCGACGCCGTCGGCGCCGATCCGCTGGCCGCGCTCGCCGAGGCCGCGGAGTCCGCCGCCGCGCGGGCGGGGGAGGCCCTGCTGGTCGTACCCGACGGGGAGCGGCTGATGGTGCTCGCGGCCGACGAGGGCGCGGTTCTGGCGGCCTGCGCGGACTTCGCGGCGGGCCTGGAGGCCGCGCGGACGGGGGCGGCCCGGGAGCAGCTGGGCGGCGACGAGGACGAACTGGTCGTCGGCGTGTCGGCGCCGGTCGGCCCGATCGCCGTGGCGGCGGCCTACAAGCAGGCCGAGCAGGCGCTGTCGGTCGCCCGGCGACGCGGGCGGGTGTACGTGGCCCATGAGCAGCTGGCCTCCGGTTCCGTGGTGCCGCTGCTGGCCGACGACGCGGTGAAGGCCTTCGCGGACGGCCTGCTGCGCCCGCTGTACGAGCACGACGCGACCGGCCGGGGCGACCTGGTGGCCTCGCTGCGGGCCTGGCTGTCACGGCACGGCCAGTGGGACGCGGCAGCGGCCGACCTGGGCGTCCACCGCCACACCTTGCGCTACCGGATGCGCCGCGTAGAGGAGATCCTCGGCCGCTCCCTGGACGACCCGGACGTACGCATGGAGCTGTGGCTGGCGCTTAAGGCGACGTCGGCGGAGTAGGGACGCGCCGAAGAG
Organism: Streptomyces sp. NPDC002144; assembly: GCF_053593695.1. Taxonomy (NCBI): domain Bacteria; kingdom Bacillati; phylum Actinomycetota; class Actinomycetes; order Kitasatosporales; family Streptomycetaceae; genus Streptomyces; species Streptomyces sp. NPDC002144. The sequence continues at coordinate 297,595 of NZ_JBSFDB010000005.1, forward strand.
GAGCACGCGGCTGGTCGACAGCTGCCCGCCGGAGGCACCCGTGTCCGGTGCTTCGGGAGATGGGCGACTACGGGTAGGCGTACGCGGCTGGTCACCCGCTGCCCGCCGGGGTCCTCGTGTCCGGCGCTGCGACGAGATGGCCGATGAGGCGTGCGCGGGTGGTCGACCGGCGCCTACCGGAGGCACTTGTGCGCGGCGCTTCGAGGTGATGGCTAATGGGGCCAATGTGGTTGGGATACAGCTGCCCGCCGAGGGGACTCTGTCCGGCGCGTCGAGGAGATCCGCGGACTGGCCGGTGAAGCAGACGCGGCTGGTCGAGCTGCCCGCCGGAGGCCCTCCAGCCCGGCGCTTCGAGGAGATGGGCGAGTAGGCGCACGCGGCTGGTCGACGGTTGCCTGCCGGACGCCAGCCCCCTTGCTCGGCACGGGCGAGGAGATCCGCGGACTGGCCGGTGAGGCGTGCGAGGCTGATCGACAGCTGCCCGCCGGAGGCACTCGTGTCCGGCGTGTCGAGGAGATCCGCGGACTGGCCGGTGAGGCGCACGCGGCTGGTCGGCCGTTGCTCGCCGGACGCCCCCCGCCCGGGCTTCGCGGACTCGGCAAAGAGGCGCGTCCGCCCGGTCGGCCGTTGCTCGCCGGACGCCCCCCGCCCGGTCTCCGCGGACTCGCCAAAGAGGCGCGTCCGCTCGGTCGACCACTACATGCCGGACAAACGCACCCCCGTCCGCCGCGGCCTACCGTGGACGCGAACCCCCTGTACATCCCAACGGAAGGGCCGGGATCCCGCAATGACTTCCACCACCGCCTTCTGGCTCGCCGGCCGCCAGGTCACCGGCGAGGACACCGTCGACGTCACCTCCCCGTGGGACGGCCGCGTGGTCGGACGGGTGAGCGTGCCGACGGACGCGCAGGTCGAGGAGGCCGTCGCCGCCGCGTACGCCGTGCGCGACGAGTTCGCCGCCACCCCCGCCCACGTCCGTGCCGCCGCCCTGGACCACGTCAGCCGCCGTCTCGCGGAGCGCACCGAGGAGATCGCGCGGCTGATCTCCGCCGAGAACGGCAAGCCCGTCAAGTGGGCGCGCGGCGAGGTCGGCCGTGCCGTCTCCGTGTTCCGGTTCGCCGCCGAGGAGGCCCGGCGCTTCAACAGCGGCGAGGCCCAGCGCCTCGACACCGACCTCGGCGGCCAGGGCCGGCTCGCGCTGACCCGCCGCTTCCCCAAGGGTGTCGTCCTCGGCATCGCGCCGTTCAACTTCCCGCTCAACCTCTGCGCCCACAAGATCGCCCCGGCGATCGCCGCCGGTGCGCCGATCATTCTGAAGCCCGCCCCGGCCACCCCGCTCTCCGGCCTGATCATCGGTGACCTCCTCGCGGAGACCGAGCTCCCGGCCGGCTCCTGGAGCATCCTGCCGGTCGCCAACGACAAGATGCCCGCCCTGGTCCAGGACGAGCGGCTGCCGGTCATCTCCTTCACGGGCTCCGACAAGGTCGGCTACGCGATCATGGACTCGGTGCCGCGCAAGCACCTCACGCTGGAGCTCGGCGGCAACGGCGCGGCCGTCGTCCTCGCCGACTTCGCGAGCGACGCCGACCTCGACTGGGCCGCCACCCGCATCGCCACCTTCTCCAACTACCAGGGCGGCCAGTCCTGCATCTCCGTGCAGCGGGTCATCGCCGACGCCTCCGTCCACGACCGTCTGCTGCCGCGCATCGTCGCCGCCGTCGAGGCCCAGGTCACCGGCGACCCGAGCGACGACAAGACGGACGTCGGCCCGCTGGTCAGCGAGGACGCGGCCAAGCGCGTCGAGTCGTGGGTCAAGGAGGCCGTGGAGGCGGGCGCGACCCTGCTCACCGGCGGCGACCGTGACGGCGCCTCCTACGCTCCGACCGTCCTCACCGACGTTCCGGCCGACGTGACCATCTCCTGCGAGGAGGTCTTCGGTCCCGTCCTGACCGTGCAGAAGGCGGACGGCGAGGACGCGGCCTTCGCGGCCGTCAACTCCTCCAAGTACGGCCTCCAGGCAGGGGTGTTCACCCACGACCTGCAGGCCGCCTTCCGCGCCCACCGCGCCCTCGAGGTCGGCGGCGTCGTCATCGGCGACGTCCCCTCCTACCGCGCCGACCAGATGCCGTACGGCGGTGCCAAGCAGTCCGGTGTGGGCCGCGAGGGCGTGAAGTTCGCGATGGACGACTACACCTACGAGCGCGTCCTCGTGCTGACCGGCCTCGCCCTCTGAGCCGACCCCTCTGGCTAATGGGAACCATTTTCATATAGGCTCCCCGAAGGGGCCCGGCACCGATGCCTTCCGGTGCCGGGCCCCTTCCTCACGCCGGCCTTCCCCGGCCCCTCAACCGGAGAAGCCGACACGCGCGAGCCGCAGCGGGCCGCGCAGCCTGAGACGCACGTCGTGCACGCCCTCGGCGACGATGTCGGCGCGCAGCGTGGTGTAGTCGTACGGCCCCGGGGTGGGCGTCCTCGGACTGAGCACGGCCAGCACCGCGCCCCCGTCCAGGGACACCTCGACGGCTCCCTCGCCCGCCACCGTCACCCGCACCTCGCTGACGCCGTCCCCCAAGTCGCAGTCCCGGTAGAGCAGTTCGGCGACCCGATCGGCCTCCGGCGTCACCGCGTCCGCCGCCACCTTCGTCCGGTCGACGAGGACGGCCCCGCTCTGCTCGTCGAAGTCGGCCGCCTCCAGCCCGCGTCGGAGCACCGGCCGCGGGGCGCCGGGCTCACCGTCCAGGATCACCGTCGTACGCAGCCGGACGTCCTCGCTGGAGGCGCCCGCCAGGATGTCGTACGGGCCCGGCTCCAGCCGCCACCCGCCCCGTGCCACGTCCCAGAACTCGAAGGCGGACAGCGGGACTTCGAAGTCCAGCTCCGCCCGCTCGCCCGGCGCGAGCGTGACCCGGCGGTGCGCGAGCAGCTCGCGCCGCGGACGCGGCACCGTGGGCTCCACGGCCCGGGTGTAGAGCTGGGCGACCTCGTCTGCCGTCACGTCGCCGGTGTTGGTGACCGTGAAGGAGACGCGCAGCGCGTCGCCCTCCATCCCGGCCGTCAGGTCGCCGTAGGAGAAGGCGGCGTAGGACAGGCCGTGTCCGAACGGGAACAGTGGCGTGCCCTCGAAGTACAGACAGGTCTGCCGGCCGCCGATCACGTCGTAGTCGAGCAGCCCGGGCAGATCGGCGTCGCTCTCGTACCAGGTCTGCGGGAGCCGGCCGGCCGGGGAGACGTCTCCGGCCAGCACTCGGGCGAGCGCGGTGCCGGTCGCCTGGCCGCCGTGCGCGGTCCACAGCACCGCCGGGAGCGAGGTGGTCCGTACGGCGTACGGATAGGCCGAGACCAGTGCCAGCACCGTGCGCGGGTTGGCGGCGCGGGCCGCGCGCAGCAGGCGCTCCTGGTGGCCGGGCAGCCGCAGCGTCGTACGGTCCTCGGTCTCGCGGCCGTTGATGTGCGGGTCGTTGCCGGCGACGACCACGACCACGTCCGCCTGCTCGGCGACCCTGCGCACGGCCTCCTCGCCCCGCTCGGCGAAGACCAGCTCGAAGACTTCCGGATTCCCGTCGGCAACCTTCACTCCGTCGGCGGCGACAGTGACATGGCGACCTGTGCCGAGGTGCCGGAGGAGGTGACCGTTCTCGTGGCGTTCCAGGCGGAAGGTCTCCTGGACGACCCAGCCGCCGGGCTGGTCCGCGGAGGCGCGAACGCGGCCTTCGTCGGCGACCGAGAGGTAACGGCCGTCGGGGGCCCGGAGCGTGAGGACGCCGTCCCCCCAGTCCACCAGGGCGAGTTCGGTGCCGACCGGACCGGTGGTCAGCGGTGGCAGGTCGGTGCGGCCGGCCAGCAGCGCCGGGTCCAACGCCCCTTCCGCGCCGCGCACTTCGTCGTCCGCGTCGGCCGAGGGGACCTCCACGTACGCGCCGGACGAGGTCCTGAGGCGGACGCGGTCGACGCCCTCCGCGAACTCCACGCGGTCCGCGCCGAAGCGTTCGTACAGACCCTCCAGCGGGGTGGAGCGGTGGATCAACGTGCCGCTGTACCAGTCGAGTTTGCACTCGTCGGCCAGCAGACCCACCACGGCCACGCGGGTGTCGGGGGCGAGGGGCAGCAGACCGTCGTTCTTCAGCAGCACGATCGCCTGCTCGGCCGCCTCCCGGGCGAGCGCGCGGTGCGCCGGGGTGTCGAAGTCGAGGGTGCCCGCGTGCGGATCGTGGAGCGGGTCGAACTCGCCGAGACGGAAACGTACCGAGAGCTGGCGGCGGACGGCCGTGTCGATGTCGGCCTCCGTCAGCAGGCCCTGGTCCAGGGCCCCCCGGACCCGGGCGGTGATCTTCGAGGGGTCCGTCCCGTGATCGGTGAAGCTGTCCACGCCCGCGTGCAGCGCGGCAGCCGTCGCCTCCTCGTGCGTGTCGAAGTAGTGCTCGAAGTCGACCAGGTTGGAGGGCGCGCCCGCGTCCGAACAGACCAGCAGCTCCTCCTCGGTCCAGGTGCGCAGATGCTCGCGCAGATACGGCGAGACGTGGTTGGGGCGGCCGTTGACCAGGTTGTACGCGGGCATCACCCCGGCGACCGCGCCCGCCTCGACCGTCTCGCGGAAGGCGCGCAGGTCGTACTCGTGCAGGACGCGCGGACGCACCGAGGAGGACGAAGTGGCGCGGTCCGTCTCGTTGTTGTGGGCGAGCCAGTGCTTGAGGACCGGCGCCGTGCGCCAGTACGTCGGGTGGTCGCCACGCAGACCCCGGGTGTACGCCGTCGCGATGGCCGAGGTCAGTTTCGGGTCCTCCGAGTAGCCCTCCTCGTTGCGGCCCCACAGCGGATGCCGCAGCAGATTCACCGTCGGGGACCAGACGTTGAGGCCCACGCGGTCGTCCCGTGCGCGCATCGCGCGGATCTCCTTCGAGACCGCCTCGCCGACGCGGCGCACCAGGTCCGGGTTCCAGGTGGCGCCGAGGCCGACGGCCTGCGGGAAGACCGTCGCCGGACCCATCCAGGCGACGCCGTGCAGGGCCTCCTGGCCCGTGCGGAACGCGGCGATGCCGAGCCGCTCCACGGCGGGCGCGAACTGGTGCAGGAAGGAGATCTTCTCATCGAGCGTCAACCGCTCCAGCAGGTCGTCGATGCGCTTCGCGAAGGGCAGCTGCGGATCGCGGAACGGCGGCGTGGGCGGCGTCTGTTCGGTCACGTGGGGATCCCCTTGCGATGGAGCGACGGAACGCTTTCGAAGCGCTTCGATGCTCATTCGACGGATGGGCGGGTGTCAAGAGAGAGGCACGTTTACTTCATGCGGCATATGCGAACCGGTCGAGTGTGAGGGAGCGTAGGAATCTTGGAATCGACCCTTGTGCACCCCCAGGCGTTCACCTAACCTCACACCGACATCGAAGCGCTTCGACTAATCGAATGCACTCGCCTGATCGAATGCACCCGCACCGTGTCGAAGGACCGCTTCAGCTCAGCCAGTTCCACTCAAGACACCGCAGCCGACGGCCACCGCCGGGTGTCCTGGTGTGCCACGAAGGGTTGACGCAATGACGCCGAACGCCGCTTATCCCTCCGGGCCGAGCCGGAGAAGCTTCCTCGCCTCGACCGCGGTCGTCACCGCGGCGATCGCCGGCGGGATGCCGCTGCTGGCCGCGTGCGGAGGGTCGGACAGCAGCTCGCGCGGCGGGACCACCTCGGGCAAGGACGCGAAGAAACTGCTTCCGGCCTACGTGGCCAGCAACGTGGTGACGCCCGACATCCCGGCCAAGAACGGCTCGGCGATGGGCTTCACCCGTGAGCTCGCGATCGCCGACCTCAAGACCTCGGTCCCCAAGAAGCTCGGCAAGGGCGGCAAGGTCACCGTCATGTCGCCGTTCTGGGGCTCCCCGCCGAAGCAGGGCAACCCCTACTACAAGGCGATGAACGACCTGATCGGCGTCGACGTCCAGTGGCGGAACCAGGACGGCAACACCTACGACCAGAAACTCGGCGCGGTCCTCGCCTCCAGCGACATCCCGGACGTGGTCGTGATCCCCGGCTGGAACATGACCGGCCGGATACCCAGCGCCATCACGGGCAAGTTCGCCGACCTCGGCCCCTACCTGTCCGGGGACAAGGCCAAGGAGTACGCGAACCTCGCGGCGATCCCCAGCGACGCCTGGCAGCGGTCCATCTTCGGCGGCAAGCTGCTGGGCCTGCCGATGCCCGCCCCGTTCGTCCAGAACATCGTGCCCCTCTACCGCCAGGACATCTTCGACAAGGAGGGCTACGACGTCCCGAAGTCCGCCGACGAGTTCACGGCCCTGTGCAAGGAGATCACCCGGCCCAAGTCCAAGCGGTGGGCCTGCGGTGACATGAAGTGGACCGCGTTCAACACCTTCGGCGTGATCAGCGGCGGGGAGAAGTCGCTCGGCTGGACCGTGGTCGACGGCAAGATGATCAACCGTATCGAGACTCCGGAGTACCTCGAAGCGCTGGAGTGGGCGCGCAAGCTGATGGCCGCGGGTTACGTCCACCCGCAGTTCCGGCTGGGCAAGAGCCAGATCGGCGACCCCGCCCCGCTGTTCGCCGCCGGCGAGTTCCTGATCTGGAACGACGACATCTCCAACTGGTACGGCCGGCAGGCCTCCCAGATCACCCAGAACCCCGACTTCAAGGTCTGGGGCATGGACCTCTGGGGCCACGACGGCGGCACCCCGAAGCTGTGGGCCGCGAATCCGGCCGGCATCTTCGCCTTCGTCAACAAGAAGGCCTCCGAGTCCGTCATCCACGACGTCCTGGCGGTCGCCAACGTCACCGCGGCGCCGTACGGCACCAAGGAGTGGATGATGACCAACTACGGCGTCGAGGGCACCCACTACACCCTCAAGAACGGCGTGCCCGTCAAGAACGACAAGGGCAACAACGAGGTCGTCAACGCCTTCGTCATGGTCGCCAGTCCGGCCGCCACCATCGCGCACCCCGACCTCCCGGACTACACCAAGGGCATGGTCGGGTGGCAGCAGCGGATGGGCTCCTTCACCAGCAAGTCGTCCTTCTGGGGCCTGCAGGTCGCCGAGCCGAACCGTTACACCAACCTCGCCGACAACTTCGAGCAGCTCGAGGACGACATCGTCCGCGGCCACAAGAAGATCAGCGACATGCAGCAGGCCATCGCCGACTGGAAGTCGAAGGGGGGCGACAAACTGCGCGACTGGTACAAGAAGCTGCTCGACGAGAACGGCTCGGCCGCGAGCTGATCAGCCCCCGAGGCAAGGAGAACCGCCGTGTCCCACAGCACGGTGCCTCGGAGCAGTGCCGAGGCCAGCATGCTCGAGAAGACCCCGGTGGCGTCCCACGACGCCACCGGTTCCAGGGAGAAGCGACGTCCGGGGAGACTGAGCCTGCGCGTCAGGTTCCGGCGCGACCGAGTCCTGCTCCTCATGACGCTGCCGGCCGTCGTGCTGCTCCTGGTCTTCAACTACCTGCCGATCCTCGGCAACATCGTCGCCTTCCAGGACTACGACCCCTACGTCAGCGACAACGGCATCGTCTCCATCCTGCACAGCCCCTTCGTGGGACTGGAGAACTTCCAGCAGGTCTTCGCGGACTCCGCGTTCTGGAGCGCCGTCGAGAACACGCTGGTGCTGTTCCTCGTCCAGCTCGTGCTGTTCTTCCCCGTCCCGATCCTGCTCGCGCTGCTCATCAACAGCCTCGTCCGGCCCCGGGTACGGGCCGTCGCACAGGCCGTCCTCTATCTGCCGCACTTCTTCTCCTGGGTCCTGGTCATCGCCGTCTTCCAGCAGATGTTCGGCGGCGCGGGCATGCTCTCCCAACTGCTGCGGCAGCACGGCTACAACGGCTTCGACATCATGACCGACCCGAACACCTTCCCCCTCCTGGTCACCGCGCAGAGCGTCTGGAAGGACGCCGGATGGGGGATCATCGTCTTCCTCGCCGCGCTCGCCTCGGTTCCCCCGGACCTGTACGAAGCCGCCGCGATGGACGGTGCCGGCCGCTGGCGCCGGATGTGGCACGTGACGCTCCCCGCCCTGCGCCCGGTGATCGCCCTGCTTCTCGTGCTGCGCGTCGGCGACGCCCTGACCGTCGGGTTCGAACAGATCCTGCTCCAACGCGATGCCGTCGGACCGGACGCGGGTGAGGTCCTCGACACGTTCGTGTGGTGGAACGGCGTACGCAACCAGGACTTCGGCTACGCGGCCGCCGCCGGTCTGATCAAGGGCGTGGTCAGCATCGGCCTGGTCCTCACCGCGAACAAGGTGGCCCATCTCATGGGCGAGCAGGGGGTGTACAAGAAGTGACCACTGTCATCGACGAACCGGCGACCAAGCCGTACCGGTGGGCCGCAGCCGAGCGCCCGGCGTGGGAGGAGGAGCCCTCGAAGGCCGGCCTCGCGGGCAAGGGGCTGGTCCTGACGTTCGCCTGCCTGGCGGTCCTCTTCCCGCTGTGGATCGTGGTCGTCACCAGCCTCTCCTCGCGCAGGACCATCGACGAGGCGGGCGGCCTGGTGATCGTGCCCAAGGGGATCACCCTCATCGCCTACAAGGAACTGCTCAGCGGCGGTCAGGTCACCCGGGCCACGATGGTCAGCGTTCTCGTCACCCTGGTCGGCACGCTGTTCTCCATGGCGGTGTCCGTCCTGTGCGCCTACGGCCTGTCCCGCAGCGGCTCGCTCGCCCACCGCGGGATTCTCATGACGCTGCTGGCGACCATGTTCTTCAGCGCCGGCCTCATCCCCACCTATCTGCTGGTGCAGTCCGTCGGCCTGACGGACTCCTACCTCGCGCTGATCCTGCCGAGCGCGGTGAGCGTCTTCAACATCCTGGTCCTGCGCGGGTTCTTCATGGGGATCTCGCAGGAACTCATCGACAGCGCGCGCATCGACGGGGCCGGGGACTTCCGGATCCTGTGGACGATCGTGATGCCGCTGTCACGGGCCGTCCTCGCGGTGATCACGCTGTTCTACGCCGTCGGGTACTGGAGTGCCTGGTTCAACGCCTCGCTCTACCTGAACGACCAGGACAAGATGCCGTTGCAGAACGTCATGATCCAACTGGTGCAGAGGCAGCAGCAGCCGGTCGGGCTGGGGCAGGCCATCAGGACCGGTCAGCTGTCCGGGCTCGCCATCCAGATGGCGGTCATGGTGATGGCGCTGCTGCCGGTGGCTGTGCTGTCGCCGTTCGTGCAGCGGCATTTCAAGAAGGGGATGTTGACCGGAGCGGTGAAGGGGTGACCGGCGCCCACTGAAGTGGGGGCTGTTGTCCGACGGCGGCTGCGGGTTGTCAGTGGCTGGTCGCGCCGTTCCCCGCGCCCCTTTGGGGCGCTCTCCAGACCGTCGATAATGAGAACGAGGTATGTGTCATGTTCACGTCCCGTCTGAGTCGCCGGGCCGTTCTTGCCGGTACCGCTGCTGCTGCAGTCACCACCGTGCCGTTTCTTCCCGGCCCTGCGCAAGCAGCCGGAGCCCCCGCCACTGCCCCCTCCTACCGCTGGCGCAACGCCGTCATCGGAGGGACCGGGTTCGTGACCGGTGTGCTGTTCCATCCTGCCGTCCCCGGTCTCGCCTACGCCCGTACCGACATCGGCGGGGCCTATCGCTGGGACGATCGCTCCGCGCGCTGGATCCCCCTCATCGATCACATCGGGTGGGACGACTGGAACCTGCTGGGCGTCGAGGCGATCGCCGTCGATCCCGTTCACCCGGACCGGCTTTATCTCGCTCTCGGCACCTACACGCAGTCCTGGGCGGGCAACGGTGCCGTCCTGCGGTCCGAGGACAGGGGCGTGACCTGGAGCCGTAGCGACCTGACCGTGAAGCTCGGTGCCAATGAGGACGGGCGGGGGGCGGGGGAGCGGTTGCTCGTCGATCCCCGGGACAGTGACGTGCTGTGGCTGGGGACGCGGCACGACGGGCTCCTGAAGTCCACTGACCGTGGCGCGACCTGGGCGGCCGTCAGCTCCTTCCCGGGCATCCCGAGCGCGGGCGGGCAGGGCGTGACCCTGCTCGTCGCCGTCGGGCGCCGCGTCCATGCCGGGTGGGGAGACGGAGACGGCTCCTCCCCGAACCTCTTCCGGACCGCCGACGGCAGCAGGTGGGAAGCCGTGCCCGGGCAGCCCTCCGGTGCGTCCGCCAAGGTGCCGATCCGGGCCGCGTACGACTGCCACGCCCGTGAGCTGTACGTGACGTACGCCGACGCGCCCGGGCCCAACGGGCAGGCGAACGGCAGTGTGCACAAGCTCGCCACCGGCAGCGGGAAGTGGACCGAGGTCACCCCCGTGAAGCCCGGCGGGACCGCCGATGGGGGCACCGCCCGCTCGAGCGAAGCCGAGAGTGGGGGAGGGTCCGCCGACACCTTCGGCTACGGCGGTGTCGCCGTCGACGCCCGTCGTCCCGGGACCGTCGTCGTCTCCACCAACAACCGGTGGGCGGCCGTGGACACCCTGTACCGGACCACCGACGGCGGTCGCAGCTGGACCTCCCTCAAGGACAAGGCGGTCCTCGACGTCTCCGAGACCCCCTTTCTCACGTTCGGCGCCGAGCAGCCGAAGTTCGGCTGGTGGATCCAGGCCGTCGCCGTCGATCCGTACGACTCCCGGCATGTCGTGTACGGCACCGGCGCGACGCTCTACGGCACACGGGACCTCGTCCACTGGGCTCCGCGGATCCGGGGCCTGGAGGAGACGTCCGTGCGTCAGCTGATCTCGCCCCCGGTCGGGGAGGCGCACCTGATCAGCGGGTCCGGGGACATCGGCGTGCTGTACCACGAGCGGCTCACCGCCTCGCCCTCCCGCGGCACGGCGACGAACCCCGTGTTCGGGTCGGCGACGGGACTCGCGCAGGCCGCGGACAGGCCGGCGTACGTGGTGCGCACCGGCTGGGGCGACAACGGCAACGGCGCGTACTCGAACGACGGCGGACGGACCTGGGCGCCCTTCGCGGGCTCGCCCTCCATCGCGCACGACGCACCGGGGCCGATCGCCATCAACGCCGACGGCAGTGTGCTGCTGTGGTCCTTCGTGCACTGGGACGGCACGAAGTACGCTGCTCACCGCTCGGCGGACAACGGCACGACCTGGACCGAGATCTCCTCCTTCCCGAAGGGCGCCACGCCGGTCGCCGACCCGGCCGACCCGACGCTCTTCTACGCGTACGACACCGATACAGGAACGCTACTCGCCAGCACTGACAGTGGCCGTTCCTTCACCGTACGTGCGAGCGGGCTGCCCTCCGGCGACAGTCAGTTCAAGGTGGTCGCGGCGCCCGGGCGCTCCGGTGACCTGTGGCTGAGCGCCAAGGGGAACGGGCTTTTCCGGTCCGTCGACGGCGGTGCCACCTTCTCGAAGGTGGACAGCTGCAGGGCCTCGTACACGCTGGGCTTCGGCAAGGCCGCCGACGGGGCGGATTATCCGGCTGTCTACCAGGTGGGTTCGACCGAGAGCGGCACCGCCGTCCACCGCTCCGACGACGGTGCCAGGACCTGGGTGCGGATCAATGACGACCGGCATCAGTGGGGGTACATCGGCGATGTGATCGTCGGTGATCCCCGGATCCACGGGCGGGTCTACCTCGCCACCAACGGGCGGGGGATCCAGTACGGGGAGCCCGTCTGATGCCGGGGCTCGGTGACGCCACCCGTGGCCGCATCCTCTTCGGCGGCGACTACAACCCGGAGCAGTGGCCCGAGGAGACCTGGTACGAGGACGTCCGGCTGATGAAGGACGCCGGCGTCAACTCCGTCACCCTCGGCGTCTTCTCCTGGTCGAAGCTCGAACCCCGGCCGGGGGAGCGGGACTTCGGCTGGCTGGACCGTTTGACGGACCTCCTGCACGACAACGGCATCGGTGTCGTCCTCGCCACCCCGACCTCCTCGCCGCCGCCCTGGCTGGGACACCTCCACCCCGAGACCCTGCCCCGTGACGAGGACGGCCGTGTCGAGTGGTGGGGCGGACGGCAGCACTTCTCGCACTCCAGCGCCGTCTACCGCCGCTACGCCGCCGCCATCACCGAGGACCTCGCCGCCCGCTACGGCGGCCACCCCGCCCTCACCATGTGGCACATCAACAACGAGTACTGCACCTACGACTGGGGCGACGAGGCCGCCGCCCGCTTCCGCGACTGGCTGCGGACGAGGTACGGCACGCTCGACGCCCTCAACTCCGCCTGGGGAACCGCCTTCTGGAGCCAGGGATACGGGTCGTGGGAGGAGGTGCTGCCGCCGCGCCACGCCCACTATCTGAAGAACCCCGGGCAGGTGCTGGACTTCAAGCGGTTCACCTCCGACATGCTCCTGGAGTGCTACGTCGCCGAGCGGGACATCGTCCGCCGGCACTCCCCGGCCCACATCCCGGTCACCACCAACTTCATGCCGCTGTGGGCCGGACAGGACGCCTGGCGGTGGGCCGAGGAGGAGGACGTCGTCTCCGTCGACCTGTATCCCGACCCGCGTGACCCGTTCGGCGCCCAGCACGGCGCCCTCGTACAGGACATGACCCGCTCACAGGCCCGCGGTCCCTGGATGCTGATGGAGCAGGCGGCCGGGCCGGTGAACTGGCGGGGGGTCAACCACCCCAAGCCGCGCGGACTCAACCGGCTCTGGTCCCTCCAGGCCGTCGCCCGCGGCGCCGACGCCGTCTGCTACTTCCAGTGGCGGCAGTCACGACAGGGCGCGGAGAAGTTCCACTCCGGGATGGTCCCTCACGCGGGGGAGGAGGGGCGCACCTTCCAGGAGATCAAGCGGATCGGTGCCGAACTCGCGCGCGTCGGCGGCGAGGTGGCGGGCAGTCACACCGACGGCGACATCGCGATCCTTCACGACTGGCACTCCTGGTGGGCCGCCTCCCACGAGGGCCGGCTCTCCACCGAGGTCGACCACCCGCAGCTCCTCACCGCCTGGCACCGGGCGCTCTGGCAGGCCCACCTCGCCACCGACTTCGCCCACCCCGAGCACGACCTCACCCGGTACAAGCTGGTCGTCGTCCCGCAGTCGTACGCCCTCACGGACGCGGCGACCGACAACCTCCTCTCCTACGTCCGCGGCGGCGGAACCCTCGTCTGCGGTTTCCTGACCGGCGTCGCCGACCAGGACGACCGGGTGCGCCCCGGCGGCATGGACGCCCGGCTGCGCGCACTGCTCGGCATCCGCACGCTGCACGAGTGGTGGCCGCTGGACGAGGACGAGACGGTCGAGACCGACCGGTTCCGCGGGATCCTGTGGTCGGAGGAGATCGACCCCGCCGAGGACGCCTCGGTGGAGGCCGTGTACAAGGGCGGGGAACTCGACGGCCTGCCCGCCGTGCTGCGCAACGGCCGTGCCTGGTACGTCTCCACGCTCCCCGAGCCGCACGCGCTGCGTGTCCTGCTCGCCCGGATCGCGGCCGGGGCGGGGGTCCGTCCCGTCCTCGACGGTCTGCCGGACCAGGTCGAGGCGGTCCGCCGCGGGGATCTGCTCTTCCTGCTCAACCACGGGCGGGAATCGGTGGCCGTGGAGGTCCCGGGCAGCCATCAGGACGTGCTCACGGGGGTGAAAGTCGGGGGCGAGGTCACACTCGACCGGTACGGCGTGGTGGTGTTGCGCCCATGACCATCACGCACGGTACCTGGGAACCCCGCCCCGCAGAACGCTGGGAGGACGGCTTCCTCAGCGGCAACGGCCACCACGGCGCTCTTGTGTTCGGCGATCCGGACGACGAGCGGACCGTCGTCACCCATCACGCCCTCGTCCGCCCGAACGGCGGGGAGAAGGCTCGTCCGCCCCGGCTCGCCGCGCAACTGCCACTGCTGAAGGATCAGTTGCTCGCGGGCGAGCTGCGCGCCGCCGAGGCATTCACCGACGGCCGGGACCTGCAGTGGGTGCAGCCCTTCCATCCCGCCTTCCAGGTACGGCTGCGCAGGGCGCCCGGCGAGGAGCCGCACCGCTACCGCCGCTCGGTCGACTTCACGACCGGTGTCGTCGAGACGGAGTGCGGTGCCCGGCACAGCCGGGTGTTCGTGTCGCGGGCCGACGACGTGATCGTCCAGTACACAAGCGGCGGCGACCTCGACATCGCCCTGGACCACCGCCTCCCCGGCGCGCCCCACGGGCTCGCCGTCGGGGACGGTGCCGTGCTCACCCCCGAGGGCGCCCTCCTCACGCTGCGCGTCCGCTACCCCGGCAGCGAGACGGCGTACACCGGGCTCACCCTCGTCGTGACCAAGGGCGGCCGCACGGCGCTCGCCCCGCCCGGGGTCCGGATCACCGGCGCCGCGTCGGTGCTCCTGCTGACCCGGGTCCTGCGGCACACCGGTGAACTGGACACCACCCCGCACGCCCGCGCCCTGCGCGACACGCTGCCCGACGCCGAGGACCCGTACACCGTCCTCCTGGACCGTCACACCGCCTTGCACCGCACCGCCTATGAGCGCGTGAGCCTCGACCTCGGCGCCGATCCCGCCCAACGTGCGCTGCCGGGTTCTGAGTTGCTGGCCCTCCCCGACAGCCCCGCCCTGCTGGAGCGTCTCTTCGCCGCCGGCCGCTACCACCTGCTCTCCGCGAGCGGCCTCAACCCGCCCCGGCTGACCGGGCTGTGGACCGGCGACTGGGACACCGGCTGGTCCGGCGCCTTCACCAACGACGCCAACCTCAACCTCCAGACCGCGTCCGCGGCGGCAGCCGCGCTGCCCGAAGTGACACGGGCCCACGCGTCGCTGATCCATCGTCAGCTCGACGACTGGGCCGTCAACGCCCGTACGGTCTTCGGCGCCCGGGGCGTGGTCGCCCCCGCCCACACCGACGGCGAGTCGGGGCTGTCGTACCACTTCAGCCGCGAGTACCCGCTGCATCTGTGGACGGCCGGCGCCGACTGGCTGCTCAAGCCGCTCGTCGACCACGACGAGACCGACGGCTCCCGCGAACGGCAAACCGCGCACGCCCTCGGCCAGGTCGCCCTCTTCTACGAGGACTTCCTCGACCGTGTCGACGAGGACGGCCATCTCGTCGTGGTTCCCTCCTACTCACCCGAGAACCGTCCGGCGAACGCGAGTTGGGGCGCCATCAACGCGGCGATGGACCTCTCGGCCGCCCGGCACGCCCTGCTCACCGCCGCCGAATACCACCCCGGCACCCCGGAGGCCGACCGGTGGCGTGCCCTCGCCGAACGGCTGCCCCCGCACCGGATCAACGCGGACGGCGCCCTCGCCGAATGGGCCTGGCCCGGCCTCGACGACTCCTACGACCACCGCCATCTCAGCCACCTCTACGGCGTCTGGCCGCTCGACGAGATCAACCCCTACGACACCCCGGACCTCGCGGCGGCCGCTCACCGCGCCCTCGAACTGCGCGGCGCCGAGAACGACTCCGCGCACGGCCATCTGCACCACGCCCTGATCGCCGCCCGGCTGTGCGACGGAGAACGGGTCGCCCACGCCCTCGGTCAGGTCCTGGGGGGCGACTTCTTCCACACCTCGCTGATGAGCGCGCACTACCCGAACCGGGACGTCTACAACGCGGACGCCGCGCACACCCTGCCCGCCGTGCTCCTGGAGATGCTCGTCCAGTCCACCCCGGACCGTCTGGTCCTGCTGCCCGCACTCCCGGCCGCCTGCCCGACGGGGCAACTCGTCGGTGTCCGGACCCGGTTCGGAGCCGACCTCGACCTCACCTGGAACCGCCAGGAAGCGACCGCGGTGATCCGCCCCACCCGGACCCTCCGCGTCGAACTGCGGACTTCCTCCGGCGCGCGACCGCTCGACCTCGTCGCCGGAGAAGACCACGTCCTCACCCTGGGGGCGTGGTAACCCCCGCAAAATCCCCCCACCCATGGAAGGGACACCATGGCACACAGCACCCTGCGCAAGGTCACCATGGCCGTGCTGGCCCCGGCGATGGCCCTCGGCGCCACCGTCGGCCTCGCGTCCGCCCCCGCCTCCGCCGCCGTCTGGAGCTCCTGCGACCAGTGGGGCAACACCACGCTGAACGGCTACACGCTCTACAACAACATCTGGGGTTCCGGCGCCGGCAGCCAGTGCATCTGGGCCAACTCCGGCACCAACTGGGGCGTCAACGCCAACCACCCCAACACCGGCGGCATCAAGTCCTACCCCAACGCCAAGAAGGTGATCAACAAGTCGATCACCTCGCTCGCCTCGCTCACCAGCGGCTACAACGTCTCGGTCCCGTCGTCCGGCGCCTACAACACGTCGTACGACATCTGGGACACCGGCTACAAGTACGAGATCATGCTCTGGGTCAACAAGACCGGTGCCGTGGGCCCGCTCGGCACCTCGCAGGGCAACGTCACGCTCGGCGGCCACACCTGGACCGTCTACAAGGGCAACAACGGCTCCAACGAGGTCTTTTCCTTCGTCCGCACCTCGAACTCGACCTCCGGCACGGTCAACGTCCTGCCCATCCTGAAGTGGATCAAGGACACCAAGGGCTGGTTCGGCAACGTCACCATCGGGGATCTGCAGTTCGGCTTCGAGATCACGTCGTCCTCCGGTGGCCTGAACTTCACCGTCAACAGCGAGAGTGTCAGCAGCAGTTGACCCGAAGGTCGGCGGGCTGGGGTTTGATGAGCCCATGCGCATCACCACCCCCCTGAGCACCACAGCGATCGCCGCCGCCGCGCTGCTCGCCCTGCCGGGCACCGCGACGGCGGCCCCCACGTCCTCTCCGCTGCTTCCCGTGGTCTCCCTGGCCGCCGAACGCGTCGCCACCGCCGACCTGGTGGCCGCCGCCAAGTGGGGCACCGACAGCCCCATCGACGACCCGGCCCGAGAGCAGCAGGTCCTGGACACGGCGGCCGCGCAGGCCCAGCGGATCGGTGCCGACCCCGACGAGATCCGCCGCGTCTTCCGCGACCAGATCGAGGCCAACAAGATCGTCCAGCGTGCCCTCTACGCCCGCTGGACGGCCCACCCGGACCAGGCGCCGACCACCAAGCCGGACCTGAACGTCGTCCGCCAGACCATCAACCGCATCAACACCGACCTGGTCCAGGCCGTCGCCGACTCCACCCCGCAGCGCGGCACGGCACTCTGCCGCCCCGACGTCGCGGTGGCGGTCATCGAGGTCTCCTCCGCCAAGCACCCGGACCTTCTGCACACGGGGGCACTGGTACGGTCCCTGGCCTCCGTCTGCCGTAACTGACACCTCGGGATCCGGCCACGCCGGTCTCAGGGGCGCGGTGGCTCGTCCGCAGCGATCGGAAGCCGCGCCCCGTCCCGCAGGAACAGCGGGATACGGTCCAGCGGCGCGTCGACCGTCACCGGCGAACCGCCCTCGTACACCTCGCCCGTCCACGCGTCCGTCCATGTCGACCCCGCCGGCAGATACGTGCCGCGGGTGGTCCCGCCCGCCTCCAGCACAGGGGCCACCAGCAGGTCCCGTCCGAACAGATAGGCGTCGTCGACCGACCAGGCCGCCGGGTCCTCCGGGAACTCCAGGAACAGGGGCCGCATCACCGGCAGCCCCTCCTCGTGCGCCTCCCGCATGACCTCCAGCACGTACGGCCTCAGACGCTCACGCAGACGCAGATACCGCTCCAGGATCGCGCCCGCCTCCTCCCCGTACGACCAGACCTCGTTCGGACCGCCGGTCATCTCCGGGCCGAGCGGCATCGCCGGGGCACGGAAGCCGTGCAGCCGCATCAGCGGGGACAGCGCCCCGAACTGGAACCAGCGCACCATGACCTCGCGGTACGCCGGATCGTCGGGGTCGCCGCCGTGGAAGCCGCCGATGTCCGTGTTCCACCAGGGGATGCCGGACAGCGCGGTGTTCAGCCCCGCCGCGATCTGCCGCCGCAGCGTCGCGAAGTCCGTGCCGATGTCCCCGGACCACAGGGCGGCGCCATAGCGCTGACTGCCCGCCCACGCCGAGCGGTTGAGGGTGATGACCTCCTCGCCCTCGGCCCGCAGACCCTCGTGGAACGTCCGGGAGTTCTCGGCCGGATAGATGTTGCCGACCTCCAGCCCCGGTCCCGCCCAGTACCGCAGGTTCTCCTGGAAACCCGGCTTCAGCTCGGGCTCACAGGCGTCCAGCCAGAACGCCGTGATGCCGTACGGCAGCAGGTAGTTGTCCCGCACCCTCGACCACACGAATTCCCGCGCCTCAGGGTTCGTCGCGTCGTAGAAGGCCACCTGGACCGTCGACGCGACCCCCTTGTCCGGCCAGTCGGCGTGCGCCATCGGCCCGTACTGCGTGCCGATGAAGTAGCCGCGCTGCTCCATCACCGGATGGTTCTCGCTGAGCGGCGACACCGACGGCCACACGCTGACCACCAACTTGATGCCCAGCTCGTCCAGTTCACGGACCATCGCCGCCGGGTCCGGCCACTCGGCCGGGTCGAACCTCCACTCGCCGAGGTGCGTCCAGTGGAAGAAGTCGCACACGATCGCCGAGATCGGCAGCCCCCGACGCCTGTACTCCCGCGCCACCCGCAGGAGTTCCTCCTGCGTCCGGTAGCGCAGCTTGCACTGCCAGAAGCCCGCCGCCCACTCCGGCAGCATCGGCGTCCGGCCCGTCACCGCGCTGTAGCGGCGCTGACCGTCGGCCGGACTCCCCGCGGTGATCCAGTAGTCGATCTGCCGGGCCGAGTCGGCCACCCACCGGGTGCCGTTCCCGGCCAGCTCAACCCGGCCGATCGCCGGGTTGTTCCACAGGAAGGTGTAGCCGCGGCTGGAGGACAGCACCGGGATGCCGACCTCGGCATTGCGCTGCACCAGATCCAGGACCAGCCCCTTCTGGTCGAAGCGGCCGTGCTGGTGCTGGCCCAGCCCGTACAGCCGCTCGTCGTCGTAGGCGGCGAAGCGCTGCTCGAGACGGTGGTGGCCGTTGCCCACGGCCGTGTACAGCCGCGACCCCGGCCACCAGAAATGGGCGCGCTCCTCCGCCAGCACCTCGCCGCCGTCCTCGGTGCGCAGGAAACGGAGCAGGCCCTCGGCGCTCACCTCGACGGTCAGCGCGCCGACGGTCAACCGCCCCTCCCCGTCACCGATCTTGATGCTGCTCTCGGTGGCCGGCGCCGCGTCGAGCAGCGCGCCCGGCAGCCCCTCGAGGACCGGCCCGCCGAGCCGGGCACGCACCCGGACCGCGTCCGGACCCCACGGCTCCACGCGCAGGGTCTCCTGGCGGCCGCTCCACTCCAGCGCGCCGTCCCGCTCACGGAAGGTGCCGACGGTGGGCGACGACTGCGCGAGGCTGACCTGATGCCGCTGATCGGCGGGCTGGTTCACGAAGGGTGCTCCCGGAAGTTCGTGCGGGTGCCGGCGGGCACCCGGAAGCGGGGTCAGGAAGTACGGCCGGAAGGCGCCGGGCCCGTACTCGCCCGGACCGTCAACTCGGGTGCGATCAGCACCACTTCGTCCGTGCCCCGGCCGTCGAGCTTGGCGACGAGGTGCTCCACGGCGTACCGGCCCATCTCCTGCGCGGGGATGGCGACGGACGTCAGCCGCACCGAGGCCTGGACGGCGACCTGTTCCGGACAGACCGCCACCACGGACACGTCCTCGGGAACGGCACGGCCCTGCTGACGCAACAGGGCGAGCAGGGGCTCCACCGCCGACTCGTTCTGCACGACGAACCCGGTGGTGCCCGGGCGCTCGTCCAGGATGCGGGCGAGCGTCACGGCCATCGCGTCGTACCCGCCCTCGCACGGCCGGTGCAGCAGCCGCACCCCCAACTCCCGGGCGCGCGAACGGAGTCCGTCCAGCGTGCGCTCCGCGAAACCGGTGTGCCGCTCGTAGACCGCCGGGGCCTCGCCTATGACAGCGATGTCACGGTGACCGAGCATCGCCAGATGCTCCACACACAGCGCGCCCGTCGCCCGGAAGTCCAGGTCGACACAGGTCAGACCGGTCGTCTCGGCGGGCAGCCCGATCAGCACCGACGGCTGGTCGGTGCCGCGCAGCAACGGCAGCCGCACGTCGTCGAGTTCGACGTCCATCAGGATCATCGCGTCCGCCAGCCCGCTGCCAGTGACCCGGCGGACGGCGTCCGGGCCCTCCTCGCCGGTCAGCAGCAGCACGTCGTACCCATGGGTGCGGGCCGTCGTGGCCACCGCAATGGCGATCTCCATCATCACCGGCACATACATGTCGGTGCGCAGCGGGACCATCAGCGCGATGATGTTCGACCTGCTGCTGGCGAGCGCCCGGGCGCCCGCGTTCGGGTGGTAGCCGAGCTCGCGGATGCTCTGCTCGACCCGCTGCCGGGTGGTCGCGGAGATGGACCGCTTGCCGCTGAGGACATAGCTCACCGTGCTCGCCGAGACTCCGGCGTGCTGGGCGACCTCGGCGAGGGTGACCATCCAGCTCTCCAAGCGGTGTGAAGCGCTTCGACAGTGCGCATGACTGACAGGGGTGGGTGTGGGGGTGGTTCGACACTAGCTCTGCCGCCCCTGGGTGTCCATAGTCTGTCGAAGCGCTTCGACAGCATTTCTCGCACCAACACGACAACGGTGGATGCCAGCCTAGACACCCCTTCGGCCGAACGGCCGCGCGAAGGGTGGTGGGGTCGCCCGGTATCGGGTACATACGATCGGGTAGCACCCGTCGGTAACCAATACGCCCAAGATCCCCCTTCGCGACGAGGTGAGCCGCATGTCCGCCAGTACCACCAAGCCCACCGTCTCCGAACGTGAGGCCCGCCAGGTGGCCGAGGCGGCCCGGGAACAGGAATGGCGCAAGCCCAGCTTCGCCAAGGAACTGTTCCTCGGCCGCTTCCGCCTCGACCTGGTCCACCCCCACCCCACCCCCTCCACCGAGGCCGCCCAGCGCGGCGAGGAGTTCCTCGCCAAGCTCCGCGACTTCTGCGAGACCAAGGTCGACGGCGCCCTCATCGAACGCGAGGGCCGCATCCCCGACGAGGTCATCAACGGCCTCAAGGAGATCGGCGCCCTCGGCATGAAGATCGACACCAAGTACGGCGGCCTCGGCCTCACCCAGGTGTACTACAACAAGGCCCTCACCCTGGCGGGCTCCGCGTCCCCGGCCATCGGCGTCCTGCTCTCGGCACATCAGTCGATCGGCGTACCCCAGCCGCTCAAGTTGTTCGGCACCCAGGAACAGAAGGAACAGTTCCTGCCCCGGTGCGCCCGCACCGACATCAGCGCCTTCCTCCTCACCGAACCGGACGTCGGCTCCGACCCCGCCCGCCTCGCCACCACCGCGGTACGCGACGGCGACGACTACGTCCTCGACGGCGTCAAACTCTGGACCACCAACGGCGTCGTCGCCGACCTCCTCGTCGTCATGGCCCGCGTCCCCCGGAGCGAGGGCCACAAGGGCGGCATCACCGCCTTCGTCGTCGAGACCAACTCACCCGGCATCACCGTCGAGAACCGCAACGCCTTCATGGGCCTGCGCGGCATCGAGAACGGCGTCACCCGCTTCCACCAGGTCCGCGTCCCCGCCGCCAACCGCATCGGCCCCGAGGGCGCCGGCCTGAAGATCGCGCTCACCACCCTCAACACCGGCCGCCTCTCCCTCCCCGCCTCCTGCGTCGCCGCCGGCAAGTGGTGCCTGAAGATCGCCCGCGAATGGTCCGCCGCCCGCGAGCAGTGGGGCAAGCCGATCGCCCAGCACGAAGCCGTCGGCGCCAAGATCTCCTTCATCGCCGCCACCACCTTCGCCCTGGAGGCCGTACTCGACCTGTCCTCCCAGATGGCCGACGAGGACCGCAACGACATCCGCATCGAAGGCGCCCTCGCCAAGCTCTACGCCTCCGAGATGGGCTGGCTCATCGCCGACGAACTCGTCCAGATCCGCGGCGGCCGCGGCTTCGAGACGGCGGACTCCCTCCGGGCCCGCGGCGAACGCGCCGTCCCCGCCGAACAGGTCCTGCGCGACCTGCGCATCAACCGCATCTTCGAGGGCTCAACCGAGATCATGCACCTCCTCATCGCCCGCGAGGCCGTCGACGCCCACCTGTCCGTCGCCGGCGACCTCATCGACCCCGACAAGTCCCTCCAGGACAAGGCCAAAGCAGGCATGGGCGCGGGCGTCTTCTACGCCAAGTGGCTGCCGAAACTCGTCGCCGGGCCGGGTCAACTCCCCGCCTCCTACAGCGAGTTCAAGCGGGAGGTCGACCTCTCCGTACACCTGCGCTACGTCGAACGGCACGCCCGCAAGCTCGCCCGCGCCACCTTCTACGCCATGTCCCGCTGGCAGGGGAAGATGGAGACCAAACAGGGCTTCCTCGGCCGGATCGTCGACATCGGCGCCGAACTGTTCGCGATGAGCGCCGCCTGCGTCCGCGCCGAACTCCTGCGCAGCCAGGGCGACCACGGCCGCGAGGCCTACCAGCTCGCCGACGTCTTCTGCCGCCAGGCCCGCATCCGCGTCGAGGAACTCTTCAACCGGCTGTGGACCAACACCGACGACGTCGACCGCAAACTCGTCAAGGGCGTCATGTCCGGCACCTACGCATGGCTCGAACAGGGCATCGTCGACCCCTCCGGCGAAGGCCCCTGGATCGCCGAGGCCGCCCCCGGCCCCTCCGAGAAGGAGAACGTCCACCGCCCCATCGGCTGACCGACACGACGAAGAAGCTCGGGGCTGAGACTGACCGAAAGGACGAAGACGCTCGGGGGTGAGGGTGACCGAAGGGACGAAGACGCGTCCCCCTCACCCCCCGTGCGGGGGACGAGGGGGACGCGCTGTCCTCACACACTGTCCTTACGGCCACAATGGAGGAATGAGCGACAGTCCATCCCCACTCGCTGACCCGCACCTCGTCTACGACCCCGTGGCGGGCAGCGGCCCGAAGGACGTGGTGATCCTCGGCTCCACCGGGTCGATCGGCACCCAGGCCATCGACCTCGTACGGCGCAACCCCGACCGCTTCCGGGTCACCGGCCTCTCCGCCAACGGCGGCCGCGTCGCCCTCCTCGCCGAGCAGGCGCACCAGCTCCGGGTACGGACCGTCGCGGTCGCCCGCGAAGACGTCGTACCCCAGCTGCGCGAGGCACTCACAAGCCTGTACGGCCCCGGCGAACCGCTCCCCGAGATCCTCGCCGGCCCCGCCGCGGCCACCCACCTCGCCGCCGCCGACTGCCACACCGTGCTCAACGGCATCACCGGCTCCATCGGACTCGCCCCCACCCTCGCCGCCCTGGAAGCCGGCCGCACCCTCGCGCTCGCCAACAAGGAATCGCTCATCGTCGGCGGCCCCCTCGTCAAGGCCCTCGCCAAGCCCGGCCAGATCATCCCCGTCGACTCCGAACACGCCGCCCTCTTCCAGGCGCTGGCCTCCGGCACCCGGGCCGACGTACGCAAACTGGTCGTCACCGCGTCCGGCGGCCCCTTCCGCGGCCGTACCAAGGCCGACCTCGCCCGGGTGACCGTCGAGGACGCCCTCGCCCACCCCACCTGGGCCATGGGCCCCGTCATCACGATCAACTCCGCGACCCTCGTCAACAAGGGACTGGAGGTGATCGAGGCCCACCTCCTCTACGACATTCCCTTCAGCCGCATTGAGGTGGTCGTGCACCCCCAGTCGTATGTCCACTCGATGATTGAGTTCACGGACGGATCGACGATCGCCCAGGCGACACCCCCCGACATGCGCGGGCCCATCGCCATCGGCCTCGGCTGGCCCGAACGCGTCCCGGACGCGGCACCCGCCTTCGACTGGAGCAAGGCGTCGACCTGGGAGTTCTTCCCCCTCGACAACGACGCCTTCCCCTCGGTGAACCTCGCCCGGCACGTCGGAGAACTCGCGGGCACCGCCCCGGCGGTGTTCAATGCGGCCAACGAGGAGAGCGTCGAGGCCTTCCGCACCGGCGCGCTCCCCTTCAACGGGATCATGGAAACCGTCACGCGGGTGGTCGAGGAACACGGCACACCGCGTACGGGAACCTCACTCACCGTGTCGGACGTCCTCGAAGCGGAGACCTGGGCACGAGCCCGGGCGAGGGAACTGACGCAGACCACGGCGACCGCGGAGGCGCGTGCATGACGACCCTGATGATGATCCTCGGCATAGTCGTCTTCGCGTTCGGCCTGCTGATCTCGATCGCCTGGCACGAGCTGGGGCACCTGTCCACGGCCAAACTCTTCGGCATCCGCGTGCCCCAGTACATGGTCGGCTTCGGCCCGACCATCTGGTCACGCAAGAAGGGCGAGACCGAGTACGGCATCAAGGCCGTCCCCTTCGGCGGCTACATCCGCATGATCGGCATGTTCCCGCCCGGCGACGACGGCAAGATCACCGCACGCTCCACCTCACCCTGGCGCGGCATGATCGAGGACGCCCGCTCCGCCGCCTTCGAGGAACTGCGCCCCGGCGACGAGACCCGCCTCTTCTACACCCGCGCCCCCTGGAAGCGGGTCATCGTGATGTTCGCGGGCCCCTTCATGAACCTGATCCTCGCCGTCGCCCTCTTCCTCACCGTCCTGATGGGCTTCGGCATCTCCCAGCAGACCACCACCGTCAGCTCCGTCTCCCAGTGCGTGATCGCCCAGAGCGAGAACCGCGACTCCTGCAAGAAGGGCGACCCCGCCTCCCCGGCCGCCGCCGCGGGCCTCAAGCCCGGCGACAAGATCGTCTCCTTCGACGGCGTACGGACCGACGACTGGAACAAGCTGTCCGACCTGATCCGCTCCGACCCCGGCAAGCCCGTCGCGATCGTCGTCGACCGCAAGGGCAAGGAGGTCACCCTCCACGCCACCATCGCCACCAACCAGGTCGCCAAGAAGGACTCCAGCGGCCAGATCGTCCAGGGCAAGTACGTGAGCGCCGGCTTCCTCGGCTTCAGCGCCGCCACCGGCATCGTCAAGCAGGACTTCGGCCAGTCGCTGACCTGGATGGGCGACCGCGTCGGCGACGCCGTCGACTCCATCGCCGCCCTGCCCGGCAAGATCCCCGGCCTCTGGGACGCCGCGTTCGACGGCGGCAAACGCGCCCCCGACTCCCCGATGGGCGTGGTCGGCGCGGCCCGCGTCGGCGGCGAGATCTTCACGCTGGACGTCCCGGCCACCCAGCAACTGGCGATGTTCGTCATGTTGGTCGGCGGCTTCAACCTCTCCCTGTTCCTCTTCAACATGCTCCCGCTGCTCCCCCTGGACGGCGGCCACATCGCGGGCGCCCTGTGGGAGTCCCTCCGCCGAAACCTGGCCAGGCTCCTCAAGCGCCCGGACCCGGGCCCCTTCGACGTGGCGAAGCTGATGCCGGTGGCTTATGTGGTGGCGGGGATCTTTGTTTGCTTTACCCTTCTCGTCCTGATCGCCGACGTAGTTAATCCGGTCCGATTGACCTAAGAAGCGGTCATTTTCTGTCACTGCGAATCGGTGCCGCGCCCTTCACTCGTGTAGCTCACATGGGTGAAGGGCGCGGCGGCCTCACCGCTGTCACCGCTTATATTCCAAGTACGGGGCGCTCCATTTTCGGCCACCGCTGGACTTGATCTCCCGGAACGATTCGGTACCCCCGACAAGGTGCGGTGCAGGCAACGAACCTTGTTGGCGGATGACGTGTGGCAGGACGTTGTGAAGTTCCTTGGTGGGGAGAGGAAGGGCACACCGGTCCTGGGTTACGAGGCCGCCCCCGCACTGGCCGTCCGCACCGACCTGGACGTCGACACTCTCTGCTGAGCCCCCCGTGCGACCGGGCATGGCGCGCAACCGGAGATCCTGTCCTCCGGAGCGCGCGTCATGCCCGGTGCGGCTGTCAGGGACACCATCGGGCGGATCGTCGGGCCGCCGTGTGCTCGCGTTCATGTCCGTGCCGTAATCTCGATGTTCGGAGCCCGCTGCTGACGGGACCGGATCTTGATCCACGACTTGGGGTTGCACAGCAGATGACTGCGATTTCTCTCGGCATGCCGTCCGTTCCGACCAGGGTTGCCGAGCGTCGGAAGAGCCGGCAGATCCAGGTCGGGTCCGTGGCGGTGGGCGGTGACGCGCCCGTGTCCGTGCAGTCCATGACCACGACCCGTACCTCCGACGTCGGCGCGACCCTGCAGCAGATCGCCGAGCTGACGGCGTCCGGCTGCCAGATCGTGCGGGTGGCGTGCCCCACGCAGGACGACGCGGACGCGCTCGCGACGATCGCCCGCAAGTCGCAGATCCCGGTCATCGCCGACATCCACTTCCAGCCGAAGTACGTCTTCGCGGCCATCGAGGCCGGCTGCGCCGCGGTGCGGGTGAACCCCGGGAACATCAAGCAGTTCGACGACAAGGTCAAGGAGATCGCGCGGGCCGCCAAGGACCACGGCACGCCGATCCGGATCGGCGTCAACGCGGGCTCGCTCGACCGGCGGCTGCTGCAGAAGTACGGCAAGGCGACGCCCGAGGCGCTGGTGGAGTCCGCGCTGTGGGAGGCGTCGCTCTTCGAGGAGCACGACTTCCGGGACATCAAGATCTCGGTCAAGCACAATGACCCGGTCGTGATGATCGAGGCGTACAAGCAGCTCGCCGCGCAGTGCGATTACCCATTGCATCTCGGGGTGACCGAGGCGGGGCCGGCCTTCCAGGGCACGATCAAGTCTGCGGTCGCCTTCGGCGCGCTGCTCTCGCAGGGCATCGGCGACACGATCCGGGTCTCGCTGAGCGCCCCTCCGGTCGAGGAGGTCAAGGTCGGCAACCAGATCCTGGAGTCCCTGAACCTCAAGCAGCGGGGCCTGGAGATCGTGTCGTGTCCGTCCTGCGGGCGCGCGCAGGTGGACGTGTACAAGCTCGCGGAGGAGGTCACGGCGGGGCTCACGGGGATGGAGGTTCCGCTTCGGGTGGCCGTCATGGGGTGTGTCGTCAACGGTCCGGGTGAGGCGCGTGAGGCCGACCTCGGCGTCGCGTCCGGCAACGGCAAGGGGCAGATCTTCGTCAAGGGCGAGGTCATCAAGACCGTCCCCGAGTCGAAGATCGTGGAGACCCTCATCGAGGAGGCCATGAAGCTGGCCGAGCAGATGGAACAGGACGGGGTCGCGTCGGGGGAGCCCGAGGTGTCGGTCAAGGGCTGACGCCCCGCACGTCCAGCCGTTTCCACCCGGCCGCGGGTCTCGTCGTGGCTGGTCGCGCAGTTCCCCGCGCCCCTACGGGGGCGCGTCTGCCGGACCCGGCTTCATCAGTCCCGCCCGGCTCGCCCCGCCATGGCCGAACCGCGCGTCCCCGCCCCGCCACCACCGGCACGGGATCTTCCCCACCCGGCTCCCCACCGCTAGCTTCTCCCCAGTAGCCGTCGTCGTCGAGAAAGCGCTCCCTCGGGCCTTCTCGGGACCGACCGGAGGGAGAGCCCGATGGCCATGGCGGAACCCCCGCGGGTGCGGGAACCCCGGTCGGCTCGGAGTGGGGGGCGGGCCAAGCGCGTCACCATCGCGGATGTGGCCCGCGCGGCCGACGCCTCCGTGTCCACCGTCTCCCGGGTGCTCAACGGCATCGGGACCGTGGACCCGGTTCTCGCGGACCGGGTGCGGCTCGCCATCGAGGAGCTGGGGTACCGGCCGAGCGCGGCGGCCCAGGGGCTGGCCCGGGGGCGTTCGGGGAGTATCGGCGTGCTCGTGCCCGATCTCGCCAACCCGCACTTCAGCGACCTGATCAAGACCTTCTCCGCGAGCGCGCGGGAGCGCGGCGCGCGGGTCGTCGTCATGGACTCCGACGAGGATCCGGGCGTGGAGCGGGAGCTGGCCGAGGAGCTGATGCGGTACGCGGACGGGCTGCTGCTCGCCTCGCCCCGGATGCCGCGGCAGGAACTCGCCGCCCTCGTCGCGCGCGGTGTCCCGCTGCTCGTCGCCAACCGTCAGGAGCCCGGCCTCGCCCTGACCTCCGTGTGCGTGGACTTCTACCAGGGCCTGCTCGCGCTGTGCGGGCACCTCTCCCAGCTCGGCCACCGCAAGGTCGCCTACCTCGCCGGCCCCCAGGGCTCCTGGGCCAACAAGGAGCGGCTGCGGGCGCTCTCCGGGGCCCGGGCCTTCGGGCTGGAGGTGACCGTCCTGGCCTGCGGATCCACCACGGACGAGGGGTACGGCGCCGGGCCCGCCGTCGTCGAGAGCGCCGCCACCGCGGTCGTCGCCTACAACGACTTCGTCGCCCTGGGTCTGCTGTCCCGGCTGACCGAGATGGGCGTACGGGTGCCCGGGGAGCTGTCCCTGACCGGCTTCGACGAGATCGACCTGGCCCGTTACTCCTCGCCGCCGTTGACCACGGTAGCGGTACCCCGCGGCGGTCTCGGCCGCGTGGCCGGCGACGCGCTCGCCCGGCTGATGGCGGGCGACGAAGGCATCGAATCGGTAACGCTCCCCGTTGAGCTGCGGGTTCGTGGTTCGTCCGGACCAATCTGAGCTCAGCGCCTTGACAGATCCGATGTCTCGCAGGACCTTGTTCGAGCACACGGACCGAGGAAGCGCTGTCTCATTGCCGGGCCCCCACCCGGCCGACGCCTGCAGGAGCCGCCGTGTTCCGAAAGCAGTACAGCTCCAGAGCTCGTCAAGCTCGTCGACACCCCGCACCACGGCTCGCTGTGGCGGCCCTGCTGCTCATGGGGGTCGTTGCTGCCTGCGGGGCTCCGGACGACAAGTCATCCGATGACAAGGGGGCGGATCAGAAGATTCCCGCCAAGCCCTCCAAGCCTGTCGCCCTGGACATCCTCGATGTGGCGGGCAACCTCCAGCTCACCCAGGGGATGATCGAGGAGTTCCGCAAGGAGCACCCGGACATCGTCAGCAAGGTGACGTACGGCAAGGCCCCGGCGCCCGACCTCGCCGGAAAGATCAAGGCGCAGCAGCAGGCCGGCCGGGTCCAGATCGACCTGGTGCTCACCGGCACGGACGGACTCGCGGCCGGTCTCTCGCAGAACCTGTGGTCGGACCTCGCCGCCCACCAGGACCTGATCGGCAGCCCCGACTATCTCCCGCCGGCCGCCGACATGGCCAAGCTGGCGCAGGGCAAGGGGCAGGCGATCGTCTACTACCCGTCCGGACCGCTCGTCGAGTACGACCCGGACAAGGTCAAGAGCCCGCCGAGGACCCCGCAGGAGCTGCTCGCCTGGGCCAAGGCCCACCCCAAGCGCTACCAGTACGCCGACCCCGCCAACTCCGGGCCCGGCCGCACCTGGCTGATGGGGCTGCCGTACCTGCTCGGCGACAAGGACCCGAGCGACCCCGAGCACGGCTGGGACAAGACCTGGGCGTATCTGAAGGAGCTTGACAAGTACGCGGCGCCGTACGCCTCCGGGACCACCGAGACGATGAAGAACCTCGCCTCCGGTCAGGTCGACATGATCCAGAGCACCACCGGCTGGTACATCAACCCGCGCGCCCTCGGCACCGTCCCGAAGAAGATGGCGGTCGCGCACTTCGACCACATGACGTGGGTGACCGACGCCCAGTACGCGGTCGTACCGAAGGGCGTGAGCGCGGACGTCATGTCCGCCGACCTCAACCTGATCAAGTGGATCCTGACGCCGAAGCAGCAGGCGAAGGCGTACGACGACGGCTACTTCTACCCGGGCCCGGCGGTGAAGGACGTACCGCTGTCGATGGCTCCCGCCAAGTCGCGGCAGACGATCGCCACGTACGGGAACAAGGACTTCGACTCCTGGATCGACCAGTTCCCGAAGAAGCCGTCCCTCCCGGCCCAGCAGCAGGTCACCGCGTTCGACCTGTGGAGCCGGAACGTGGCGGGCGGTTGATCGCATGGCCCGGTTCCACACCCTGCGCCTGGAGCGTGTCTCGCGCCGGTTCGGACGTCATCAGGCGCTGCATGAGCTGGAGTTGGAGATCTCGGGCGGCGAGTTCGTCGCGCTGCTCGGCCCCTCCGGCTGCGGCAAGTCCACCGCGCTCAACTGTCTGGCCGGGCTGCTGCCGCTGACCGGCGGCGCGATCCTGCTGGACGGTGAGCGCATCGACCAACTGGCCCCTGAGCGGCGCGGGTTCGGCATGGTCTTCCAGAACTACGCCCTTTTCCCGCACATGACCGTGCGCGGCAACGTCGCCTTCGGGCTGCGGATGGGCCGGGTGCCGAAGGCGGAGGCGGCCGAACGCACCGACCGGGCCCTTGAGCTGGTGCATCTCACCGAGCACGCGCACAAGCGGCCCGGGCAGCTGTCCGGTGGGCAGCAGCAGCGCGTCGCCATCGCCCGGGCCGTCGTCCTCGAACCGCGTCTGGTGCTGATGGACGAGCCGCTGTCCAACCTGGACGCGGCCCTGCGGCTGGAGATGCGCGCCGAGATCAAGCGCCTGCACCGGCGTCTCGGCCTCACCACGGTGTACGTCACCCATGACCAGGAGGAGGCTCTGTCGCTGGCGGACCGGCTGGTCGTGCTGCGTGACGGGCGCACACAGCAGATCGGCACGCCCGAGGAGGTGTACGCCCGTCCGGCCAACCGTTATGTCGCCGGGTTCATGGGTTACCGCACGATGCTCGACGCGACGCTCATCTCTACCGACGGTGAGCACGCCCGAGTGGACCTCGCCGGAACCCGGTTGACCGGCCTGGACCGGTCCGGTGCGGCCGCCGGTGGCCGGGTGACGGTTGCGGTACGCCCGGAGGACCTGGACGTCGTCGCCGACGGGGGAGCGGGGCTGCCCGCCCGGGTCGAGGTCGTCGAGTACCACGGTCGCGAACTCGCCGTCGAGGCGGCGCTGTCGGACGGCCGGCAGGTCCACTTCCGTACCCGCGCCCGGCTCGCCCCGGACGACGAGGTGCGGCTGGCCGCGCCCGCGGAGCGGGTGCTGTTGTTCGCGGCCGACGACGACCGTACGCGGACGGCGGCGGCCAACCCGGAGGCGGTGACAGCCTCATGAGCGCCGTCGGCACGGGAAAGCCGGCCCTGCGCCATCGCCTCGCCGAACGGGGGGTCGACCGCACGCTGTTGCTCGCGCTCCCCGGCGTCGTCTTCCTCGTCCTGCTGTTCTGCTACCCCTTCCTCTACGGCCTCCAGCTCTCCTTCCAGCCGCAGCACGGCGGGGGAGCGTTCGCCAACTACCGGCGGTTCTTCGACGATCCGTATCTGCGCGAGACGATCTGGATCACCCTCAGGCTCGCCGTGCCCGCCGCGCTGATCAACTGCCTCGCGGCCGTCCCCGTCGCCTTCGGTACCCGCCGCCCCTTCCGCGGCCGCCGACTGCTGACCACGATCCTGGTCATGCCGATCACGCTGGGCACGGTCCTCACCGCCGAGGGCCTGCTCGGCTACCTGGGTCCCAGCGGCTGGCTCAACAAGATCCTCCACGGTCTCGGCCTGACCGATCAGCCCCTTCAACTCGTGCACGACTACTGGGGAGTTCTGGCCTCGCTGGTCATCACCGGCTTCCCCTTCTCCTACCTGCTGACGCTGTCGTACCTCACCGGCATCGACCCCAGCCTGGAGCAGGCGGCGGCCACGCTCGGCGCGGGACGGTGGCACCGCTTCCGGCACGTCATGCTGCCGCTGCTCGCCCCCGGTCTCGCGATCACCTTCTGTCTCTCCTTCGTGCTGGCCTTCGCGGTGTTCCCCTCCGCGCAGCTGGTCGGTGACCCGCGCGCCGCCACGCACGTCATCTCCATCGAGGCCTACCAGGCGGCCTTCCAGAAGTTCGACTACTCGCTGGGCTCGGCGATCGCGATGGTCATGGCCGCCGTGATGCTCGCGGTGGTCGTCCTGGTGCTGGGCTGGCGCTCGCTGCTGTACCGCGGGGCGACGGGAGGCAAGGGCTGATGACCGACGTACTCGAAGTGCCCGCGCCGGCGAAGGAGGCCTCCGCGCGCCCGCGGCCCTGGTGGCGCAAGCCCGGTGCCTGGGCCGCCGTGCTCGTCTTCGGGCTCTTCCTGGTCAACCTCGCCGGGATCGTGGGCGTCCCGCTCGCCGACTCCTTCGGCACGCGCTGGTTCACCAGCTGGCTGCCCGAGGGCTGGACGACGAAGTGGTACGGCGAGGCCTGGCGGGAGTTCTCGCTGGGGCAGGTCTTCTGGACGACCGCGCTGGTCTCGCTGCTGGTGGTCGCGGTGTCGGTGGTCGTCGGCGTCCCGGCCGCCTACGCGCTCGCCCGCCGCGACTTCCCCGGCAAGAAGCTGGTCCTGTTGCTGTTCCTGCTGCCGATCCTGGTCCCGCCGCTGACGTACGGCATCCCGCTCGCCACCGTGCTGTACAAGTTCCAGCTGGCGGGCACGCTGACCGGGGTCGTGCTGGCGAACCTCGTGCCGTCGGTGCCGTTCGTGGTGCTGACCATGACCCCTTTCATCGAGCAGATCGACCCTCGCATCGAGGCGGCGGCGCGGATGTGCGGGGCGCGGACGGCGTCCGTGCTGCTGCGGGTCCTCGCGCCGCTGCTGGTGCCGGGCATCCTCGCCGCGTCCGTGCTGGTCCTCGTCCGCACGGTCGGCATGTTCGAGCTGACGTTCCTGACCGCGGGCCCGGACAGCCAGACGCTGGTCGTCGCCCTTTACTACGCCGTCTTCTCGGCCGGCATCCGTACGCAGCAGTCCATCGACGCGATGGCCGTGATGTACACGGCGTCGATGCTGGTGCTGCTGGTGATCGCGCTGCGCTTCGTCAATCCGACGCAGCTGGTCACCCGGGTGAGGGAGGAGCAGGCCCACGGCTGACCGACCGGACCGAACCCGCACCGTCCGTCAGAAACAGGTGATCCCCCTTGCGTGCAAGTTTCCCCCGACGCACCGCCCGTATCTCCCGACGCACCGCCCTCGCCGCGGGGGGCCTGGCCGCGGCCGCCCCGCTGTTGACGCCGCCGCCCGCCGAGGCGGCCCCCGCCGACCCCTGGACCCGGGTGCCCGGCATCCTCGCCCGGATCAGGCCGCCGCGATTCCCCGGACGCCGCTTCGACATCCGGGACTTCGGCGCCGTCGCCGGGGGAGTGACCCCGTGCACCGAGGCGTTCCGGCGGGCCGTCGCCGCCGCTCATGAGGCGGGCGGCGGCCGGGTCGTCGTACCGGATGGCAGGTACCTGACAGGGGCGATCCATCTGCGGAGCAACGTCGACCTCCATGTCACCGAGAACGCCGTCATCGCCTTCAGCCCCGACCCCGCCGACTACCTCCCCGCGGTGCTCACCCGCTGGGAGGGCACCGAGTGCTGGAACTACTCGCCGTTCGTCTATGCCCACGGCTGCGAGAACGTCGCCGTCACCGGCACCGGCATCATCGACGGGCAGGCCCGGCTCGGCCCGTGGGAGAGCTGGTACCGCGACGGCAGGCTCCAGTCGCCCGACCAGAAACTCCTGCGCCAGATGGGCAGTTCGGGCGTCCCGGTCGCCGAGCGGGTCTTCGGCGCCGGGCACTACCTGCGGCCCCAGCTGATCCAGTTCCACCGCTGCCGCAACGTCCTGGTCAGCGACGTCACGCTGGTCGACCCGCCGATGTGGACCGTGCACCCGGTGCTGTCCAGCAATGTCACCGTCCGCCGCGTCACCGTCGACAGCACCCTCTACAACACCGACGGCTGCGACCCCGAGGCCTGCCGGGACGTGCACATCAGCGAGTGCTCCTTCGACACCAACGACGACTGCATCGCCGTGAAGTCGGGGCGCGACGAGGACGGCCGGCGTGTCGGCGTGCCCAGTGAGAACGTCGTCGTGCAGGACTGCCGATTCTCCGGGCGTTGGGGCGGACTCGC
The DNA here is from genome assembly GCF_053593695.1 of Streptomyces sp. NPDC002144. Lineage (NCBI taxonomy): Bacteria > Bacillati > Actinomycetota > Actinomycetes > Kitasatosporales > Streptomycetaceae > Streptomyces > Streptomyces sp. NPDC002144. Next base: position 331,092 of record NZ_JBSFDB010000005.1, read on the forward strand.
GGTCGGCAGCGAGATGTCGGGCGGGGTACGGAACGTCTTCGCCGAGCGGTGTGTCGTCAACTCGCCCGAGTTCCCCGGCCGTTACCCGGTCAAGTATCCGCTGTACGTCAAGACCAGCAAAAAGCGTGGCGGCTTCGTCTCCGGCGTGCACATCCGGGACTTCACGGGGACGGACGTGGACCGCGAGGCCGTCTACGTCACCGCCAACTACAACGGCGGTGAGAACGGCACCCTCCCGGTCACCGTCGAGGACATCACCGTCCGCCGCACCCGCCTGGACGGAGCGAAGGCGGTCCTGAACCTCGAGGGCCTCGCCACCGACCACCTCCACGGCGTCCACCTGGACCACTGCGACTTCACCGGGGTCCGCGGCCCGGACAGCGTGACGTACACCGACGACCTCACCGAACGGCACGTCACCGTCAACGGCACGGAGGTGACGGCGCCATGAGACGCCGTACGCTCCTGAAGGCGTCCGGCGCCGCCCTCGCCCTGCCGAGGCCGCCGGCCTCGGGCGCCCCCGCCGACCCCTGGTCCCGCGTCCCGCGCATCCTCGCCCGCATCCGGCCGCCCGCCTTCCCGCACCGCTTCTTCGACATCCGCCGCTACGGCGCGGTCGGCGACGGCACCACCAAGAACACGCTCGCCTTCCGCCGGGCCGTCGAGGCCTGCCACGAGGCCGGGGGCGGCCATGTCGTCGTCCCCGAGGGCGTGTTCCTCACCGGTGCGATCCACCTGCTCAGCGGGGTGGACCTGCGTGTCGAGGGCACGGTCCTGTTCAGCACCGACCCCGCCGACTACCTCCCGGTCGTCCTCACCCGCTTCGAGGGCACCGAGTGCTACAACTACTCGCCCTTCATCTACGCCCACGGCCAGCGCGACCTGGCGATCACCGGCCCCGGCACCCTCGACGGACAGGGCATGGCGGGCCCCTGGAAGAGCTGGCGCGACCCCGGCGGCGGTGCCCCTGCCGACCAGGAGGCGCTGCGCGGCATGGGCGAGCGGGGCGTGCCCGTCGCCGAGCGGGTCTTCGGCGCCGGCCACTATCTGCGCCCCAACATGGTCCAGTTCTACCGCTGCCGGAACATCCTCATCCGCGATGTCACGGTCCTCGAACCGGCCATGTGGACCCTGCACCCGGTGCTGTCCCGCAACATCCTGGTCCAGGACGTCGACGTCATCGGCCGCATCAACAACAGCGACGGCTGCGACCCCGAGTGCTGCGAGGACGTCTACATCACCGGATGCCGCTTCCACACCGAGGACGACTCGATCGCCGTCAAGTCCGGGCGCGACGAGGACGGGCTGCGGGTCGGCACGCCGAGCCGGAACATCGTCGTACGCGACTGTGTGTTCTCCGGGCGGTGGGGCGGTATCGCCGTGGGCAGCGAGATGTCCGGCGGGGTGTACGACGTCTTCGCCGAGGACTGCCGCATCAACCCCCTTGATTTCCCCGGCCGTTACAACCCGCGGCATCCCGTCTTCCTGAAGACCAACAAGAAGCGCGGCGGGGCCATCGACGGCGTGTACGTCCGCCGCTTCACCGGACGGCAGATCGACCGGGACTGCGTCTACCTGACCACCCGCTACTCCGGCCAGACCGGCGACCGCCCGGCGGTCATCCGCAACGTCCACGTCCAGGACATGGTCCACGACGGCGCCCGCCGCGCCATCAACCTCGAAGGCCTGGACTCCGACCCCTTCCGCCACATCCGCATCGAGCGTTGCGACTTCACGGGCATCGCCGAGCCGAACGTCATCGAGTCCGCCCCGGATCTCGTCCTGAGGAAAGTGTTCGTCAACGGAACAGAGGTCACGTATCCATGAGACCCGCACGGAGCACCGTCCACCTGCTGTGGGTGGCCGTACTCGCCCTGCTCTGCGGCCTGTTCGCCGCGCCCGCGTCGCAGGCGGCGGCAGCGCACCACCCCGCGTACCCGCCCCGCCAGACCATGCTGCGCAATGCCACCGCCGGCATGTTCCTGCACTGGGGCATGTTCACCGCGCCCAAACACCTCGACTGCGCGAGCTGGGAGAAGGACGTCACCGACGGCGGCTGGAACCCGGACTACTGGGTCGACGAGGCCCGCAAGATCCGCGCGAGCTACATCGTCCTCGCCACCTTCCACTCCCGCCTCGGCTACGCCCGCCCCTGGCCGTCGGCGATCCCCGGCTCCTGCTCGACCAAGCGGGACATCCTCGGTGAACTCATCGGCGCGGCCGCCAAGAAGGGCCTGAAGGTCATCCTCTACATGACCGACGACCCCAAGTGGCACAACGAGCAGGGCATCGAGACCCTCGACTCCGCCGCCTACTCGGCCTACAAGGGCCACGACGTCGACCTCACCACCCGTGAGGGCTTCGGCGAGTTCAGCTACGACAACTTCTTCGAGGTCATGAAGAAGTACCCGAAGCTGTCGGGCTTCTGGATCGACAACGACAACGAGTACTGGGAACAGCACCAGCTCTACGAGCAGATCCGCCAGTTGCGCCCGGACATGACCCTGAGCAACAACAACGAGGACACCCCGATCATGGACATGGTGTCCCATGAGCAGAAGGTCGGCATGACGCCGCCGTACGACCAGCCGTCGGCGATCTGGACCCCGATGCCCCGCCTGACCGAGTCCTGCTACAAGGTCCCCGACACGGGCAGCTGGTGGTACGACGGCCAGGACCGCCCGGTGTCGACCGGTCTCAACGTCGACCGGTACATCGCCAACGCGGGCAACTCCATCCTCTCCCTCGCCGACTTCACCGCCATGGTCAACGGCCGCTTCCCCGCCCAGCAGGAGAAGTTCCTCGACCTGATGAAGGACTACCTCCCGCCCATCTGGCAGTCCCTGCACGGGGTGTACGGCGGCGGGTTCATGTACGGCGGTATGCAGCCCGGCAGTTGGAACGACGGCTCCTACGGCTACATCACCGTCAGCCGCACCGACCGCACGACCCAGTACGTCCACGTCACCACGAAGCCGGCCTCCGGCGACCAGGTCCGCATCCGTGACAACGGCTACCGGATCGAGAGGATCACCGACCTGCGCACCGGCAAGCGGTTCCACTTCGACCAGCAGGGCGGCACCCTCACCATCAAGGGCGTCACCGACTGGGATCCTTACGACACCGTCTTCAAGGTCCGTACGGCACCCGTGCGCGAGGGCGTCTACCCGACCGGTGTGGTCAAGGCCTCCGATCCCGCCCTCACCGACGGCGACTTCACCACCTACAGCGACAACAAGGGCGTCCTGCCCGCCGGTTACACCCTCGACCTCGGCCGCGTCCGCAAGGCGTCCTTCCTCGGCGTCAACCAGCGCGAATGGTCGCCGACATACAACCGGGAGACCTTCGGCAGGAAGGAGGACTCCGCGCGGATCAAGGACTACACGGTGTCCGTGAGTGATGACGGCACGACATGGAGTGAGGTGAAGGCCGGGGTCCTGGAGAGCGCCCGCGGCATCCGCTTCATCGACCTCCCCGCCGCTCTGCGCACCCGGTACATCCGCCTCGACGTGCCCACCACCTGGGGTGCCCCCACCGTGCCCGCGTTCTACCAGCAGCTGCGGATCGACGAGATACAGGTCGGCTACGGCCATCCCACGAGCCACGGCTGACGCACGGGCCCTGCCGCGTCGCCGCACGGGGCGGCGCGGCCCACATTCGGCAGGTACAGTGCGGAGATCAGCAGAACCCTCAGCGTGAGGTCCCGCACGTGTTGACCCAGACCACCTCCCGAGTGCTCGAACCGAGCGACCTGGACGCCGCGCTCGCCGTCCTCGACCGCGAGCCGGTCGCGAACGCCTTCGTGACGTCCCGCGTCCAGGTCGCCGGCCTCGACCCGTGGCGGCTCGGCGGCGAGATGTGGGGCTTCTACGAGGACGGCATGCTCACGTCCCTCTGCTACGCCGGCGCCAACCTGGTCCCCATCTGCGCCACCCCGCGCGCCGTGCGCTCCTTCGCCGACCGCGCCCGCCGGGCCGGCCGCCGCTGCTCCTCCATCGTCGGCCCCGCCGAGGCCACCACCCAGCTGTGGCGGCTGCTCGAACCCAGCTGGGGCCCGGCCCGCGAGGTCCGCGCCCACCAGCCGCTCATGGTCGCCGACCGCATGCCCGCCGACATAGCCCCCGATCCGTACGTCCGTCGCATCCGCAAGGACGAGATCGAAACGATCATGCCGGCGTGCGTGGCGATGTTCACCGAGGAGGTCGGCGTCTCCCCGCTGGCCGGCGACGGCGGTCTGCTCTACCAGGCCCGGGTCGCCGAACTCGTCGGCGCCGGACGCTCCTTCGCCCGCCTCGACGAGCACGGCAAGGTCGTCTTCAAGGCCGAGATCGGCGCGGCGACCCCCCAGGCCTGCCAGATCCAGGGCGTCTGGGTGGCCCCCGAGTACCGGGGCAGGGGCCTCGCGGCACCCGGCATGGCGGCGGTCCTGCGCTACGCCCTGGCCGACGTGGCGCCGGTGGTCAGCCTGTACGTCAACGACTTCAACACCCCGGCGCGGCGGACCTACCTGAAGGTGGGGTTCCAGGAGGTCGGCGCGTTCACGAGCGTGCTCTTCTAGCCGCTGTTCACAGTGCTGTTCTGAGCCTGGTGGGAGACCTGTAGTCTCCCCCGCATGGACCTCGTCATCGGCCCCCTCGACCTCCCCGCCCACGTAGACGAGGCTCTCGCCGTCCAGGCCGTCGCCTTCGGTCTCGGCGCGGACGAGGTGGCCGTCCGCCGGCAGATCGTCCTGCGCCACATGACCTACCCCGGAGCCCGCGCCCTCGGCGCCACCAGCGGCGGCCGGCTCGTCGGGTTCGTGTACGGCATGCCGAACGACCGCACCCACTGGTGGTCGACCGTCGTCGAGCCCTACCTCCGTGCCCAGGGGCACGACGCCTGGCTCGACGACTCCTTCGTGATCACCGAGCTGCACGTCCACCCCCGCTACCAGAACCGGGGCATCGGCCGCTCCCTGATCACCACCATCACCGACGCCGCCGCCGAACCCCGCTCGATCCTGTCCGCGATCGACACCGACAGCCCGGCCCGCGGTCTCTACCACTCCCTCGGCTACGAGGACCTGGCCCGCCGCGTCCTGTTCCCCAGCGCCCCGAAGCCGTACGCCGTGATGGGCGCCCCCCTCCCGCTGCGCCGCCGGTAACGGATTTCCACCGGCACAGCGACCCCGGCTAACCTCCTAGCCATCACCCTTTCCCGGCAGGAGTACGAGAACCATGGCCAACGCACCGGTCCAGCGCATGTCCCAGTTGATGGCGAAGACGCTGCGCGACGACCCGGCGGACGCCGAGGTCCTCAGCCACAAGCTGCTCGTCCGCGCCGGTTATGTCCGCCGCACCGCGGCCGGCATCTGGAGCTGGCTGCCGCTCGGCAAGAAGGTGCTGGCCAACGTCGAGCGCGTCGTCCGTGAGGAGATGGACGCGATCGGCGCCCAGGAGGTCCTGCTCCCCGCCCTGCTGCCCCGGGAGCCCTACGACGCCACCGGCCGCTGGGACGAGTACGGCCAGGAGCTGTTCCGCCTCAAGGACCGCAAGGGCGGCGACTACCTCCTCGGCCCGACCCACGAGGAGATCTTCACCCTGCTGGTGAAGGACCAGGCGTCCTCCTACAAGGACCTGCCGGTCATCCTCTACCAGATCCAGCACAAGTACCGCGACGAGGCCCGCCCGCGGGCCGGCATCCTGCGCGGCCGCGAGTTCCTGATGAAGGACTCGTACTCCTTCGACACCGAGGACGAGGGCCTCGCCCAGTCCTACGCCCTGCACCGCCAGGCCTACCAGCGGATCTTCGAGCGCCTCGGCCTCGACTACCGCATCTGCGCCGCCACCGCCGGCGCCATGGGCGGCTCCAAGTCGGAGGAGTTCCTCGCCCCGGCCGGGGCCGGCGAGGACACCTTCGCCGACTGCCCCAACTGCGACTTCGCCGCCAACACCGAGGCGATCACCTACGAGCTGAAGCCGGTGGACGCCGACGGCGTGCCCGCGCTCGAGGAGATCCCCACCCCGGACACCCCGACCATCGAGACCCTCGCCGCCCACCTCGGCGTCGAGGCCTCCGCCACCCTCAAGAACCTCCTCGTCAAGGTCGACGGCGAGATCGTCGCCGTCGGCGTCCCCGGCGACCGCGAGGTCGACATGGACAAGGTCGAGGCGCACTTCGCCCCGGCGGTCGTCGAGATGGTGACCGAGGCCGACTTCGCCGGCCGCCCGGACCTGGTCCGCGGCTACGTCGGCCCGCAGGGCCGCGGCGAGAAGGTCAGGTACATCGCCGACCCGCGCGTGGCCCCCGGCACGGCCTGGATCACCGGCGCCAACAAGGCCCACACGCACGCCAAGAACGTCGTCGCCGGACGGGACTTCCAGGTCGACGAGTACGTCGACGTCGTGGTCGTCCAGGAGGGCGACCCCTGCCCCAAGTGCGGCACCGGACTGAAGCTGGACCGCGCCATCGAGATCGGCCACATCTTCCAGCTCGGCCGCAAGTACGCCGACGCGCTCAAGCTCGACGTCCTCGGCCAGAACGGCAAGCCGGTCCGCGTGACCATGGGCTCCTACGGCATCGGCGTCTCCCGCGCCGTCGCCGCGCTCGCCGAGCAGACCGCCGACGACAAGGGCCTGGTGTGGCCGAAGGAGGTCGCGCCCGCCGACGTCCACGTCGTCGCCGCCGGCAAGGCCCTGCAGACCGAACTGGCCCTGGAGGTCTCCGAGAAGCTCCGCGCCGCGGGCCTGCGCGTCCTCGTCGACGACCGCGCCGGCGTCTCCCCGGGCGTGAAGTTCACCGACTCCGAGCTCATCGGCGTACCGCAGATCCTGGTCGCCGGGCGCCGCTCCGCCGAGGGCGTCCTGGAGCTCAAGGACCGCAGGACCGGTGAGCGCGAGGAGCTGACGGTGGACGAGGCGATCGCCCGCCTCACCGCCTAAAGGAACTCCTCAGAAACCTCTGGGGGCACCTGAAGCTGCCTCACAGACTTCTCTGAGGGTCGTACCCGACCGTAGTGCGTGACAGAACGTCACCAGGGAGGGAACGACATGACCAGCAGGGAACGAGGTGCTCTCGCCGCGGTCCGCAGAGGGACCCGGCGCACCGCGGCGACAGCGGCGGCCGTCACACTGGCGGCCGCCGCCGGAATGTTCGCGCTGATCGGCACGATGCACACGGACACCGGCGCGGTGTCCTCGACGACGAACAGCAGCACCGGGTCGAGCGGAAGCACAGGCACGGGCAGCAGCGACACCAGCGGTACGAGCTCGTCCTCGTCGTCCGGCGACACCTCTTCCTCCGCCTCGTCCACGGGGGGCCTGACCTCCTCCAATGGCAGCGGCTCCACCGACTCCACCTCGGGGGCGTCGTGATGAGCGCGCCGGCCGAGCCCCGCACCACGGCCGCCGTCGAGTGGCGTGCCCTGGGCACCACGGTCCGCCTGGTCGTCACCGACCCGGCCCTGCTGGACTCCTGCAACCTGCTGCTGGCCCGGCACCTCGCCGAGGTCGACGCGGCCTGCAGCCGCTTCCGCAGCGACTCCGAACTGGCCGCCCTCGACGACAGCGTGGGCCGCCCGGTCCGGGTCAGCCCGCTGCTCGCCGAGACCCTCGCGGTCGCCCTGGACGCGGCGGAGACGACCGACGGCGCCGTCGACCCCACGGTCGGCTCGGCGATGGACGCGATCGGCTACGACCGCGACTTCACGCTGGTCCAGGAGGACGACCGCCCGATCCGGCTCACCGTGAGGCGCGCCCCCGGCTGGCGCACCGTCCACCTCGACCGCGCGACCGGTACGGTCACCGTCCCGGCCGGCGTCCGCCTCGACCTCGGTGCCACGGCGAAGGCCTGGGCCGCCGACAAGGCCGCCGCGCTGCTCGCGCGGACGGCCGGCTGCGGAGTCCTGGTGAGCCTCGGCGGCGACACCGCCGTCGCGGGCGAGCCCCCGGCCGACGGCTGGCAGATCCGCGTCCAGGACATCACCGGCCCGGTCGGAAAGACACCGCCCCAGGGCCCGTACGCCCTGGTCGGCCTGCACAGCGGAGGCCTCGCCACCTCGGGCACGGCTGCCCGCAACTGGCGCCGCGGCGACCACACCCTCCACCACATCATCGACCCGCACACGGGCCTCCCGGCCCACACCCCATGGCGCACGGTCACGGTAGCGGCCGCGACGTGCGCCGAGGCCAACGCGGCGACGACAGCGGCCCTGGTGAAAGGGGCGGGGGCGGAGGGTTGGCTGACGAGGATGGCCCTGCCGGCGCGTTTGGTGAGCCAGGAGGGGCAGGTCATAACGACTCCGGGCTGGCCAGACGCCCTCAGGGGCGCGGGACTGTGTCAATCAGCGGCTTCGCCGCGGAGCGCGACCAGCCCCCACCGGCGGTCGGCCGCATGACAACCGAAACCCTCTGGTACGCCAACCGAGCCACAGGTGCCATCAGCCTCATCCTCGTCACGGTCGTCGTACTCCTCGGCATCGCAGTGAAGCTCCGCGGCAGACTCCCCGGCCTCCCCCACTTCGGCACGGTCTCCCTCCACCGCACCCTCTCCCTCTCCGCGACGGCCTTCCTCACCCTCCACATCGCCCTCGCGGTACTCGACAGCTACGTCAACATCACCCTCACCGACGTCGTCGTCCCCTTCGTCTCCGACTACCAACCCCTCTGGCTGGGACTCGGCACGGTCGCCCTCGACCTGATGCTCACCGTCCTGATCACCAGCCTCCTGCGCGAACGCCTCGGCCACCGCACCTGGCGCGCCCTCCACTGGCTGGCCTACGCCTCCTGGCCGGTCGCCCTGTTCCACGGCATCGGCATCGGCACGGACACCGGCACCGGCTGGATGACCTGGCTGACGATCTCCTGCGTGGCCGCGGTCGTGGCCGCCGGCGGCATCCGCCTGGCGCAGTCCGCCCGCGCGGCCCGCCGTACCCCCGAAGCCCTTCTCCGCACGGCCGAAGGAGCCCGCTCATGACCGCGAGCCACCCCGACCTCCACATGCCCCCGCGCCTGCTCGCGCCCACAGGCACCCCGGCCGACCTCGCCACGCACGAACAGCGCTACGGCCCACTCTCCTACGGCGACCAGGCCGCGCTCCTCACCACCATCGCCGCGTCCGGGCTCACCGGCCGCGGGGGAGCGGCGTTCCCGGTGCACCGCAAGCTGACCGCGGTCGTCGAGGCCGCCCGCCGCACGGGCCGTACTCCGGTCGTCGTCGCCAACGGCGCGGAGGGCGAGCCCGCGAGCCGCAAGGACAAGACGCTGCTCGCGCTGTCACCGCACCTGGTCCTCGACGGCCTGCAGGTGGCGGCCCGGGCGGTCGGCGCGGGGGAGGCCCACCTGGCGGTCGAGGAAGGTGTCTCCTCCCTCGAATCGGCCGTCGCCCACCGCGGGGACCCGGTCCCCGTCCGGGTCGTACGGCTCCCCAAGCGGTTCCTGTCCGGCCAGGCCTCGGCGCTCGCCCAGTTCGTCGGCGGAGCCGCCGCGCTGCCGTCGTACCAGGACCCGCCGGTCCGCGAACGCGGTGTGCGCCGGGCGCCGACCCTGGTCCAGAACGTCGAGACCCTCGCCCACCTGGCCCTGATCGCCCGCTACGGCCTGGAGTGGTTCCGCTCGGCGGGCACGCCCGGCCAACCCGGCAGCGCCCTCTGCACGGTTCACGTACCGGGCCGCCAACCCCGCGTGACCGAGGCCCCGTTCGGCACACCGCTGCACCGCGTCGTTCCTCTGCACGGCATGTCCGCCGTCCTCCTGGGCGGCTACCACGGCGGCTGGATCCCGGCAGCGGAGGCGGCCCAACTCTCCCTGGACGCGACGACGATGGGCGCCGGAGTCCTGGCCGCCCTCCCCGCCGACCGCTGCGGCCTCGCGGAGACCGCCCGGGTCCTGCGCTACCTGGCCCTCCAGTCGGCCGGCCAGTGCGGCCCCTGCCTCAACGGCCTGCCCCGCATCGCGGCCGGATTCCAGACCCTGGCGACCCCGGGCCCCCAGGGCACCACCCGCACCGATGTGTCCCGCTGGTCCGGCCTGGTCGAGGGCCGCGGCGCCTGCCACCACCCCGACGGCACGGCCCGCCTGGTCCGCAGCGCGCTCACGACCTTCACATCCGAACTGGACGCCCACGCAAGGGGCTTGTGCACCGCAACCGACCGCACACCCCTGCTCCCCGTACCCCAGGAGTTCTGACATGGACCAGCGCATCGACATCGACTGGACGTCCTGCCAGGGTCACGGCCTGTGCGCGGAACTCCTCCCGGAGCACATCACCCCGGACGAGTGGGGCTACCCGCTGACCGACGGGGCTCAGGTCCCGGCCCGCACTCTGAAACGGGCACGCAGAGCGGCGGCGGACTGTCCGGTCCTCGCCTTGAAACTGACGGCGAGGTGAGCGCCCCTCCAGGCACGACCTCAAAGCCACCCGGCAAACTCGAGCAACAGCTCCGCATCCTTCGCCCGCCCCACCCGAAGGGCCCGCACTCCCGACTCCACGGCCCGGAACAACGTCCACCCCCGCAACCGCTCCTGATCCACATCCAACGACTCGGCCAACCGCTTGACCCGCCGCCGTGTGGTCGCCGCCCCCGACGGCGAGGCGATCAAGTCCTCCACCCGATCCCGCACCAACCGCGCCAGATCGAACGCGCTCTCCCCGACCACCGGATCCGGCCCCACGGCCAACCACGGCATCCGCTCCCCGGCCAGCACCTTGCTCTGCCGGAACGTCCCGTGCAGCAGCCGCCCCTCGGGCGGCGACCCCAACAGCTCGGCCCGCGCACCCAGCGCCGCGTCGACCAGCGAGGCCACCTCGCCGAAGGCACCCGCGCCGGCCCGCATCGCCTCCGCCTGCCGCCCCGTCCGCTCGGCGACCGTCTCGAAGACATGACCGGCGGGCGGCTCCACCCACAGCCGCCGCAAGGTCCCCGCCGCCTCCAGCAGCGCCTTCGCCTCCGGCAGCGACCGCACGGAGACGTCAGGATGCAGCCGCTCCAGCAGCAGCACACCGTCCTGCGCGGTGTCCTGCGCACGGTCCTGCGCATCGTCCTGGGTCACGTTTTCGACGAGCTGTACGGCCCCGAGGCCGCCCCAGTGGGACAGCGCCGCCCGTTCGGCCCCCGGCCGCGACCGCGGCGGCGCCAGTTTGAGCACGGCCGGGCTGCCGTCGGGGCGCCGGACCAGTACGACCAGGCTGCTGCGGCCCCCGGGCACCTGCACCCGCTCCACGGTCAACTCGCGTAGCGCGACGGCCCGTTCCGCCGCCTCGGGCAGCTTCTCCAGCCAGCCGTCACCGTCCGGTGCCGTCTCGCCGAGCGCCCGCACCAGACGCTGCGGGGGTTCGAAAGCCATACCCGAGTCGTTCCCTTCCCGTGCCGGTCACGCCGAGGGCGTCGGCGAGGCGGAGGTCGTGCCGGTCGTGCCCGCCCGCTCGGCGAGCCCAGGGAAGGCTACGCTCTCCCCGCTCCAGCGCACCGCCCGCACCGCCGCCTCCCGCAGCGCCTCGGCACCCGAGCGCCGCCGCTCGCCCTCGGTGGCCCGCACCACGTCGGAGTACACCCCGGCCACCCGGTCCTCCAGCACCGCGGCCAGCTTCACCGCCGCCGCCGGGTCCGGCACCGGGAACGGCAGCGCGTACGCGGCCGCCGCGGCGACCGGCATGCCCCCGAGGCCCCGGATGTCGCGGGTGAGGGCGTCACGGCGGGAGCGGTGGGCGTCGTACGCGGAACGGGCCTCGGCGCGCCGGGCCTCGCCGATCCGGCCGCCGACCACTCCGTAGCCGTAGACCGCCGCGTGCTCGGCGGCCAGCGCCGCCTGCAGGGCCTTCAGCGCTTTCTGCCTGCTCTCGTCGCTCACCTGGCACCTTCCGTCAGCAGATACGCGTGCGCCGCCCCGGCCGCCGCGACCGACGCCAGCAGTCGCGCCAGCTCTCCCGGCACGTCCAGGAGCGCCGCCGTACGCCGCTCGGCCAGCGCCCGCTCGGCGGCGGCGAGCTGCGCGACGGCCTCCTTCTCGTCGACCGGTACGGCGGCGGACGCCGACGCCGACGCCGACACGGACGCCGAGGACGGCGATGCGGACGCCGGGCTTCCCTTCGCGGCCGTCCCTCCGAACGCCTCCGTGTGCCGCAGGACCTCCGCCCGCAGGGGCCGCAGCCGCTCCGCCGCCGCCGGATGCGCGGCGAGCACGGCGTCGTACCGCTGCAGCAGCCCCTCGCTCTCCCGGGCCGCACGCGCGCGTGCCCTCGCGGTGAGCGACGGACTGCCGCCGGTGCTCTCCTCGGACTCCCCGGAGCCGTGCGAACAGCCCGCCAGCAGGGCGGTCCCGGCGGCGGAGGCGAGCAGGGATCTTCTGCGCGGCCCCGAGAGGGTGCGCGAGTGTGGGGGGTACTGCACGGGTGACGTCCTCGGGGGCTCGTACGAACATCGGGCGAACACACGGGCGGGAGTGTTCCGCCGTGATCACGGTACCCGCGCTCACGTTCGGTGCCGCTCACCGCCACCGGCCGTGCACAGGTGGACGGCAACACTCCCTGCGACCGGATACCCTTTGACCAGACACGCGACCATCCCACAACAGCACACGCGGCCGAGGAGTCACCCGGATGAGCACCACCCAGAGCGAGAGGCTGCGAGAGCTCCTGGAACCGCTCGTCAGCTCCCAGGGCCTGGATCTCGAAGAGATCGCAGTGGACTCCGTCGGACGCAAGCGGGTGCTGCGCGTCGTCGTCGACTCCGACACCGGTGCGGATCTGGACCAGATCGCCGATGTGAGCCGCGCGCTCTCGGCGAAGCTCGACGAGACGGACGCGATGGGCGAGGGCGAGTACACCCTCGAGGTCGGCACCCCGGGCGCGGAACGCCTCCTCAAGGAGCACCGGCACTATGTGCGCGCCAAGGGCCGGCTGGTGAGGTTCCAGCTGGCCGAGGGCGGCGAACTGGTCGCCAGGATCCTCGACGTCGACGACGACGGTGTCGACCTCGAAGTGCCCGGGGTCAAGGGGCGCAAGGCCACCGCGCGCAGAGTCGCCTTCGGCGACGTCGAGAAGGCGCGCGTGCAGGTCGAGTTCAGCCGCAAGGACGACAAGGACGACAAGAAGGAAGAGGAGGCGTAGCCGTGGACATCGACATGAGTGCCCTGCGGGGCTTGGTACGGGAGAAGGAGATCTCCTTCGACCTGCTGGTCGAGGCGATCGAGTCGGCCCTCCTCATCGCCTACCACCGCACCGAGGGAAGCCGTCGGCACGCGCGCGTGGAGCTCAACCGGGAGACCGGACATGTGACCGTGTGGGCGAAGGAGGACCCCGAGGACCTCGAGGAGGGCCAGGAGCCCCGCGAGTTCGACGACACCCCGTCCGGCTTCGGCCGTATCGCCGCCACCACCGCCAAGCAGGTCATCCTGCAGCGGCTGCGCGACGCCGAGGACGACGCGACGCTCGGCGAGTACGCCGGCCGCGAGGGCGACATCGTCACCGGAGTGGTCCAGCAGGGCCGCGACCCGAAGAACGTGCTCGTGGACATCGGCAAGCTGGAGGCCATCCTGCCCGTGCAGGAGCAGGTGCCGGGCGAGACCTACCCGCACGGCATGCGCCTGCGGTCGTACGTCGTCCGCGTGGCCAAGGGCGTCCGTGGCCCGTCGGTGACCCTCTCCCGTACGCACCCCAACCTGGTGAAGAAGCTCTTCGCCCTGGAGGTGCCGGAGATCGCCGACGGGTCCGTGGAGATCGCCGCGATCGCCCGTGAGGCCGGTCACCGCACCAAGATCGCCGTACGGTCCACCCGTTCGGGCCTGAACGCCAAGGGCGCCTGCATCGGCCCCATGGGCGGCCGGGTGCGCAACGTGATGGGCGAGCTGAACGGTGAGAAGATCGACATCGTCGACTGGTCCGACGACCCGGCCGAGATGGTCGCCAACGCCCTCTCGCCGGCCCGGGTCTCCAAGGTGGAGGTCGTCGACCTCGCCGCCCGTTCCGCGCGCGTGACGGTGCCGGACTACCAGCTGTCGCTGGCGATCGGCAAGGAGGGCCAGAACGCCCGCCTCGCGGCCCGCCTGACCGGCTGGCGGATCGACATCCGGCCCGACACCGAGCAGGCCGGGGAATAGATCTCGGCCCGGGGTGGGTTGGATCGAGACGGATCTTGCCCGGCAGCTGTTCGAAACCTCACCCAGAGGGGTGAGGTCGGTACGGGGAGGTAGACTGAGGAGTGTCTGGCCGGACGCACGCCCGCGCCTGCCCTGAACGCACCTGTGTGGGGTGCCGGGAACGAGCGGCCAAGACGGATCTGCTGCGCATCGTGGCGATCAAGGACGCTTGCGTCCCCGATCCTCGCGGTACGCTGCCCGGCCGGGGTGCCTATGTACACCCCGCCTCGGTCTGTCTCGACCAGGCAGTACGCCGCCGGGCGTTCACGAGGGCGCTGCGCGCCCCGGGAGCGCTCGACATTAAGGCGTTGCGCCAGTACGTCGAGCAGACAACAGTTGCTGAGCAGGCAACACCGTAAGACGTGCCGTACGGAACCCCGTGCGGCCCTAGGTACCCCGCGAGTTGGAAGTAGGTCGAGATTGCGATGAGCACTCGATGAGCACGCGATGAGTACGCCCATGAAGTAGCGACGGTCCGGACGCACCCGGACCTAAAAGGAGCGAAGTGGCTAAGGTCCGGGTATACGAACTCGCCAAGGAGTTCGGGGTTGAGAGCAAGGTCGTCATGGCCAAGCTCCAGGAACTCGGTGAATTCGTCCGTTCGGCGTCTTCGACCATCGAAGCGCCCGTCGTCCGCAAACTGACGGACGCCCTCCAGCAGGGCAACGGAGGCGGCAAGGCCGCCCCCGCACGCAAGGCCGCCCCGGCACGTCCGGCGGCCCCCTCTCCCGCGCAGGCCGCCCGTCCGGCTGCCCCGCGCCCGCCGGCCCCGAAGCCGGCCGCCGCCGAGAAGCCCGCGGCTCCCGCCGCACCGGTCTCTCCCGGTCCCCGTCCCACCCCGGGCCCGAAGCCCGCGCCGCGGCCCGCCCCGGCGTCCCCGGCTCCGACGACGCCCGAGTTCACGGCACCCCCGTCGGCCCCTGCGGCCCCCGCGTCCCAGGGCTCCGGCCCGCGTCCGGGCGCCCCGCGCCCCAGCGGCCAGACTCCCCGTCCGGGCGCCCCGCGTCCCGGCGGCCCCGGCCAGGGCGGCCAGGGTCGCGGCGACCGCGGTGACCGTCCCGGCGCCCAGCGTCCGGGTGGCCAGGCCCCGCGTCCCGGTGCCCGTCCGGCCGGTCCGCGTCCGGGCAACAACCCCTTCACCTCCGGCGGCTCCACCGGCATGGCGCGCCCGCAGGCGCCCCGTCCGGGCGGCGCCCCGCGTCCCGGCGGCCCGGGTGGCCCCGGTGAGCGTCCCGGCGGCGCCCCGCGTCCGCAGGGCCAGGGCGGTCCCCGTCCCCAGGGCGCTTCGGGCGGTCCCCGTCCGCAGGCTCCGGGCGGCCCGCGTCCGACCCCGGGCGGCATGCCCCGTCCGCAGGGCGGTCCCCGTCCCGGCGGCGGCCCCGGCGGCCCGCGTCCGAACCCCGGCATGATGCCGCAGCGTCCGGCTGCCGGCCCCCGCCCCGGTGGCGGCGGTCCCGGCGGTCGCGGTCCCGGCGGCGGCGGTCGTCCCGGTGGCGGTGGCGGCGGTCGTCCGGGCGGCGGCGGCTTCGCCGGTCGTCCCGGTGGCGGCGGCGGTGGCGGCTTCGCCGGCCGTCCCGGCGGTCCCGGTGGCGGTGGCGGCGGTTTCGCCGGCCGTCCCGGTGGTCCCGGTGCGGGTGCCGGCGGCGGTGGCCGTCCCGGCTTCGGCGGTCGTCCCGGTGGTCCGGGCGGTCGTGGTGGCACGCAGGGCGCCTTCGGCCGTCCCGGCGGTCCCGCGCGCCGTGGCCGCAAGTCGAAGCGGCAGAGGCGCCAGGAGTACGAGGCCATGCAGGCGCCGAGCGTCGGCGGCGTGATGCTGCCGCGCGGCAACGGCGAGAGCATCCGTCTCTCCCGTGGCGCGTCGCTCACCGACTTCGCGGAGAAGATCAACGCCAACCCGGCATCGCTCGTCGCGGTCATGATGAACCTCGGCGAGATGGTCACGGCCACGCAGTCCGTCTCCGACGAGACGCTGCAGCTCCTCGCCGACGAGATGAACTACACGGTTCAGATCGTCAGCCCCGAGGAAGAGGACCGTGAGCTGCTCGAGTCCTTCGACATCGAGTTCGGCGAGGACGAGGGCGGCGAGGAGGACCTGGTCGTCCGTCCGCCGGTCGTGACCGTCATGGGTCACGTCGACCACGGTAAGACCCGACTGCTCGACGCCATCCGCAAGACGAACGTCATCGCGGGCGAGGCCGGCGGCATCACCCAGCACATCGGTGCCTACCAGGTCGCGACCGAGGTCAACGACGAAGAGCGCAAGATCACCTTCATCGACACCCCGGGTCACGAGGCGTTCACCGCCATGCGTGCCCGTGGTGCGAAGTCGACCGACATCGCGATCCTGGTCGTCGCGGCCAACGACGGCGTCATGCCGCAGACGGTCGAGGCGCTCAACCACGCCAAGGCGGCCGACGTCCCGATCGTCGTCGCGGTCAACAAGATCGACGTCGAGGGCGCCGACCCGACCAAGGTGCGCGGTCAGCTGACCGAGTACGGCCTGGTGGCCGAGGAGTACGGCGGCGACACCATGTTCGTCGACATCTCCGCCAAGCAGGGTCTGCACATCGACTCCCTGCTGGAGGCCGTGATCCTGACGGCCGACGCCTCGCTCGACCTGCGGGCCAACCCGAACCAGGACGCGCAGGGCATCTCGATCGAGTCCCGTCTCGACCGCGGCCGCGGTGCCGTGGCGACGGTCCTCGTCCAGCGAGGCACGCTGCGGGTCGGCGACACGATGGTCGTGGGCGACGCCTACGGCCGGGTGCGCGCCATGCTCGACGACAACGGCAACAACGTCGCCGAGGCCGGCCCGTCGACGCCGGTCCAGGTCCTGGGCCTGACCAACGTCCCGGGTGCGGGCGACAACTTCATCGTGGTGGACGAGGACCGTACGGCCCGTCAGATCGCGGAGAAGCGCGCCGCCCGTGAGCGCAACGCCGCGTTCGCCAAGCGCACGCGCCGCGTGTCGCTGGAGGACCTGGACAAGGTGCTGAAGGCCGGCGAGGTCCAGCAGCTGAACCTGATCATCAAGGGCGACGCGTCCGGATCGGTCGAGGCGCTGGAATCCTCCCTGCTCCAGCTGGACGTCGGCGAAGAGGTCGACATCCGCGTCCTGCACCGCGGCGTCGGTGCGGTCACGGAGTCGGACATCGACCTGGCGATGGGCTCCGACGCCATCGTGATCGGCTTCAACGTCCGTGCGGCAGGCCGCGCGGCGCAGATGGCCGAGCGCGAGGGCGTGGACGTCCGGTACTACTCGGTCATCTACCAGGCGATCGAGGAGATCGAGGCGGCCCTGAAGGGCATGCTGAAGCCGGAGTTCGAGGAGGTCGAGCTCGGTACGGCGGAGATCCGCGAGGTCTTCAAGTCGTCCAAGCTGGGCAACATCGCCGGTGTCCTCATCCGCTCCGGCGAGGTGCGCCGCAACACCAAGGCCCGCCTCATCCGCGACGGCAAGGTGGTCGCGGAGAACCTCAACATCGAGGGCCTGCGTCGCTTCAAGGACGACGTCACCGAGATCCGCGAAGGGTTCGAGGGCGGTATCAACCTCGGCAACTTCAACGACATCAAGGTGGACGACGTCATCGCGACGTACGAGATGCGCGAGAAGCCGCGCGTCTGATCCAGCACGCGATCGGGGCCGGTCGGCGGGGAAGTTCCTCCACGGAATTTCCGTCGATCGGCCCCGGCCGTTGCGTGTACGGTTCCCGTATCGGCGACGAAGCGTGGCGCCCGTACCCCGAACCGGCGGGACATCCGGACACACATGTATGTGGGGACTCTGTCCTTCGACCTGCTCCTCGGCGACGTCCACTCGCTGAAGGAGAAACGCTCTCTCGTCCGTCCGATCGTGGCCGAGCTCCAGCGCAAGTACGCGGTGAGCGCGGCGGAGACGGGCAATCAGAACCTCCACCGCAGGGCCGAGATCGGGCTGGCGGTGGTCTCGGGGGACACAGGGCACCTCGCCGACGTACTGGACCGCTGTGAGCGACTGGTCGCCGCGCGGCCCGAGGTGGAACTGCTCTCGGTTCGACGCAGGCTCCACAGCGACGAAGACTGAAGCAAGCGGCAAGAGAAGTTACTAAGGAGACGGACCAGTGGCCGACAACGCGCGTGCCAAGAGGCTGGCGGACCTCATCCGAGAGGTGGTGGCCCAGAAGCTGCAGCGCGGGATCAAGGACCCGCGGCTCGGCTCGCACGTCACCATCACGGACACCCGGGTCACCGGGGACCTGAGGGAGGCGACCGTCTTCTACACCGTGTACGGGGACGACGAGGAGCGAGCCGCAGCGGCGGCCGGGCTGGAGAGCGCCAAGGGCGTGCTCCGCTCCGCGGTCGGGGCCGCGGCCGGCGTGAAGTTCACGCCGACGCTGACCTTCGTGGCCGACGCCCTGCCGGACACCGCCCGGACCATCGAGGACCTCCTCGACAAGGCCCGGCTGTCCGACGCGAAGGTGCGCGAGGTCTCGGCCGGCGCCGCCTACGCTGGCGAGGCTGACCCGTACAAGAAGCCGGGCGAGGACGAGGACGACGCCGCCGAATGACCCAGAGGAACCAGACGCCCGACGGCCTTGTCATCGTCGACAAGCCGTCGGGCTTCACTTCGCACGACGTGGTCGCCAAGATGCGCGGCATCGCGAAGACGCGCCGCGTCGGACACGCCGGCACCCTCGACCCCATGGCGACGGGCGTGCTCGTCCTCGGCGTCGAGAAGGCGACCAAGCTCCTCGGCCACCTCGCGCTGACCGAGAAGGAGTACCTGGGCACGATCCGCCTGGGCCAGACCACCCTGACCGACGACGCCGAGGGCGAGATCACGGGGTCGGCCGACGCCTCGAAGGTCACCCGGGAGGCCGTCGACGCCGGGATCGCGGAGCTCACCGGCGACATCATGCAGGTGCCGTCCAAGGTCAGCGCCATCAAGATCAACGGCGTGCGGTCCTACAAACGGGCCCGTGAGGGCGAGGAGTTCGAGATCCCGGCCCGCCCGGTCACCGTCTCGTCCTTCTCGGTGTACGACATCCGGGACGCGGTCGCCGAGGACGGCACCCCCGTCCTCGACCTGGTCGTCTCGGTGGTCTGCTCCTCCGGCACGTACATCCGGGCCCTGGCCCGCGACCTCGGCGCCGGCCTCGGAGTCGGCGGCCACCTCACGGCCCTGCGCAGGACCCGGGTGGGCCCCTACAAGCTGGATTCCGCGAAGACGCTCGACGAACTCCAGCAGCAGCTGACGGTCATGCCCATCGCGGACGCCGCCACCGCCGCCTTCCCCCGCTGGGAGGTGGACGCCGGACGCGCCCGCCTGCTGACGAACGGCGTCCGCCTGGAGATGCCCGACGAGTACGCCACCGCCGGCCCGGTCGCCGTCTTCGACCCCGAGGGACACTTCCTCGCGCTCGTCGAGTCGCAGAAGGGCAAGGCGAAGAGCCTGGCCGTCTTCGGCTGACGACTTCGCCGGCAGAACCGAGGCTGCCCGCCCGTGGAGCGGCGCTCACGGGGTTGCGACGCCGCTCCACGGTCCCCCCTCGGTTCCCCCACCCCTAGGGTGTATCCAGCGACCCCCGCCTGTTCACCCGTCCGGGCAGGCGCTCGGAGTGAACCGAGGGAGTGGAAGGGGGCGCGTTCACGACGCGATCTGTCCCGCTGATCATCCCGCGCCTACCGTCGAACCCAGGGAACGGGTGTACGGCGGGGAGGACGGCCATGACGGGACGAGAGCGGTCCCGGCATACGGGGGGCGACGGTGCGCCGCAGTCACGGGACACGGGGGAGCGGCAGAGCCTCGAGGCCGCCGTCGTCCGCATCCACGACCTCGCCGGGCGCCCCCGCGGCACCGGCTTCCTCGCCGACCACCAGGGCACCGTCGTCACCAGCCACGAAGCGGTCGACGGCCTGCCCAGACTGGTGGTGCACGCGGGCGGCGACCGCACCTGCCTGGTGCCGGCGGAGGCGGTGACCGCCCTCCCCGAGCTGGACCTCGCTCTCGTCCGCACCGAGGGCCTGGCCGTCGACCCGCTCCCCATCACCGTCCGGGACCGGGTCGAGACCGGTACCTACGTCCGTGTCGCCGCCGGCCGCTGGCGCGAGGCCCGCGTCCTCGCCGCGACCTCCGTCACCTACGCGGCGACGGACCGCTACCGCCTCATCGACGACGCCCTGGAACTGGCCATCGGCACGGCCGGCCAGGACGCGCTGCGACTCGGCGGGGGCGCCGCCGGAGGCCCGGTCCTGGACGCCGACACGGGCGCCGTCGTCGCCGTCCTCGGCACGGCCCTGCGGTCCGGCCACCGCGACACCGGGTACGCCGTCCCCCTGCGCCCCGGGACCGACGGTGCCCTGGCCGAGCTCCTCGCCCGCAACGCGGCCACGGTCCCCGCCTACGGAGCCGACCTCAACCTGGCGGGCGTACTGGAACTGACGGCCACGTCGGTGGACCAGGACGGCCCATCGGGGGCACCGGCAGGCCGCCTCGCCCGGGTGGAGCCGGTGGAACGGGCCGAGCCGGCAAGGCAGTTGACGGCCTTCGCGGACGGACAGGGGTCCTCCCCGGTCCTCGGTCTCGTCGGCTCCCCGGGCAGCGGCCGTACGACGGAACTCGCGGCCCTCGCCGCACGCCGACACCACCGCGCCGAACCCGCCCCCACGCTGTGGCTGCGCGGTGCCGACCTGTGCGACGACGACACGTCCGTCGCCGACGCCGCGAGCCGCGCGCTGGCCCGCGCCGCCCGAATCGTCGCCGCGTCGGAAGCCACCCGCGCGCACGACCTGGGCGACACCGGCCCGACCCGCCTCGCCGCAATTGCCCGCACCGCCCAACGCCCCCTGCTGCTCCTCCTCGACGGCCCCGAGGAGATGCCCCCGCTCCTCTCCCACCGCCTCCCCGCCTGGACCGAGGGTACGGCGACCTGGCTGGCCGAAACAGGCGCCCGCCTGGTGGTGGCCTGCAGGCAGGAGTACTGGGAGACAGCGGCGACGCACTTCCCGTCGCCTCCGGCCGCTGCGGACGAGGCTCCTTCAGCGCCGCCCGCCTGTCTGCACCTCACCGACCTCACGGAACCCGAGGCCCGCACGGCCCGCGAACGTTATGGCATCCCCGAAGGCGCCCTCACTCCCGCCGACGCCCGTCACCCCCTCACCCTCCGCCTCCTCGCCGAGATCCGCGCGGCCCTGCCCGACACCCTCGGCACTCCTCACGCCCCCCTCGACCGCGACACCGTCTTCTCGGCCTACCTGGACCTGATGTGCCTCCGCATCGCCGTCCGCCTCGCCGAGGGGAACGGTCTCCGGGGCACCGCCGTACGGCGCCTCGCGGCAAAGGTCTCCGGTCAGGTCCACGAGGCCGCCCGCCGCAGCCTCGGCCCGGGCCAGGGCGAACTGGACCGTGCGTCCTTCGAGGCGGTGTTCCCCTGGGGCCAGGCCCTGCCCCACCTCGGCGGCACCGGCTGGGCGTCCGCCGTCCTCGCCGAAGGGCTCCTCGTCCCCGCCGGCACCGGCTACCGCTTCGCCAACGAGGAGTTCGCCGACTGGATCCAGGGCACCCACCTCGACCTCGACGAGGCGCTGCAGGCCCTGGTCCACCGCCGTCCCCCCTCCCCGCACGCCCGGCCGCTCCCCGTACCGCACCATCGCATCGGCCCGGTCGTACAGGCCTTGCTGTTCCTCGCCCGAGAACAGGGCACCACCCAACTCGCCACCCGTCTGCACGAGTTGGTCCAGGCGCTGAAGACGGACCCGGACTCCTGGTGGCCCGCCCGTCTCCTCTCCGAAACCCTCCTCCGGGCCCCGGACGCCGGCCCGTACCTCGACGTACTCCGCCACCTCGCCGACCACGTCGTCACCGCTCAGCGCCCCACCACCGCATCCGTCTTCACGCCCGCCTTCTGGACCGCCCTCCCCCTCCCGGACAGCGACCGCCTCGACCTCCTCCGCCACCTGCTCCTCGCCGACCACCCGCGCCAGGACGCGCCCACCACTCCCCGCTACCTCGACGCCGTCTCCCGCCTCCTCGCCGCCGCCCCGACCGCCGTACAGCCCCTCCTCACCACCTGGTTCGACGACGACCGCCCCCTGCCCGCGACTCCGCACGCGACCGTGGCCGAAGCCGCCCAGGCCCTGCTCCACACCCACCGGCACCTCGCCCTGGACGAACTGACCGAGGTGCTGGCCGCGTCCGCGCATCCCAGGGCGGACGAGTTGCTGGCGGCGCTGGCCGAGGACGAGCCGTCGGCGGTGTGCCGGGCCGTGGACCGCTGGGCGCACGACGAACGCGCTTCCCGGCGAGCGGCAGCCGTGGTCCACGGGCTGCGCACCGCCCCCCACGTCCGCACCGAGGCCGACCGCGACCTCCTGCGCTACGCCGCCGGGGCCCTGCTCGCCCGGCCCGCCGACGACACCCTGCACGGCGGCGCGCTCGCCCTGCTGGTCAGCGATCCACGCACCCGTGCCCGCCATCTCCCGCAGGCCCTGCGCCGGTTCGCGACCGGTGACCCGTACGTCCCGCCGAGTGCCCTGGTCCCCGCCCTGGCCACCCACCCGGAACCGGTCCTCGAGGCGTTCCGGGAGCGGCTGCGCGGGCCGGAGCCGGGACAGGCGCTGCGCACCCTCGCCGACGTCACCACACCCGCGCTGGCCCGCCGGGTCGCCACCCTGGTGCGGGACGCCGTACGGCACCGCCCCGAGACCGCCGCCGACGTCGCCGCACATGTCGAACGCCGTCTGGACCAGGGGCCCGCGGCCCGAGCGGTGCTGCTCCCGCTCGTCACCGGCCTCCTCGACGGCGGCCCGGAGGAGGTACGGGCCGCGCTGGCCGCCGTACTGGCCGTCCCCGGCACCCCGGTCTCCCACCCCCTCCGCCAGGAACTCCTCGAGTTCCTCCT
The DNA here is from genome assembly GCF_053593695.1 of Streptomyces sp. NPDC002144. Taxonomy (NCBI): domain Bacteria; kingdom Bacillati; phylum Actinomycetota; class Actinomycetes; order Kitasatosporales; family Streptomycetaceae; genus Streptomyces; species Streptomyces sp. NPDC002144. The sequence goes on from NZ_JBSFDB010000005.1 coordinate 354,082, forward strand.
CTCCCACGAGCACGACCCGGCCGTCCTCGACGCCCTGCTGCACGCCGTCGCGCCGCACACGGGCGAAGAGATCCGCGATCTCGTGCACCGCACCGGCCTCCTCATGGTCCGCACCCCGGACGGCGCGGCCCGCTTCGACCGCGGCCTGGTCGACCTGGGCCGGCGCGTGCCCGGCTTCGCGGCCCGGATGGCCGGCTGGCTGACGGACGCCCCGCAGGCCTGGGCGGCCGTGGTGGGCCCCAGCGCCCGCCGGATGATCGAGGACCTGTCAGGCGTACGAGTGCCCGCCTGAGCCCGCCGCCGTCACGTGCGTCGAGTCACAGCCCCCATGCCGATGCGGGCGGTACGGGCCCGGCATGGCACCCTTAGACCTGCGTAAGAGGTCGGTAGACACGGACACGGGTTCGAGGAGCGGTCACAGTGCAGCGCTGGCGTGGCTTGGAGGACATCCCCGAGGACTGGGGGCGCAGCGTCGTCACCATCGGCTCGTACGACGGAGTCCACCGCGGTCACCAGCTGATCATCCGGCACGCCGTGGACCGCGCCCGTGAGCTGGGCGTTCCCTCCGTCGTCGTCACCTTCGACCCGCACCCGAGCGAGGTTGTGCGCCCCGGCAGCCACCCGCCGCTGCTCGCCCCGCACCACCGCCGCGCCGAGCTGATGGCGGACCTGGGCGTGGACGCGGTCCTGATCCTCCCCTTCACCACGGAGTTCTCGAAGCTGTCGCCGGCCGACTTCGTCGTCAAGGTCCTGGTCGACAAGCTGCACGCCAAGGCGGTCGTCGAGGGCCCGAACTTCCGCTTCGGCCACAAGGCCGCGGGCAACGTGGAGTTCCTCGCCGAACAGGGCAAGACGTACGACTTCGAGGTCGAGGTCGTCGACCTGTACGTCACCGGTGAGGCGGGCGGCGGAGAGCCGTTCTCCTCCACCCTCACCCGCCGCCTGGTCGCCGAGGGCGACCTCGAGGGCGCCGCCGAGATCCTGGGCCGGCCGCACCGGGTGGAGGGCGTGGTCGTCCGCGGTGCCCAGCGCGGCCGCGAACTCGGCTTCCCCACCGCCAACGTCGAGACGCTGCCCCACACCGCGATCCCCGCCGACGGCGTCTACGCCGGCTGGCTGCACGTGAACGGCGAGGCGATGCCGGCCGCGATCTCCGTCGGCACGAACCCGCAGTTCGACGGCACGGAGCGCACGGTGGAGGCGTACGCCATCGACCGCGTGGGCCTCGACCTGTACGGCCTGCACGTGGCCGTGGACTTCCTGGCCTTCGTCCGGGGGCAGGCGAAGTTCGAGTCGCTGGAGGCACTGCTGGAGCAGATGGCCCAGGACGTGAAGCGGTGCCGTGAGCTGGTGGCGGCGGCGTCGGAGTAGAGCGCGGCACGACGTGTCGTCATGACGGAGGGGCCGGTGCCATCGGGCACCGGCCCCTCCGTCATGCACTGCTTACTGCTTACTGCTTACTGCTTACTGCTTACTGCTGCTGCTGCGGCGGCGGGGGAGGCGGAGTCTGCTCGTCCGCGGGCTGCTGCTGCGGCGGCTGCGGGTAGCCGTAGCCGGGCTGACCGGCGGGCGGGTACGGCTGCGGCGCGTACGGCTGACCGGGGTACGGCTGCCCCGGGGCGTACGGCTGACCCGGCTGAGGCGCGGGAGGCTGCTGGGCCTGCTGGGGCGGCTGGGGCTGCGGCGCCTGGGGATAGGGCCCCGGCTGTCCACGAACCGGCTGTCCCGGCTGCCCGTAGTACGGCGCAGCAGGCATCGGCTGTCCGGGCTGGGCGTAGGGCTGGCCCGGCATGGCCTGGCCCGGCATCGGCGGGGCCGCGACCGGGGGCGGGTTGCCGTCGTTGGTCCACAGTCCGTGCGACTGCTGATGGCGTACGAAGTCCTCGGCGACCATCGCCGCGAGGTTGAAGTACGCCTCGCGCACCTTGGGCCGCATCATGTCGAGGTCGACCTCGGCGCCGGCCGAGAGGTGCTCGTCGAAGGGCACGACCACGACTCCGCGGCAGCGCGTCTCGAAGTGCGCCACGATGTCATCGACCTTGATCATCTTCCCGGTCTCCCGGACACCGGAGATCACGGTGATGGACCGTGACACGAGGTCCGCGTATCCGTGCGCCGACAGCCAGTCCAGCGTGGTACTGGCGCTGCTCGCGCCGTCGACGGACGGCGTCGAGATGATGATCAGCTGGTCGGCGAGGTCGAGCACACCGCGCATCGCGCTGTACAGCAGACCGGTGCCGGAGTCGGTGAGGATGATCGGGTACTGCTTGCCGAGGACGTCGATGGCGCGGCGGTAGTCCTCGTCGTTGAAGGTCGTCGAGACGGCCGGGTCGACGTCGTTGGCGATGATCTCGAGGCCGGACGGTGCCTGTGAGGTGAACCGGCGGATGTCCATGTACGAGTTGAGGTACGGGATCGCCTGGACGAGGTCGCGGATGGTGGCCCCGGTCTCGCGGCGCACGCGGCGGCCGAGGGTGCCGGCGTCCGGGTTGGCGTCGATGGCGAGGATCTTGTCCTGCCGTTCGGTGGCCAGGGTCGAGCCGAGAGCGGTGGTCGTGGTCGTCTTGCCGACGCCGCCCTTGAGGCTGATGACGGCGATGCGGTAGCAGGACAGCACGGGCGTGCGGATCAGCTCCAACTTCCGCTGCCGCTCGGCCTCTTCCTTCTTTCCGCCGATCTTGAACCGGCTCGGCGCGGCGGCCGGCCGGCCGCTCTTCGCCTTCTGCCGCTTGTTGTTGAGCAGCCGGTCGGAGGACAGCTCCACGGCGGCGGTGTAACCGAGCGGCGCGGCGCCGGGGTTGGTGGGCTGCCGCTGGTCATGCTGGACAGGCTGCGGCCACCCGGTCCCGGCCCGCGGATCGACGGGCTGCGGCGCTGCCGGTGGCGCCTGATCGGCACCCCCCTGCTGCGGGAACCCCTGCCCCGCCTGCGCATCCGCCTGAGCTTGACCGTACGGCGGAACGCCGGGGTGCGGCTGGTACTGCGGGGGGATGCCGGGCTGGGGCTGGGCGTGAGGGGCGGGCGGCGGTGGGAAGCCGTAACCGTCGGGCTGGGCCAGGGGGTTGGGACCGGCCTGAGCCTGTGCCTGAGCCTGTGTCGGTGCGGGTCCACCGGGTTCGGCTTGGCCCTGCTGAGGCACGCCGGGCTGAGGCAGGCCGGGCTGAGGCTGGCCTTGCGGGGCGGGGGGCTGCGGGAAGCCGTAACCGCCGGGCTGGGCCGGTGGGTTGGCCGCGGGTGGGGCAGGCGGGGTCGCCTGGGGTGCGGCGGGGTTGGGGTAGCCGTAGCCGTCCTGCGGTGCAGGGGGCTGGGGGAAGCCGTGGCCGCTCTGCGGGGGCGCGTCAGCCGGGGTCGGCGGTGCCGCGGGGGCGGCCGCCGGGGGCTGGCCCGGGGTGCCCGGGGTGTGAGGGGCGGGTGCGCCGGTCGGCGGCTGTGCTGCCGGGGAACCCGGGTGAGGGAAGCCGTACGCGCCCTGCGTGCTCGGGTCAGGCGCGCCGGCTGGGTGCGGTGCCGCCGGAGGCTGGCCCGGGTGCGGGAAGCCGTAAGCGCCCGGGGTGTTGGGGGTCGGGGCGGCGGTGGGCGGTTGGTGTGCGGCCGGGGGCTGGCCGGGAGCGCCGGGGTGCGGGAAGCCGTATGCGCCCGGGGTGTTGGGGATCGGGGCGTTCGGCTGCTGGGTGCCCGGAGTGTGCTGGGGTGCTGCCGGGGCGTTCCAGGCTGCCGGGGCCGACTGAGGGGCCTGCGGCTGGAAGGGCTGCGGCGGTACCGGCGGCTGGCCCTGCGGGGTCGGCGGCTGCGCGGGCATCGCTGGATCCTGCTGCTGCGGCTGCACGGGCCACTCGGCCGCCGCCGCGGGCGCCGCGGGCTGGTACGACGGGGGCAACGGCGGCAGTTCGCCCTGCGGCGCCGGCGGCGGAGCCCAGGCGGGAGGGGCGTCCTGCGGGGCCACGGGCGCGCCCGGAACGGCATCCTGCGGCTCGCTGCCCTGCGCCTCGCTTGCTTGGGCTTGGGCTTCGGCGTCGGACGGCTCGGCATCCGCGGATACGGTGTCGGAGGGCTCGGCGTCCCCTCGTACCGCTTCCTCGTCCACCGCGTCCGCCGACTCAGCGTCAACGGCCGCCGCCTCCGGAGGCACCTCCTCCTCGGAAGTGCCCTGCTCGTGCTCCGAGTCCTGAGGCGCCGAGCCTTCCGTCTCTCCAGCAGCGTCTACATCGGCGGCAACCTCGGTGTCGGTGTCGGTGCGGCCCTCCTCCGCGTCCGCCCCCTCCGCAGCGGCCGCCGAAGCTTCCGCCTCCTCGGAGGCGTCGTCGTCGGAGTGGCTCCCGGGCTCGATCACCTCGGCCGAACCGGAGTCCTCGCCATCGTCAGCCACATCATCGGCGCCGGTCTCCGCGGCCGCCGCCTCGGCGGAACCGTCGGCCTCGCCGGGGCCCTCGACGTCGTCCCCGTCCACGGAGTCCGCGGCGCGCTCCTCGTTCACCGCGTCGGCGTCGTCCTCCGAGCCCGGCTCTACCTCGGCCGAGTCGGCACGCTCGGAGATCTCCTGCTTCAGGGCCACCGGAGAGAACCGCATGGTGCGGCCACTGTCCAGATCACCGTTCCCGGACTCGTCGTCGGAAGCCGGGGGACCGGACGTTTCGGGCGCCACCGGAGCCGACGGAACAGGCGGCGCGGCACCCGCTCCGGGCGTCTCCGCCGGCCCCTGCCCTTGCCCCTGCGGCTCGAACCCGCTCCCCACCGGAAGCTTGGGCACCGCCCCGGGCCCACCGACCGGCGGCGCGAACGGCGCACCCGGTGCCGGAGCCGGCGGCGGCGTGAACGGCGCACCTGGAGCCGCAGCGGGAGGCGTGAAGGGCGCCCCGGGCGCCGGAGCCGGCGGAGTGAACGGCGCCCCCGGAGCCGTACCGGCACCCGTGCCCGACTGAGGCCGCGAGTGAGCCGGCGGAGTCAGCCCCGGCAGAGAGGAGAGCGAGAAGTCGGACGGAGCCCCCGAAGCCGAGGGCGCCCCACTCACACCCGCACCGCTCCCAGGCTCCGCACCCCCGGCACCACCCGCACCGGACCCCGTCGTACCGGCGCCCGCCGTATCAGAACCCCCCGCGCCGCCACCCCCCGCACCGCCTCCGCCGGAGGAACCCCCCGACGCGTTCTGCGTGTACCACGCCGGCGGTGCGTAGTCGATGGTGAACTCGCCCGTCGTCTCGATGACGGACTCGGCGTCGGGCTGGTCGTCGCCGGGTGTGGCCCAGCCCCCGCGGTTCCCGTCCCGATCGCTGCTCACAGTTCCTCCTGGTGTGGTCGAGCACCCTCAAAGCCGTGCCGGGGCGACCATGTGCTTGTCGTCCTGAATGCGTTGTGAGGCAGACCGATCCACCGGCTCTCCCCCCGAGGCACCGCCACCTGGTCCACGGGTTCTGGCGGCGCGCCCTGTACCACCCTAATCACCAGTAGCCCCACCCCGGCAGGGCCGTCCACCCCTGAGCACCTGCCCACTGCGTCACAACCAGCCATGAATTGCCGTACACAGCCTGCGCATTGAGGAAGAAATCGGGCGATACCGTTGTCGGCGCCGCCCGTTCGCGTGCGTGATCAAGCAACCCGGCATAGTGGGGACGTTTCCGTGGCCATGTCATGGACTTCCGTACCCGCCCCAGAGGAAAAGGATCCCGCGTGAGCTTCGGCCCACCCCCTTCGATGTACACCCAGTCCGCCCTGACCGCGGAGACGCAACAGAAGAAGCACCGCCGGACATGGCTGTTGGGGCTGTTCGTGCTCGTCCTCGTGGCGGCGGTGGGGACGGGCGGGTGGCTCGTGTGGGGCGGGGGCGGAAAGGGGGCTGACGCCTCGAACCGGTCGCACGGTCCCCAAGGGCCGCTCGACGTACGGGAGACCGTCGAGAAGCGGCCCGCCGATCCCACCGGCAGGATGGCCGTCCGCTTCTCCGTCGACGACCTCGGCCCGGGCGAGCACTACGAGATGCCCGGCATGTGGGCCACGGACCGGATCCTCGCCAAGGGCATCAACAAGACCGTGATCGGCCTGCGCATGGGCACCGACGCCTCACCCGGCGACGAGCAGTGGAAGCTGCCGCTGGACGGACCGATCTGCGGCTACACGCGCCGCGTCACCGGCGGCAACCGCACCGCCGTCCTCTTCCGCGCCAACGACCGCGGCGGCGCCTACTGCAACCACGTCGCTTTCTTCGACCTGGACACCGGACGCGAGGTTTGGGAGACCGACTTCCCCTACTCCAAGCTCGGCGACGCCAAGGGCCTCGCGACCGGCGGCGACGACCAAGACACCCCGAGCGTGACCCTCACCCACGGCACGGTCGTCGTCACCTGGGGCGGCGGCACCGACGCGTACGCCATGGACGGCGGCCGGCGTCTGTGGCGTACGACGTCGACCGGCGCCTGTCAGGACATGGGCGCCGCCGGCGGGGACGCGCTGCTCGTACGCCAGGAGTGCTGGAACGACGACGCCCGGCTCGACTCCACGGACGCCGTCACCTACAAGGCGCGCAAGGTCGACCCGAGGACGGGCAGGGTGCTGTGGACCTACTCCGCCGCGCAGGGCGTCCGGGACATCGACATCCCCTCCGCCGAACCGCCCGTGATCGCCGTACAGGCGGGCGGGATCGGGATCTCCGAGATGCTCTCCCTCGACGCGAAGGGCAGGACCCGCGCGGTCATCCGCCTGCAGAACGGCACGTACGTCGGCGAGTGCTCGTACGACGACTACCTCTCCACCGAGGACTGCCCGACCATCGCCGTCGGTGACGGCCAGGTCTTCCTGCGCAGCAAGGAGTCGGGCGAGCTCACCAACTCCAACTGGATCATCGGATTCGACCTCGCGACCGGGAACACCACCGAGAAGTTCGACTCCGGCCCCGGCTCGCTGCTGTACCCGGTGCGGATGAGCGGCGACAAACTGCTGGCCGTCCGTGTGAGCGACCAGCACATCATGCCCTCGGGGCTGGTCGGCCTGGATCCGGAGACGGGCAGGGAGACCCCGTACCTCTACTTCGACCTGCCGGAGGAGGCCGACCTGATGACGATGACCGAGTACAACGACATCGTCGTCCAGGACGGCCGCATCTTCTTCGGCGTCAAGAAGGCCGACGGCCCCGCCAAGGGACAGCCGAAGTGGGTCTACCTCGCCCTCGGCATCGAGAGCATGGCCGTCCGCTGACCATGCCTACGCCTCCGGCGACGGCTCCAGGTCGAACTCGCCGTCCCGGGCACCGAGCACGAAGGCCCGCCACTCCGCCTCCGTGTAACGCAGCACGGTGTCCGGGTCGAGTGAGGAGCGCATGGCCACGGCACCGCCGGGAAGGTAGGCGATCTCGACCCGCTCCTCGTGCTCCTCGGTGCCGGGCGCGCCGTGCCACTCCGCGTCGGAGATGTCGAGCGCGTACAGCTCGTCGCGCTCCCGCTCCTTGCGCGCCTTGATCTGCTCTTCCGTCTCCGTCATGGGTCCCTTCCCGACGTACGAGAACGATCTGTACGGTCACCCTAGTGGCCGCGTCGGTCCGCCCTCCGGGGTTTCCACAGCCTCTTCCACAGGTGGCGAGGCCGCCCCCGAGCTGCTGGTACCCTGATTGATGGCCGTGTGTGTACGGCCTTCCGCCTTGCGAGTAACAGAAGCTTCCCCGAGACGAAGACCGGGGGCACTCGGAGGCACTCTCAGACCATTGAGGAGTACGCGTGTCGCTCGACGCCGCCACGAAGAAGCAGATCATCTCCGAGTTCGGTACCCAGGAGGGTGACACCGGCTCCCCCGAGGTCCAGGTCGCTCTGCTGTCCCGTCGGATCTCCGACCTGACCGAGCACCTCAAGACCCACAAGCACGACCACCACTCTCGCCGTGGCCTGCTGATCCTCGTCGGTCAGCGCCGTCGCCTGCTGCAGTACCTGGCGAAGAAGGACATCCAGCGCTTCCGTGCGCTGGTCGACCGCCTCGGCATCCGCCGTGGTGCGGCGGGCGCCAAGTAAGACGCCGTGAGGGGAGCGGTTCCCGAAGCATCGGGGGCCGCTCCCTTTGCGTACGTACGGAAAGTACTGACGTGCGTGCGGAAACGTGCGGAGTGTCCCTCACGCTTTGTAGTGTGGTAGCACAACGCCATACGCACGACACGTAACGCCGTACGACCACAGAACGAGGAGAAGCGCGCCCAAGCCGCCGCCGGTCCTCGGTAGTGGCCCCCGGGAAGTGAACCCCGGGTGCTTCGATCGAAGACCGGCCCGCACCGCACGGAGCGCTTCTCCGCGACTGTCCCCCCGCCACACGGGCGAGGCGGGACAAAAGACGACAAGTAACGGAGAAAACGCTAGTGGAGAACGAGACCCACTACGCCGAGGCCGTCATTGACAACGGCTCCTTCGGCACCCGCACCATCCGCTTCGAGACGGGCCGCCTGGCCAAGCAGGCCGCCGGTTCCGCCGTGGCGTACCTGGACGACGACACCATGGTGCTGTCGGCCACCACCGCCTCCAAGAACCCCAAGGACCAGCTCGACTTCTTCCCCCTGACGGTGGACGTCGAGGAGCGGATGTACGCCGCCGGCAAGATCCCCGGCAGCTTCTTCCGCCGTGAGGGCCGGCCCAGCGAGGACGCGATCCTCACCTGCCGCCTCATCGACCGCCCGCTGCGCCCGTCCTTCAAGAAGGGCCTGCGCAACGAGATCCAGGTCGTCGCCACGATCATGGCCCTCAACCCCGACCACCTGTACGACGTCGTGGCGATCAACGCCGCCTCCGCGTCCACGCAGCTGGCCGGTCTGCCCTTCTCCGGCCCGATCGGCGGCGTCCGCGTCGCGCTGATCAACGGCCAGTGGGTCGCCTTCCCGACGCACACCGAGCTCGAGGACGCCGTCTTCGACATGGTCGTCGCCGGTCGCGTCCTGGAGGACGGCGACGTCGCGATCATGATGGTCGAGGCCGAGGCCACCGAGAAGACCATCCAGCTGGTCAAGGGCGGCGCCGAGGCGCCGACCGAGGAGGTCGTCGCCGCCGGTCTGGACGCCGCGAAGCCCTTCATCAAGGTGCTCTGCAAGGCCCAGGCCGACCTCGCCGCGAAGGCCGCCAAGCCGACCGCCGAGTTCCCGATCTTCCTCGACTACCAGGACGACGTCCTGGAGGCGCTGACCGCCGCCGTCAAGCCGGAGCTCGCCTCCGCGCTGACCATCGCGGGCAAGCAGGAGCGCGAGGCCGAGCTGGACCGCGTCAAGGGTCTGGCCGCCGAGAAGCTGCTCCCGGAGTTCGAGGGCCGCGAGAAGGAGATCTCCGCCGCGTACCGCTCGCTGACCAAGACCCTGGTCCGTGAGCGCGTCATCAAGGAGAAGAAGCGCATCGACGGCCGCGGTGTCACCGACATCCGCACCCTGGCCGCCGAGGTCGAGGCCATCCCGCGCGTGCACGGCTCGGCGCTGTTCGAGCGTGGCGAGACCCAGATCCTGGGCGTCACCACCCTGAACATGCTCCGCATGGAGCAGCAGCTGGACACCCTCTCCCCGGTGACCCGCAAGCGCTACATGCACAACTACAACTTCCCGCCGTACTCCACCGGCGAGACCGGCCGCGTCGGTTCCCCGAAGCGCCGCGAGATCGGCCACGGCGCTCTCGCCGAGCGCGCGCTCGTGCCGGTGCTGCCGACCCGCGAGGAGTTCCCCTACGCGATCCGTCAGGTGTCCGAGGCCCTCGGCTCCAACGGCTCGACGTCCATGGGCTCGGTCTGCGCCTCCACCATGTCGCTGCTGAACGCCGGTGTGCCGCTGAAGGCCCCCGTCGCCGGTATCGCCATGGGCCTGATCTCCCAGGAGATCGAGGGCGAGACGCACTACGTCACCCTCACCGACATCCTCGGTGCGGAGGACGCCTTCGGCGACATGGACTTCAAGGTCGCCGGCACCAAGGAGTTCGTGACCGCGCTCCAGCTCGACACCAAGCTGGACGGCATCCCCGCCTCCGTCCTGGCCGCCGCCCTGAAGCAGGCCCGTGACGCCCGCCTCCACATCCTCGACGTGATGATGGAAGCGATCGACACGCCGGACGAGATGTCCCCGAACGCCCCGCGGATCATCACCGTCAAGATCCCCGTGGACAAGATCGGTGAGGTCATCGGCCCCAAGGGCAAGATGATCAACCAGATCCAGGAGGACACCGGCGCCGAGATCACCATCGAGGACGACGGCACCATCTACATCGGTGCCGCCGACGGCCCGTCCGCCGAGGCCGCCCGTACGACCATCAACGGCATCGCCAACCCGACGATGCCCGAGGTCGGCGAGCGCTACCTGGGCACGGTCGTGAAGACGACGACGTTCGGCGCCTTCGTCTCCCTCCTGCCCGGCAAGGACGGTCTGCTGCACATCTCGCAGATCCGCAAGCTGGCCGGCGGCAAGCGCGTGGAGAACGTCGAGGACGTCCTCGGCGTGGGCCAGAAGGTCCAGGTCGAGATCGCCGAGATCGACTCCCGCGGCAAGCTCTCCCTCATCCCCGTGATCGAGGGCGAAGAGGGCTCCGACGACGACGCGAAGAAGGACGACACCGACAAGTGACGTCGAGCAGCTCGACGGCGACGGCCCGCACCTCCACGGAGGCGCGGGCCGTCGCCCGTACCCAAACCCTGATCAAGGGCCAGAACGGCATCGGCACGGTCCGCAAGACCACCCTCCCGGGCGGCCTGCGCATCGTCACCGAGACGCTGCCCTCCGTCCGTTCCGCGACCTTCGGCATCTGGGCGCACGTCGGCTCCCGCGACGAGACCCCGGCCCTCAACGGCGCCACCCACTACCTCGAGCACCTGCTCTTCAAAGGCACGTCGAAGCGCAGCGCCCTGGACATCTCCTCCGCCCTCGACGCGGTGGGCGGCGAGATGAACGCGTTCACGGCGAAGGAGTACACGTGCTACTACGCGCGCGTACTCGACGCCGACCTGCCGCTCGCCATAGACGTCGTCTGCGACATGCTCACCGGCTCGCTGATCCTCGAAGAGGACGTCAACGTCGAGCGCGGCGCCATCCTCGAAGAGATCGCCATGACCGAGGACGACCCGGGCGACTGCGTGCACGACCTGTTCGCGCACACGATGTTCGGCGACAACCCCCTCGGCCGCCCCGTCCTCGGCACGGTCGACACCGTCAACGCCCTCACCGCCGACCGCATCCGCCGCTTCTACAAGAAGCACTACGACCCCACCCACCTGGTCGTGGCGGCCGCCGGCAACATCGACCACAACAAGGTCGTACGACAGGTCCGCGCCGCCTTCGAGAAGGCGGGCGCCCTCACCGACCCCGACGCCACGCCCCTCGCCCCGCGCGACGGCAGGCGTGCCCTGCGCACCGCGGGCCGCGTCGAACTGCTCGGCCGCAAGACCGAACAGGCGCACGTCGTCCTCGGCATGCCGGGCCTGGCGCGCACGGACGACCGGCGCTGGGCGCTCGGCGTGCTGAACACGGCCCTCGGCGGCGGCATGTCCTCCCGTCTGTTCCAGGAGGTCCGCGAGAAGCGCGGCCTGGCCTACAGCGTGTACTCGTACACCTCCGGCTTCGCCGACTGCGGCCTGTTCGGCGTGTACGCCGGCTGCCGGCCCTCCCAGGTCCACGACGTGCTGAAGATCTGCCGGGACGAACTCGACCAGGTCGCCGAGCACGGTCTGTCCGACGACGAGATCGACCGCGCCATCGGCCAGCTGCGGGGTTCGACCGTCCTCGGCCTGGAGGACACCGGCGCGCTGATGAACCGCATCGGCAAGAGCGAGCTGTGCTGGGGCGAGCAGATGTCGGTGGACGACATGCTGGGCCGGATAGCGTCGGTCACCCCGGACGACGTCCGCTCGGTCGCCCGCGACATCCTGGGGAAGCGACCCTCGCTGTCGGTCATCGGCCCGCTCAAGGACAAGCAGGCGTCCCGGCTGAACGACGCCGTCGCCTGATCCACCCCGGATCGGCCTCGGCACCCACCTCGGTTCTCGGTTAAGGAAGCAAGAAGATGAGCAAGCTGCGCGTGGCGGTCCTGGGTGCCAGGGGCCGCATCGGTTCCGAGGCGGTACGGGCCGTCGAGGCGGCCGAGGACCTGGAGCTGGTGGCCGCCCTCGGCCGGGGCGACAAGCTGGAGACCCTCGCCGAGACCGGCGCCCAGGTGGCGGTCGAACTGACCACGCCGGACTCGGTGATGGCCAACCTCGAGTACTGCGTGGGCCACGGCATCCACGCGGTGGTCGGCACCACCGGCTGGACCGACGAACGCCTCACGCGGCTGAAGGGCTGGCTCGCCGCCTCCCCGGAGACGGGCGTCCTCATCGCGCCCAACTTCTCCATCGGCGCCGTCCTGACCATGAAGTTCGCGCAGATCGCCGCGCCGTACTTCGAGTCCGTCGAGGTCGTCGAACTGCACCACCCGAAGAAGGTCGACGCCCCGTCGGGCACGGCCACCCGCACGGCCCAGCTCATCGCCGAGGCCCGGCGCACGGCGGGCACGGCCCCGGCGCCGGACGCCACGGAGACGGCCCTGGACGGCGCGCGTGGCGCCAGCGTCGACGGCATCCCCGTGCACGCCGTCCGCCTGCGCGGTCTGCTCGCCCACCAGGAGGTGCTGCTCGGCGGCGAGGGCGAGACCCTGACCATCCGCCACGACTCCCTCCACCACAGCAGCTTCATGCCGGGCATCCTGCTCGGCGCACGCCGCGTGGTGACCACCCCGGGCCTGACCTTCGGGCTGGAACACTTCCTGGACCTGGGCTGACACCGCCATGCGCGCCAAGCTGTCCTACGCGACAACCGCCGCCGTCCTGGTCTTCTACTTCGTCCTGGTCGGCAGCCGCGGCGTCATGCTCATCGAGTCCGGCACGGTGGTGACCGTCACCTTCGGCGTGGCGGTGCTGATCCTGCCGGTCATCGGCCTGTGGTTCCTGTGGAAGAACACCCAGTTCGTCCGCAAGGCCAACCGGCTCGCCGCCGAACTCGACGCCGAGGGCGGCCTGCCCGTCGACGAGCTCAAGCGCACGCCGGGCGGCCGGATCGACCGCGACTCCGCCGACGAGGTCTTCGCCAAGCGCAAGGCCGAGACGGAGGCGGCCCCCGACGACTGGCGCAGCTGGTTCCGCCTCGCCGTCGCCTACCACGACGCCCGCGACACCCCGAGGGCACGCAAGGCGATGCAGCGCGCGATCGCCCTGCACGAGGGCAGGACGATCGAGGCCTAGCCTCCGCCGCCCCACGCCGACGAACACGAAGGGGCCGGTCCACGCATCTCGCGGACCGGCCCCTTCGTGTACGTACGACCGCCTCGACGTCAGCCCCGCCGGTTCTCCGCGGCCCAGGCCTCGATGGTGTCCGCCGCCCGGTCGAAGGACCCGGCCCGCCCCACGAAGTCGGCGTTGTGCGTCGTCATCAGCACCAGCGCGTCCTGCGCGGCCCGGTCCTTGCGCTGCAGGACCAGCGCCTGCCCCTGCACCGTCCGCGGCAGCCCCAGCCAGCGCACCGGCTGCTGCACCGTCCGCACGGCGACGACCCGCTCCCAGGCCGTCGTACGCGTGCTGACGAAACCGACGTGACGCAGCCCCCGCGCGCTCACCCACACACCCATGCGCAGCAGCCGCAGGGCGCCCAGGATGACGACCAGCGCGATCCCGAGGATCACCCCGGCCTCCGACACCGACGCGGTGAGCGCGATCACGACGGCCGCGAACAGCACGAACGAGGCGAACAGCAGCGACAGCGCCGCCGTCCCCACACGCCACGGCCCGGGGCGGTAGGGGCGCCGCCAGCGGTCGCGGTCGTCGAAGGGCAGCGCGAGGTCGTCGGCTGTCTCGAAAGCGCGGTCGGCCGTCAGGAAGGGCAGGGGCACGGCTGGTCCTCACTCGATCCATGCGTGGGCTGTGCCCGGTGAGGTTATCCGCCTGTGTCCCCGCTCACCACTCTCGGGGGTCCGATGGAGTCAGTGCCCCTGGGAGGCCTGTGACTGCTGAGCCGGTGAATGGGTGTCGGTCGACAGCGCCGGCATGCCGAGCACCAGCGAGGCCACGATCGCGGCCACGATGGTCATCCCGAGCAGCCAGCGCCCGGCTATCTGACCGGCGGACGCCCGCTCGCGCGGCGGGGGAGCGACATTGCTGCGAAACCTGTCGGCCTCCGCGACAAAGGCGAACGGAACGGGCTCGCGCCGACGAAACATGGCCGGTACCTCTCCTCTCGGAGTCGAATGAGTGACTGTCACTCACACAGACGAGCGAGTGCCCCAAAAGGTGCCCGGTTTCGCCGAATTCACAGAATTTCGCCGACGTATGTCGCGACCCGGTACCGAACGCCCCGTTGTCAGTGCCGGGCCGTAGAGTGGGCGCCGCCCGAGAGACGTGATGGAAGGATCCTCCGAGCCGTGACCGACACCCCCGCCGACGACCTCAAGCCCAGTTTCCGCAGTGACGTCACCGTCGAGTTGGTCAAGCACAGCGCGGCAGACTCCGACGTGCTGTGGGCTGCCCGCGTCTCCACCGCCGGCGAGCAGTCCCTGGAGGAGCTGAACAAGGACCCGGAGCGCTCCAAGGGCCTGATCAACTACCTCATGCGGGACCGGCACGGCAGCCCCTTCGAGCACAACTCGATGACCTTCTTCATCAGCGCCCCGATCTTCGTCTTCCGCGAGTTCATGAGGCACCGGGTCGGATGGTGTCTGCCGGGGGACACCATGATCAGGGTCGGCACCACCAAGAACGGCAAAGCCAAACGCATCGCGGACGTCTATCGCGACTGGAAGATCGGTGTACCTGACTCCCTGGGCCGCACGCGCCGGCTGAAGTCCTGCGCGAACCTCCTGGCCGACACCATCAACCTGGAGACGGGGCTGGCGGAGAAGGCACCCATGGTGGATGTCTTCGAGTCCGGCGTGAAAGCGATCATCAAGGTGTCGACCACCAACGGCAAGGCGCTGCGGTGCACCGCGGACCACCGGGTATGGACGCCCGACGGTTGGGTCCGCGCGGGCGATCTGCGCGTCGGCGACCGGGTCGGGCGGCTGGGCCGGGTGGCGATCGGGGAGCGGCAGGGCATCCCCAAGCGCCTGCGCGAGGGCATCCAGATCTGGACCACCGAGCAGCGAGCCCAGCTCATCGCCCCGAGGGACCTCTGCTACATCTGCGACGAGAAGTTCGAGGCCCAGGACCTGGAACTGGATCACGTCATCCCGGTGGACGCCGATCTCACCAAGGCCCTCGACGTCTCGAACCTGCGGCCGGCATGCAAGCCGTGTCACCAGCGGAAGACCAACGGCGAAGGAGTGCCGATCGGAGTGCGCCGTCGCGCGCTCCAGAACGGGGTGCGCTGGGAGGCCGTCGTCTCCGTCGTCCCCGACGGGGAGGAGATGACCTACGACATCTCGATGCCGCCGCCGCACCACAACTTCATCGCGGACGGTTTCGTCGTACACAACTCGTACAACGAGGAGTCCGGACGCTACCGCGAGCTTCAGCCGGTCTTCTACGTCCCCGGAGAGGACCGCAAGCTGGTCCAGCAGGGACGCCCCGGCAAGTACGAGTTCGTCCATGGCACTCCCGAACAGTTCGGGGCCGTCACCGCCGCGATGGAGGAGTCGTACCGGCAGTCCTATGCCGCGTACCAGGAGATGCTGGCGGCCGGCGTCGCCCGCGAGGTCGCCCGCGCGACCCTGCCCGTCGGGCTCTTCTCCTCCATGTACGCCACCTGCAACGCCCGTTCGCTGATGCACTTCCTCGGGCTGCGTACCCAGCACGAGCTCGCGAAGGTGCCGTCCTTCCCGCAGCGGGAGATCGAGATGGTGGGCGAGAAGATGGAGGCGGAGTGGGCGAAGCTCATGCCGCTGACGTACGCCGCCTTCAATGCGAACGGGCGTGTGGCGCCGTGACGCACCACCGTTCCCCGTCGGAGCACACATGTACGGGGCAGCCTCGCGAGGTGTCCCAATTGCGGCATTTGGCGAAGTTCATCTAGCCTGATCAAACGGACCCGGTACTGCTTGAACCCCCGAGCAGGCAGTACCGGGCTCCGCATTTGTCCGGACTTATCCCGCACCCCGAGGGCAGACCTCGTAATCAGCAGCGAGTAGCGTGTTACCCATGGCTCCGACCTCCACTCCGCAGACCCCCTTCGGGCGGGTCCTCACCGCCATGGTCACGCCCTTCACGGCGGACGGCGCACTCGACCTCGACGGCGCACAGCGGCTCGCCACCCACCTGGTGGACGCAGGCAACGACGGCCTGATCATCAACGGCACCACCGGAGAGTCCCCCACCACGAGCGACGCGGAGAAATCGGACCTCGTACGTGCCGTCCTGGAGGCGGTCGGCGACCGGGCCCACGTGGTCGCCGGCGTCGGCACGAACGACACCCACCACAGCATCGAACTGGCACGCGAAGCCGAGCAGGTCGGCGCGCACGGCCTCCTGGTCGTCACCCCGTACTACAACAAGCCCCCGCAGGAGGGCCTGTACCGGCACTTCACGGCCGTCGCGGACACCACCGGCCTGCCGGTGATGCTGTACGACATCCCCGGCCGCAGCGGCGTCCCGATCAACACAGAGACGCTGGTCCGGCTCGCCGAGCACCCGCGCATCGTCGCCAACAAGGACGCCAAGGGCGACCTCGGCCGCGCGAGCTGGGCCATCGCGCGCTCCGGCCTCGCCTGGTACTCCGGCGACGACATGCTCAACCTGCCGCTGCTCTCCGTGGGCGCGGTCGGCTTCGTCTCGGTCGTCGGCCACGTCGTCACGCCCGACCTGCGGGCCCTCGTCGACGCGTTCGTCTCCGGCGACGTACAGAAGGCCACCGAGATCCACCAGAAGCTGCTCCCCGTCTACACGGGCATGTTCCGCACGCAGGGCGTCATGACGTCGAAGGCCGCGCTCGCCCTCCTGGGGTTGCCCGCCGGGCCCCTGCGCGCCCCCATGGTCGAGTGCGCGCCGGAAGAGATCGAGCAGCTCAAGATCGATCTTGCCGCCGGCGGGGTACAGCTCTGACAACGGACTTGGCACCACCCAGGCTTCACAACTGAATAGGCAGGCCACCGGTTGCCTGCGTCCCACAATGACAACTGCTACACGCACGAACGTCACGCGCGCCACGTGCCCACCGGCACGTGGCGCGTGTGGTGAGGAGAGTCTTTTGAGTCATCCGCATCCTGAACTCGCCCCGCCCCCGCCGCTCGCCGAAGGCGGCCTAAGGGTCACCCCGCTCGGCGGTCTCGGTGAGATCGGCCGAAACATGACGGTCTTCGAGTACGGCGGCCGTCTCCTGATCGTCGACTGCGGAGTGCTCTTCCCCGAGGAGGAGCAGCCCGGAATCGACCTGATCCTGCCCGACTTCTCGTCCATCAGGGACCGCCTCGACGACATCGACGGCATCGTCCTCACGCATGGCCACGAGGACCACATCGGCGGTGTCCCCTTTCTGCTCCGCGAGAAGCCGGACATCCCGCTGATCGGCTCCAAGCTGACCCTCGCCCTGATCGAGGCCAAGCTCCAGGAGCACCGCATCCGCCCGTACACCCTCGAGGTGGCGGAGGGGAACCGCGAGCGCGTCGGCCCCTTCGACTGCGAGTTCATCGCGGTCAACCACTCCATCCCGGACGCGCTGGCCGTCGCCATCCGCACCCCGGCCGGCATGGTCGTCCACACCGGTGACTTCAAGATGGACCAGCTTCCGCTGGACAACCGACTCACGGACCTCCATGCGTTCGCACGCCTGAGCGAGGAGGGCATCGACCTCCTGCTCACGGACTCCACGAACGCGGAAGTCCCCGGATTCACCCCGCACGAGCGGGACATCTCCAACGTCCTGCGCCAGGTCTTCGGAAGCGCCCGCAAGCGGATCATCGTGGCCAGCTTCGCCAGCCACGTGCACCGCATCCAGCAGATCCTGGACGCGGCCCACGAGTACGGCCGCCGGGTCGCCTTCGTCGGCCGCTCGATGGTCCGCAACATGGGCATCGCCCGGGACCTCGGCTACCTCAAGGTCCCCCCGGGCCTGGTGGTCGACGTCAAGACGCTCGACGACCTCCCCGACCACGAGGTGGTCCTGGTCTGCACGGGCTCCCAGGGCGAACCGATGGCGGCCCTGTCCCGCATGGCCAGCCGTGACCACCAGATCCGCATCGTCGACGGCGACACGGTGATCCTGGCCTCCTCGCTGATCCCGGGGAACGAGAACGCGGTCTACCGCGTGATCAATGGTCTGACCCGCTGGGGCGCCAACGTCGTCCACAAGGGCAACGCCAAGGTCCACGTCTCGGGCCACGCCTCGGCCGGCGAACTGCTGTACTTCTACAACATCTGCCGTCCGAAGAACCTGATGCCGGTGCACGGCGAATGGCGCCACCTGAGGGCGAACGCGGAACTCGGCGCGTTGACGGGCGTTCCGCACGACCGGATCGTCATCGCCGAGGACGGCGTGGTCGTCGACCTCGTCGAGGGCAAGGCGAAGATCTCGGGCAAGGTGCAGGCGGGCTACGTGTACGTCGACGGGCTCTCCGTCGGCGATGTCGGCGAGCCGGCGCTGAAGGACCGCAAGATCCTCGGTGACGAGGGCATCATCTCGGTCTTCGTGGTGGTGGACTCCTCCACCGGCAAGATCAGCGGCGGACCGCACATCCAGGCCCGCGGCTCCGGCATCGAGGACTCCGCCTTCGGCGAGGTGATCCCGAAGATCACCGAGGTCCTGGAACGCTCGGCCCAGGACGGCGTCGTGGAGCCGCACCAGCTGCAGCAACTCATCCGCCGCACGCTCGGCAAGTGGGTCTCCGACACCTATCGCCGCAGGCCGATGATCCTCCCGGTCGTGGTGGACGTCTGACACCTCGTGCGGGTGAACTAGGAGCGGGGCGCCTCGATTTGCATCGAGGCGCCCCGCTCCAGTACGTTTACGGCTCCGCCAGCAGGGGAACCCGGACGCTTCGTGCGCTGGGCAGATCCGGAGGGGCGGGAAAACCGACTCAGATCTTCTGATAAAGTCGGAACCGCCGGAAAGGAAACCGCGAAACAAAAGCGGGAACCTGGAAAGCACCGAGGAAATCGGATCGGAAAAGGATCTGATAGAGTCGAGAAAGCAAGATCGAAGGGAAGCGCCCGGAGGAAAGCCCGGAAGGGTGAGTACGAAGGAAGCGTCCGTTCCTTGAGAACTCAACAGCGTGCCAAAAATCAACGCCAG
>NZ_JBSFDB010000006.1:0-73679 GCF_053593695.1 Streptomyces sp. NPDC002144
ACCTTTCGGGATGGGCATGTCAACCGATGGCACTGAGTGTCTGAAACGTGTCTGTGCTGAGAACCGACGTCGGCGACCTCGGCCCGGAACGCCGCCGGTGTCATGTCCGTGTGCTGCTGGAAGAACTTGGAGAAGTTCGCGGCGTCCGGGAAGCCGACGGCCGCGCCGACGCGGCCGATCGGGAGATCGGTGTGGGCCAGGAGCCGCTTGGCCTCCAGGACGACCCGTTTGTCGATGAAGCCCTTGGGGGTCTCGCCGGTGGCGGCGCGGACCGCGCGGACGAGGGTGCGGCGGGAGTAGCCGAGGGAGTCGGCGTAGGCGCTGACGCTGTGGTTGGTGGCGAACTGCTTCTCCACGGCGTCCCGGAAGAGGGTGAAGGTGGTGTCCGACTGACCGCCGGCCGCCCGGGCCGAACTCGCCGCCAGATGGGCGAGACGGAGCAGGAACGCCGTCAGACTGTGGCGCAGGACCGCCGTGTGAAGACTCAGCGGAAGGGTCGTGGTGTCCTCGTACTCGTATCGCAACTGCGTCAGGGCCGAGCGCAGGGCGGCCAGTTGGGCGTCGTCCGGGCGCAGCAGGGGCGGGAGGTCGTAGCGGTACAGGCCGGTCGCCTCCACCGTGGCACGCGGCAGGAAGCCCGGCTGCATGGTCAGCACGGTTCCGCGGTACTCGCTGGCATTCGGGAAACGGTGGACCTGGCCCGGGCGGATCCACAGCACGTCCCCCGCCCTCGCCTCGTACTCGGCGAAGTCGATCATGTGGCGGACGGGGCCGTCGTCGAAGAGCATCACGACATGGAAGTCGATGCGATGGACGCGGTGCAGCGGGGCATCCGCGTGCCAGGTGCGGCCGGCTCCCATCGGGCCGACCTGCATGCCGACCCCGCACACACTCAGCTCGACCGGGAAGGGGAACGTTCTGATCACGTCCACGCCCCCGTCACCGTCGCCGCCTTGGATGGTTCTGTCCGCCATGTCCCTCTCACGCCGCCCGGCTGGTGCTGTCGGTGTCCCACTTTCACCACAGGCTGGCACACGAGGACCTACCACCGTAAAAGTCAGACTTTTAAGTTTGAACGCGTCAGGCCAGAAACACCGCTGCGAGTGAGGACTTCCTGAAGATGAGCACGCAGACACCGGACAGCTTCGAATGGACCGAACTCGACCGACGCGCCGTCGACACCGCGCGACTGCTGGCCGCCGACGCCGTACAGAAGGTCGGCAACGGCCACCCGGGCACCGCGATGGCGCTCGCGCCGGCCGCCTACACGATCTTTCAGAAGGTGATGCGCCACGATCCCGCGGACCCCGAGTGGACCGGCCGGGACCGTTTCGTCCTCTCCCCCGGCCACACCTCGCTGACCCTCTACACCCAGCTGTTCCTCTCCGGCTACGAGCTGGAGCTCGATGACCTCAAGGCCTTCAGGACCCACGGGTCCAAGACGCCCGGTCACCCCGAGTACGGCCACACGGCGGGCGTGGAGACCACCACCGGCCCGCTCGGCCAGGGCGTCGCCAACGCCGTCGGCATGGCGATGGCCGCCCGCTACGAGCGCGGTCTGTTCGACCCGGAGGCCCCCGAGGGCACCTCCCCCTTCGACCACACCATCTGGGCGATCGTCTCCGACGGCGACCTGGAGGAGGGCGTCTCCGCCGAGGCCTCCTCCCTCGCCGGGCACCAGAAGCTCGGCAACCTGGTCTTCCTCTACGACGACAACCACATCTCCATCGAGGGCGACACCGCGACCGCCTTCTCCGAGGACGTCCTGAAGCGGTACGAGGCCTACGGCTGGCACACCCAGCGCGTCGAGCCCGCCGAGGACGGCGACATCGACGTACCGGCCCTGTACGCGGCGCTCAGGGCCGCCCAGGCCGAGACCGGCCGGCCCTCCATCATCGCGATGCGCACGATCATCGCCTGGCCCGCGCCGAACGCGCGCAACACCGAGGCCGCCCACGGCTCCGCGCTCGGCGCCGACGAGGTCGCCGCCACCAAGCGCGTCCTCGGCTTCGACCCCGAGCGGTCCTTCCAGGTCGACGCCGACGTCCTCGCCCACACCCGCGAGGCCCTCGACCGCGGCGCCGAGGCGCACGCGGCCTGGGACAAGCAGCTCGACAAGTGGCGCGGCGCCGACCCGGAGCGCGCCGAGCTGTTCGACCGGGTCGTGGCCGGCCGGCTGCCCGAGGGCTGGGAGGAGGCCCTGCCGGTCTTCGAGGAGGGCAAGTCGGTCGCCACCCGCGCCGCCTCCGGCAAGGTGCTGCAGTCGCTGGGTGCCGTGCTGCCCGAGCTGTGGGGCGGCTCCGCCGACCTGGCCGGCTCGAACAACACCACCATCGACAAGACCAGCTCCTTCCTGCCGAAGGGCAACCCGCTGCCCGGGGCCGACCCGTACGGCCGTACCGTCCACTTCGGCATCCGCGAGTTCTCCATGGCCGCGGAGATGAACGGGATCGCCCTGCACGGCAACACCCGCGTCTACGGCGGCACCTTCCTGGTGTTCTCCGACTACATGCGCAACGCGGTGCGGATGTCGGCGCTGATGCAGCTGCCGGTGACCTACGTCTGGACGCACGACTCCGTCGGTCTCGGCGAGGACGGCCCCACGCACCAGCCGGTCGAGCACCTGGCCGCGCTGCGCGCCATCCCCGGTCTGAACGTGGTCCGCCCGGCCGACGCCAACGAGACCGCCGTCGCCTGGGCCGAGATCCTGAGGCGGCACGCCACCGACCCGGCCCCGCACGGACTCGCGCTCACCCGTCAGGGCGTGCCGACGTACGCCCCCAATCCCGATGCGGCGAAGGGCGGTTACGTCCTGAGGGAGTCCTCGAAGGGGACCCCGGACGTGATCCTCATCGCCACCGGCTCCGAGGTGCAGCTCGCCGTCGCCGCGCGGGAGCAGCTGGAGGCCGAGGGGATCGGCACCCGCGTGGTGTCGATGCCGTCGGTGGAGTGGTTCGAGGAGCAGCCCCGCGAGTACCGCGAGAGCGTGCTTCTGCCGTCGGTGAAGGCCCGCGTCGCGGTCGAGGCGGGCATCGGCCTGACGTGGTACCGCTTCACGGGTGACGCGGGACGCATCGTCTCCCTGGAGCACTTCGGCGCCTCCGCCGACGCGAAGACCCTGTTCGCCGAGTTCGGCTTCACCCCCGAGAACGTCGCCGCCACGGCCCGGGCTGTGTTCAATTCAACGACAGGCCCCGCCGCCGCCCGCGGTTGATCCGATCGCCAGAAAGAAGATGATCAGTACCATGACCGAAGCAACCGCCACCGCGGGAGCACTCGAGCGCCTCACCGACGAAGGCGTCTCCATCTGGCTCGACGACCTCTCGCGCGGGCGCATCGAGACCGGCAACCTCGCCGAACTCGTCCGCGACAAGCACGTCGTCGGCGTCACCACCAACCCCTCCATCTTCCAGGCCGCCATCGGCTCCGGCGAGGGCTACGAGGAGCAGCTCGCCGACCTGGCCGTGCGCGGCGTGACGGTCGAAGAGGCCGTACGGATGATGACCACCGCCGACGTCCGCGCCGCCGCCGACGTCCTGCGGCCCGTGTACGACGCGACCGGCGGCCGGGACGGCCGGGTCTCCATCGAGGTCGACCCTCGTCTGGCCCACGACACCAGGGCCACCGTCGCCGAGGCCAAGCAGCTCTCCTGGCTCGTCGACCGGCCCAACGTCATGATCAAGATCCCGGCGACCCGGGCCGGCCTCCCGGCGATCACCGAGGTCATCGGCCTCGGCATCAGCGTCAACGTCACGCTGATCTTCTCCCTGGAGCGCTACCGCGAGGTGATGGACGCCTACCTCGCCGGCCTGGAGAAGGCGCAGGCCAGGGGCCTCGACCTCGCGGCCATCCACTCGGTCGCCTCCTTCTTCGTCTCCCGGGTCGACTCCGAGATCGACAAGCGGCTGACCGGCCTGAGCTCCCCCGAGGCGACCACCCTCAAGGGCCGGGCCGCGCTGGCGAACGCGCGGCTGGCGTACCAGGCTTATGAAGAGGTGTTCGGCTCCGCCGGCGACCCGTCCCGGTCGTCGGACCGCTGGACCGCCCTCGCCGGCGCCGGCGCCAACCGGCAGCGCCCGCTGTGGGCCTCGACCGGCGTGAAGGACCCCGCGTACAAGGACACCCTGTACGTGGACGAGCTGGTCGCCCCGGGCACCGTGAACACGATGCCGGAGGCCACCCTCGACGCCACCGCCGACCACGGCGGGATCACCGGTGACACGGTGACCGGCGGCTACGCGCAGGCGCGCGCCGACCTGGCCGCCGTGGAGGCCCTCGGGATCTCGTACGAGGAGGTCGTGCAGCAGCTCGAGGACGAGGGTGTCGCCAAGTTCGAGACGGCCTGGCAGGACCTGCTGGAGGCCGTCGCCAAGTCCCTGGACAGCAAGTCCCCGGACAGCGAGGGAGTGGACGCGGAATGACCGAGATCCCTGCCACCGTCGACTGGGAGAACCCGCTGCGCGACCCGCGCGACCGGCGCCTCCCCCGTATCGCCGGCCCCTCCGGCCTGGTCATCTTCGGCGTCACCGGTGACCTCTCCCGCAAGAAGCTGATGCCGGCCGTCTACGACCTGGCCAACCGCGGTCTGCTGCCGCCCGGCTTCTCGCTCGTCGGGTTCGCCCGCCGGGACTGGGAGGACGAGGACTTCGCGCAGATCGTGCACGACTCCGTGCGCGAGCACGCGCGCACCGAGTTCCGTGAGGAGGTCTGGCAGCAGCTCGCCGAGGGCATGCGGTTCATCCCCGGCGACTTCGACGACGACACCGCCTTCAAGCAGCTGAAGTCGGCCGTCGAGGAGCTGGACGCCTCCCGCGGCACCGGGGGCAACTTCGCCTTCTACCTCTCCGTGCCGCCGAAGTTCTTCCCGAAGGTCGTCCAGCAGCTGAAGAAGCACGGCCTGGCGAACGCGCCCGAGGGCTCCTGGCGGCGCGCGGTCATCGAGAAGCCGTTCGGCCGCGACCTCGCGAGCGCCCGTGAGCTGAACGCGGTCGTGCACGACGTCTTCGAGCCGGACCAGGTCTTCCGCATCGACCACTACCTCGGCAAGGAGACCGTCCAGAACATCCTGGCGCTCCGTTTCGCCAACGAGATGTACGAGCCGATCTGGAACCGGTCCTTCGTCGACCACGTCCAGATCACGATGGCCGAGGACATCGGCATCGGCGGCCGCGCCGGCTACTACGACGGCATCGGCTCGGCCCGTGACGTCATCCAGAACCACCTGCTGCAGCTGATGGCGCTGACCGCCATGGAGGAGCCGGCCGCCTTCGACGCCGAGTCGCTGCTCACCGAGAAGCTGAAGGTCCTCAAGGCCGTGAAGCTGCCGGACAACCTCGGCGCCCACACGGTGCGCGGACAGTACGCCGAGGCCTGGCAGGGCGGCGAGAAGGTGCGCGGCTACCTGGAGGAGGACGGCATCGACGCGTCCTCCACGACCGACACCTACGCGGCCGTCAAGCTGAACATCGACAACCGGCGCTGGGCGGGCGTGCCGTTCTACCTGCGCACCGGCAAGCGGCTGGGCCGCCGGGTCACCGAGATCGCGGTCGTCTTCCAGCGCGCCCCGCACTCGCCCTTCGACTCCACCGCCACCGAGGAGCTCGGCGAGAACGCGATCGTCATCCGCGTCCAGCCCGACGAGGGCATGACGGTCCGGTTCGGCTCCAAGGTCCCGGGCACCTCGATGGAGATCCGGGACGTGTCGATGGACTTCGCCTACGGCGAGTCCTTCACCGAGTCCAGCCCGGAGGCGTACGAGCGGCTCATCCTGGACGTACTGCTCGGCGACGCCAACCTTTTCCCCCGCCACCAGGAAGTGGAAGAGTCCTGGAAGATCCTCGACCCGATCGAGGAGTACTGGGCGAAGAACGGCAAGCCCGCGCAGTACGCCTCGGGGACCTGGGGACCCGAGGAAGCCGACGAGATGCTCGCACGAGACGGACGGAGCTGGCGCAGGCCATGAAGATCGACCTGACCGACACCACGGCAAGCAAGATCAACAAGGCGCTGGTGCAGGGTCGCCGCGCCATCGGTACGCCTGCCGTGGGCATGGTCCTGACGATGGTGATCGTCACGGACGAGGAGAACGCCTACGACGCGATCAAGGCGGCCGAGGAGGCCTCGCACGAGCACCCCTCGCGCACCCTGGTCGTCATC
Organism: Streptomyces sp. NPDC002144; assembly: GCF_053593695.1. Classification (NCBI taxonomy): domain Bacteria; kingdom Bacillati; phylum Actinomycetota; class Actinomycetes; order Kitasatosporales; family Streptomycetaceae; genus Streptomyces; species Streptomyces sp. NPDC002144. The sequence continues at coordinate 6,157 of NZ_JBSFDB010000006.1, forward strand.
AGGCGGCAGGCCCGCACCCCGCGCGACCGCGTCGCCTCCAAGCTCGACGCCGAGGTGCGCGTGGGCTCCGACGCGGGCACCGGTGAGACGGTCGTGCTGCGCACCTACGGCGAGGTGTCCGACCACGCCGACTCGGTCGTGCTGCCGCTGCTGCTGCCGGACGCGCCCGTCGTGGTGTGGTGGCCGGTGGACGCGCCCGAGGTGCCCTCGAAGGACCCGCTGGGCGCACTGGCGCAGCGCAGGATCACCGACCTGTACGCCGTGGAGAACCCCCTCGAGGCACTGGAGACCCGGGTCCGCTCCTACGCGCCCGGCGACACCGACCTCGCCTGGACCCGGCTGACGCCCTGGCGCTCGATGCTGGCCGCCGCCCTGGACCAGGCACGGGCGCAGATCATCTCGGGCGCGGTGGAGGCCGAGGCCGAGAACCCCGCCGCCGAGCTGCTGGCGCGCTGGCTGGAGGCGCGGCTGAACGTGCGGATCGACCGTGTCGTCACGGCCGGCCCGGTCGTCACCGCCGTGCGCCTGGGCACCACCGACGGCGAGATCGTCATCGACCGCCCCGAGGGCCCGCTGGCCACGCTGTCCCTGCCGGGCCAGCCCTCCCGCACCCTCGCCCTGAAGGTCCGCACCACCTCCGAGCTCATCGCCGAGGAGCTGCGCCGCCTCGACGCCGACGAGATGTACGCGATCGCCCTGCGCGGCGAGAGCGCGAAGGAGACCGTCTGACATGGCCGACACCCCAAGCCTCACCCGGCGTCCCGAGTGGACCGCCCTGGAGGACCACCGCGCCCAGGGCGAACCCGGGCTGCGGGAGCTGTTCGACACCGACCCCGGGCGTGCGGAGCGGTACGTCGTACACGTGGGCGATCTGCGCATCGACTACTCCAAGCACCTGATCACCGACGAGACCCTGGCCCTGCTGCGGGAACTGGCCACCGCCACCGACGTGTTCGGGCTGCGGGACGCCATGTTCCGCGGCGAGAGGATCAACACCACGGAGAACCGCGCCGTGCTGCACACCGCGCTGCGCGCCCCGCGCGACGCGGTGGTCGAGGTCGACGGCGAGAACGTCGTGCCGAAGGTGCACGCCGTGCTGGACAAGATGACCGGCTTCGCCGAGCGGGTCCGCTCCGGCGAGTGGACCGGCCACACCGGCAAGCGGATCCGCAACGTCGTCAACATCGGCATCGGCGGCTCGGACCTCGGCCCCGCGATGGCGTACGAGGCCCTGCGGGCCTTCACGGCACGGGAGCTGACCTTCCGCTTCGTGTCGAACGTGGACGGCGCCGACCTGCACGAGGCGGTGCGCGACCTGGACCCGGCGGAGACGCTGTTCATCGTCGCCTCCAAGACGTTCACCACGATCGAGACGATCACCAACGCCACCTCGGCCCGTTCCTGGCTGCTGGAGGGCCCGGACGGTCTGGGCGACGACAAGGCGGTCGCGAAGCACTTCGTCGCCCTGTCGACGAACGCCGGGAAGGTCACCGAGTTCGGCATCGACCCGGACAACATGTTCGAGTTCTGGGACTGGGTCGGCGGCCGCTACTCCTACGACTCGGCGATCGGCCTCTCCCTGATGATCGCCATCGGCCCGGACCGCTTCCGCGAGATGCTGGACGGCTTCCGGATCGTCGACGAGCACTTCCGGAGCGCCCCTGCCGAGGCCAACGCCCCGCTGATCCTGGGCCTGTTGGGCATCTGGTACGGCAACTTCCACGACGCCCAGTCGCACGCCGTGCTGCCGTACTCGCACTACCTCTCCAAGTTCACGGCGTATCTGCAGCAGCTGGACATGGAGTCCAACGGCAAGTCGGTGCAGCGTGACGGGCGTCCGGTGGAGTGGCAGACCGGACCGGTGGTGTGGGGCACGCCCGGCACCAACGGGCAGCACGCCTACTACCAGTTGATCCACCAGGGCACCAAGCTGATCCCGGCGGACCTGATCGGCTTCGCCCGCCCGGTGGACGAGCTCAGCGCCGAACTCAAGGCGCAGCACGACCTGTTGATGGCCAACCTGTTCGCGCAGGGCCAGGCGCTCGCCTTCGGCAAGACCGCCGACGAGGTGCGCGCGGAGGGTGTGCCCGAGGAGCAGGTCGCGCACCGCACCTTCCGGGGCAACCACCCCACCACGACCATCCTGGCCCGCGAGCTGACCCCGTCGGTCCTCGGCCAGCTGATCGCCCTCTACGAGCACAAGGTGTTCGTCCAGGGCGCGATCTGGAACATCGACTCCTTCGACCAGTGGGGCGTCGAGCTCGGCAAGGTGCTCGCCAAGCGCGTCGAACCCGCCCTGACCCAGGGCGCGGACGTCCCCGGCCTCGATCCCTCCACCACCGCACTCGTGGCCGCCTACCGCGACCTGAAGGAAGGCAACTGACATGCAGATCGGACTGATCGGTCTCGGCAAGATGGGCGGCAACATGCGCGAGCGGATCCGCCGCGCCGGCCACACCGTCATCGGCTACGACCGCAACCCCGACCTCTCCGACGCGACGAGCCTCGCCGAACTGGTCGACAAGCTGGAAGCTCCGCGCGTGGTCTGGGTGATGGTCCCGGCCGGCGCCGCCACCCAGTCCGTCGTCGACGAGCTCGGCACCCTCCTCTCCCCCGGCGACACGGTCGTCGACGGCGGCAACTCCCGCTGGACGGACGACGAGAAGCACGCCGAGGAGCTGGGCGCCAAGGGCATCGGCTTCGTCGACGCGGGTGTCTCCGGCGGTGTGTGGGGCCTGCAGAACGGCTACGCGCTGATGGTCGGCGGCGACAAGGAGCACGTCGAGCGGCTCCACCCGATCTTCGAGGCGCTCAAGCCGGAGGGCCCGTACGGCTATGTCCACGCGGGCAAGGTCGGCGCCGGGCACTTCTCCAAGATGGTCCACAACGGCATCGAGTACGCCATGATGCAGGCCTACGCCGAGGGCTGGGAGCTGCTGGAGAAGGTCGCCTCGGTGGACAGCGTCCGCGAGGTCTTCCGGTCCTGGCAGGAGGGCACGGTCATCCGTTCCTGGCTGCTGGACCTGGCGGTCAACGCCCTCGACGAGGACGAGCACCTCGACAAGCTCAAGGGCTTCGCGCAGGACTCCGGTGAGGGCCGCTGGACGGTGGAGGCGGCCGTCGACAACGCCGTCCCGCTGCCGACGATCACGGCCTCGCTCTTCGCGCGGTTCGCCTCCCGCCAGGACGACTCCCCGCAGATGAAGATGGTCGCGGCGCTGCGCAACCAGTTCGGCGGCCACGCCGTCGAGTCGAAGGAGTAGTCCGGCCGTGGGGGACCTTCTCCTGGTCCGCCACGGCGAGACGGAGTGGAGCCTTTCGGGACAGCACACCAGCTTCACCGACCTGCCCCTCACCCAGCACGGTGAGGAGCAGGCCAAGTCCCTCGCTCCACTCCTCTCGCAGCGGACCTACGCACTCGCCCTGACCAGCCCGCTCGGCCGCGCGATACGCACCGCCGAACTCGCGGGCATCCCCTCGCCCGAGGTCGAACCCGACCTGCACGAGTGGGACTACGGCGCCTACGAGGGCGTCACCACCGTCGAGATCCACCGCACCCGCCCGCACTGGGACCTGTGGCTGCACGGTGTCCCACCCGGCCCCGACGGCCACCCGGGCGAGTCCCCGGCCGAGGTGGGCGACCGCGCCGACCGGGTGCTGGCCCGGGTGGACGCCGCCCTCGCCAACCGCTCGGGGGACGTGATCCTCGTCGCGCACGCCCACTTCCTGCGCGTCCTGACCGCCCGCCGACTGGGCCTGCCGCCCGCCGAGGGACGGCTGTTCCAGCTCTCCACGGGCACGGTCAGCCGCCTGTCGACCGAGCACGGCCGCCCGGTCGTCGCCGAGTGGAACACCCGGCCATAGCCCTCCCGGCCCGGACCACGCCCGCTCCGCGCTCGCTCGACACCGCAGACGAGCAGACGCGTCGGTGCCGTGGCCCGGGCCGCTGCCGTGTGCGGGCGTTAGAGTCCCGCCCTGTGGAGATCAACGAACTGACGCCGGCCGAGCGGCGGGTGTGGCGGGCGTTCGCCACGGGGAAAGCGGTCGACTTCGGTACGGGGGACGACGAGGGCCCGGCCGAGGGCGTGCGGTGGGGACCCGAACGGACGCTGCGGGCGGCCGTGTTGCGGGCCCTGCTGCTCAACGGGCCCGAGGAGCCGGGTGAGATAGCCGCGCTGAAGGTGGACGGCGCCCGGATCACCGGCGTCCTCGACCTGCGGTACGGCACGAGCGACCACGCGGTCCGGCTGAGCCACTGCCACTTCGAGAAGGTCCCGCAGCTGTACGGCGCGCGACTGCGCCAGCTCAACCTGAGCGACTCGGTGCTGCCCGGGCTGTCCGCGGCGACGGTCCGGGTCGAGGGGGTGCTACGGCTCACGGACTGCCGGTTCCTGGGGCCGGTACGGCTGGGCGGGGCGCACATAGCGGGGGCGCTGTTCGTCGACCGGGGCGCGTTCGAGGCGGCCGGCGCCGAGGAGCCGGTGCTGCAGCTCAACCAGGTGACGATCGGGGACGACCTGTGGGCACCGGGTCTGCGGGCACACGGTCAGGTCCGGCTCACCGGAGCATCCGTGTCCGGCGCGGTGAACCTCCGCGACACCGAGTTCGACCACCCCTCGGGCACCGCCCTCGACGCACAGAACCTCACGGTGGGCAGCGACGTCCGGGCCGCGTGCCTCACCGCGCACGGGCGGGTGGACTTCCGGGGCTCCCGCATCCCCGGCTGCCTCGATCTGCTGCACGCCCGCCTCTCCCGGCCGGGCGGGACGGCCCTGCGAGCCAGCAGCAGCGTGATCGGCGAACTCTGGCTGCGCGGCGGTGACCGTGTCGACGGCGCGCTGAACCTGCGCCGGTCCCACATCGAACTCCTCACCCTCGAACCGGCGATGCTGCCCGGCGAGGTGTACGTCAGCGAGCTGACCTACACGGCCCTCACCCCGCACGTGCCCGCCGAGCACCGCCTGCCCATGCTCGAGCGCGACGGCGACGGCTATGTCCCCTACGCCTACGAGCAGTTGTCGGCCGCCTACCGCCGGGTCGGCGACGACCACGCCGCCCGGCTCGTGCTGCTCGCCAAGCAGCGCCGTCTGCGCTCGACCCGCGCCTGGTACGGCCGCGTCTGGGGCTACGTCCAGGACGCCACCGTCGGCTACGGCTTCCACCCGCTGCGCGCCGCCGTCTGGCTGCTGTCGCTGCTGGCCGTCGGCTCGCTCGCGTACGCCCTGCACCACCCGCGCCCGCTCAAGGCGTCGGAGGCCCCGCACTTCAACCCCGTCTTCTACACCCTCGACCTGCTCCTGCCGGTGATCTCCTTCGGCCAGGAGGACGCCTTCGCGCCGAGCGGCTGGTACCAGTATCTCGCCTACGTCCTGATCATCACCGGATGGATCCTGGCCACCACGGTCGTCACCGGCGTCACCCGGACCGTCAGCCGCCAGTGAGACGGCGGGCGGCGTGCTGGGCGGCGAGGCGGACGGGGGCGTTCGAGGCGCCGTACCCGCGATACCCGCCGTCCCGCTGGACGAGTTCGAAGAAGACGCGGCCGACGGTCCTGGTGTAGCAGTGCCGGAACTCGCCGTGCGCGTCACGGTCGTAGAGGATGCCGAGTTCGCGGTAGGTCGCCAACTCGCCGTCGGTGAGGTCGAATCGGGCGGCGAGGTCGTCGTAGTGGTTCGCCGGTATCGGCAGCAGCGCGCCACCGGCCGCGCGGAACCGGCGCGCGGCGGCCACCACGTCGTCGGTGGCGAGGGCGATGTGCTGGGCGTGGACGGTGTCGTCGGCGGGCGCCGGGCCGACGGACAGGGCGATACGGACGCTTCCGTCGGCGGCGGCGACGGCGCGGCTGCGCAGCAGTCCGTACGGGTCGGCGACGTCCACGCTCTCCTGCGCGGCCAGGCCGAGCACGCTGCGGTGGAAGAGGGCGGCCTGGTCGAAGTGGTGCCAGGGCTGGACGAGGGCGAGATGGTCGACGCCGGTCACGGCCGTGCCGGGTCCGGCGCCGGGGACGTCCTCGAAGTCGGCGCGCCAGTTGGGGAGTTCGGGGTGGTCCGTCGCGCAGAAGAAGAGTTCCGTGCCGTCGGGCGCCGCCACGGCCTCCAGCGGGGCGTCCTCAGCCGCCCGCCGGCGGGGCAGCACCGGTGCCAGCAGCGCCTCGGCGCGACGGGCCGCTGCGGCCGGGTCCGGTGACTCCAGGCCGATCGCGGCGAGTGTGGTGCCGTCGCGGCGGGCGGCGGGCCCGGTGTTGACCAGGACACGGGCCTCGCCCTGCTGCCACAGGTCGACCGGCTTGCCCCGGTGCCGTGCCGTGCGGGCGAAGCCGAGGGCGCCCAGCACCTCGGCGACCGGCTCGGCGTCGGGGGTGACCAGCTCGGCGAAGGCGACGCCGGTGGGGACGACCGGGGCGGGCAGCTCGGCGAGGCCCACCGTCTCCTGCAGGACGAGGAGGGAGCGGTGCGCGTCCACGGCGGTCGGGCCGGCCTCCGCCTGGCGGAAGACGTCGTTGAAGACCTCGAGGGAGAGGGGTCCGGCGTATCCGGTGCGCAGCACGTGCCGTACCAGCCCGGCGACGTCGAAGCCGCCCTGGCCGGGAAAGCAGCGGTGGTGGCGGCTCCACTGCAGCACGTCCATGGCGAGCAGTGGGGCGTCCGCGAGCTGGAGGAAGAAGATCTTCTCGCCGGGGATGTCCTCGATGCCCTTGGGGTCGCTGCCGCGCGAGAGGATGTGGAAGCTGTCGAGACAGGTGCCGAGCGAGGGGTGGCCCGCCGTCTCGACGACGTGCCAGGCATGGTCGTACGTGCTGATGCGCCGTCCCCAGGCCAGCGCCTCATAGGCGACGCGGATGCCGAACTCCCTTGCCAGATCGGCGAGTCGGGACAGCTGCTCGGCGGCCAGGGCGTCGTCGTCGACGGCCGACGGGGAGACGCTGGAGCAGACGAGCACCGTGTCGGCGCCGAGGCGCCGCATCAGCTCGAACTTGTGGCGGGCGCGCCGCAGATTCCGCGTGAACTCCTCCTCGGGCACGGCCTCGATGTCCCGCAGGGGCTGGTAGAGGTCGATGCCGAGTCCGAGGTCGGCGCAGCGGGCCCGGATCTCCTCGGGGGCGAGGGGGCTGGCGAGCAGGTCGTTCTCGAAGATCTCGACCCCGTCGAAGCCGGCCCGGGAGGCGGCGGTGAGCTTCTCCGTGAGGGATCCGCTCAGAGAGACGGTGGCGATGGACGTACGCACCTTCGACTACCTCACTTCACTTCGGGGCGGTGACGGCGCCCGCCAGTTCCCCGATGTCCGAGAGCATCCGGGCCGCGTCGGGTTCCCGGCCGGTGAACAGGCGGAACGCGTCCGCTGCCTGGAAGGCGGCCATCCCGCCGCCGTCCAAGGTGGCGCACCCGACGGCACGGGCCGCGCGCAGCAGCTCGGTCTCCAGCGGCCGGTAGACCACCTCGGCGACCCACAGCCCGGGACGCAGCAGCTCCGCGGCGAAGGGCAGGCCCGGGTGCGCGGCCATCCCGGTCGGTGTGGCGTGGACGATGCCGTCGGCGCGGGAGAGCAGGTCGGCGAGCCGGTCCGGCGTGGCGGCGGCGGCCCGTCCCGCGCCGAAGTGCCGGTTCAGCCCCGCCGCCAGATCCACCGCCCGCTCGGCGAGCGCGTCGACGACGGTGACCCGACCGGCGCCGAGGGTGAGCGTGGCGTGCGCGACGGCCGCGCCCGCGCCGCCCGCGCCCAGCTGCACGACCCGCTCCAGCGGCACGTCGGGCAGACCGCGGGCGAAGGACGCGGCGAACCCGGTGACGTCGGTGTTGTGCCCGGTCGCCCGTCCGTCCTCGAAGACGACGGTGTTGACCGCGCCCAGCGCCTCGGCCTGCGGGGCGAGGGCGTCCAGGTGCCCGATGACCAGCTGCTTGCAGGGGTGGGTGATGTTCAGCCCGTCGAAGCCGAGGTCGCGGGCGGCGCGCACCAGGTCGCCCACGGACCCCTGGGGCAGGCCCAGCTCGTCGATGTCGATGAGCCGGTACACATAGCGCAGGCCCTGGCGGTCCGCCTCCCGCTCGTGCAGCGCCGGGCTCAGCGAGGGCCCGATGCCGGCGCCGATCAGTCCGACGAGAAACGAGTCCTTGGCCACACGGACCTCCTGAGCCGATGGTTAATGTACGAACCAGTACGTTAGCTATATCAGCCGCCCGGCGCCCAGGGAAGGTCCCGGCGCCGACCACCCGGGCGCCTTCTAGAATCTGCGGCACCGGTCCCACCTCCGAAGGAACCCGATGACCAGCGTCGACGAACCGGCACGACCCGGCGGACGGATCCGTGACGCCGCCCGCACCCAGGCCGAGATCCTCGACGTGGCCACCCAGGAGTTCGCCCGGGCCGGCTACGACGGCGCCCGCGTCGACGAGATCGCCGCCCGCACCCGCACCACCAAGCGAATGATCTACTACTACTTCGGCGGCAAGGAGCAGCTCTTCACCGCCGTCCTGGAGCGGGCGTACGGCGTGATCCGCGAGGCCGAGCAGGCCCTGGACGTCGAGCATCTGGACCCGGTGGCGGCCATCCGGCGGCTGGCCGAGCTCACCTTCGACCACCACGAGCAGCACCCGGACTTCATCCGGCTGGTCAGCATCGAGAACATCCACGGCGCCGAGCACATCGCGGCCTCCGGGAAACTCGGCAGGATCGGCTCCCCGGCGCTCGACGTGATCCGCCGCATCCTGGCCGCCGGGAAGGAGTCCGGGCTGTTCACGGCGGACGTCGACGCCGTCGACCTGCACGCGATGATCAGCTCCTTCTGCTTCTTCCGGGTCTCCAACCGGCACACCTTCGGCGCCCTCTTCGGCCGCGACCTGGTGGACCCGGCACAGCGCGAGCACTACCGCGCCATGCTGGGCGACATGGTGATCGCCTACCTGACCGCGGAGCGCACGGCGGACTGAGGGTCACGGAACGCGACCCCTTGACAGGCGGGAAACGCGAGCGCAACATCCCACCCACCGCTACTAACTATCCAGTGGGTTAATTAGCCGCCTGATCCGGCTCCCCGCTCGCCCTCCCTTCCCCCTGCCCTTCCCCTGTCCCCTTCCCCTCTCCGTCTCCCCTTCTCCATTCGCTCCGCTTACGTTGGAGCCCCCCGAAGGAGCAACGCCGTGTCCGTCCCCGCCGAAGCCGTCGGGCAACCGAAAAAGGCCGCAGCAGCAGCCTGGATCGGCAGCGCCCTGGAGTACTACGACTTCTTCATCTACGGCAGCGCCGCCGCGCTGATCTTCCCGAAGGTCTTCTTCGACGCGTCCGACCCGGCCGACGCGACCCTGCTGTCGCTGGCCACCTTCGGCGTCGCGTACGCCGCGCGGCCCGTCGGCGCGCTCTTCCTCGGTCACTTCGGTGACCGGGCGGGCCGCAAGAGGATCATGGTCTTCACGCTGATCCTCATGGGTCTGTCGACGTTCCTGATCGGCTGCCTGCCCACCCGCGCCCAGGTGGGCTCGCTCGCGCCGGTCCTACTGGTCCTGTGCCGCGTCCTGCAGGGCGTCTCCGCCGCCGGCGAGCAGGCCAGTGCCAACTCGATGACCCTGGAACACGCTCCGCCGCACCGGCGCGGCTTCTTCACCAGCTTCACCCTCAGCGGCACCCAGGGCGGCCAGCTCATCGCCACCCTGGTCTTCATCCCGGTCGCCGCCCTGCCCGAGGACCAGCTGCTGTCGTGGGGCTGGCGCGTCCCGTTCTGGGCGAGCGTCGCGGTCGCCGCCGTCGGGTACGTCATCCGGCGCCGCCTCGAGGAGACTCCGGTGTTCGCCCGGCAGGCGGCGACCGAGGGCGTCGTGAGGATGCCGCTGCTCGTACTGCTGCGGGAGCACTCGGGGGATGTCCTGCGGGTGATCGGGGGCGCGCTCATCGCCTCGGTCTCCACGATCTTCACGGTGTGGGCGCTGGCCTACGCCACCAGCGACTCCGTCGGCATGTCCCGCTCGTCCATGTTGTGGGTGGGGGCGCTCGCCAACGCGGCCGCGCTCGCCGCGATCCCGCTCTGGGCGCGGCTGTCGGACCGGATCGGCCGCCGCCCTGTGTTCCTGGTCGGCGCGGTGGGCAGCGCGGTCACCATGTTCCTGTACCTGTGGGCGATCTCCAGGGGCGACTACCCGCTGGTGCTGTTCCTGGGCATCGTCGCCTTCGGCGTCGTCTACAGCGCGGCGAACGGTGTCTGGCCGTCCTTCTACGGCGAGATGTTCTCCACTCGCGTCCGGCTGTCCGGCATGGCCGTCGGCACCCAGATCGGCTTCGCCGTCGCCGGTTTCGCGGTGACCTTCGCGGCGGAGATCGCGGGCCCGGACGGCACCGACTGGTCCTCGGTCGCCCTCTTCACCGCGGCCCTGTGCGTCCCGCCGGTCATCGCGGCCCTCTCGGCCCGGGAGACCCACAAGGTCCCGACGGAGCAGCTCGGCGAGCGCGCGGCCCGGTCGGCGTCACAGCCGGAGACGGTCACGGCCTGAGCCCGCCCCGCCGAAGCGCCGCATGCGCCGGGATGCGTTCCCGGCGCATGCGGCGCACTCCTGTCCGGTCCCGGTCACGCGTTGGACCAGCCCCGCTCGCACAGAACCAGCCGGTACCCGTCCGGATCCTCGACGGTCACTCCCCACCGGTTCCAGTACGGATTGGGCGAGGCCACCCGCTTGCCGCCGTGCGCCTCCAAGCGGTCCACCAACTCCTCCGGCACCGGCCCGTCGACGTAGACGACCAGCAGGTCCTCCTCGGTGGGCCGGGGTTCCACCGGCCGGGCGGGCTCGTGCACCAGCTCCAGGTGCCATCCCGCGTCCGGCCACCCGACCATCAGCAGGTCGTGCTCACCGGGTTCCGAGCCGCCCTCGGTCCGCCACACCACGCTCAGCCCGAGCCCCTCGACCCAGAACCGCTCGGCGGCCGCGAGATCCCTCGAGGGCCGGGCGACACGAACATGGCTGCGTCCGTCGACGGGCATCATGACCTCTTCCTGAGCTGCGCTGTCTTCTCCGGTGAGCCTAGGCAGCCAGTGCGCCCCGGACCATCGGTCGTCCGCCCTGCGCCCGGAGCCCTAGGACCGCGTGACCGTCTCAGCCCTGGTCGGCACGCATCGGGATGCCGTAACCCCCTCAGCCCTCGTCGGCGCGTTTCGGGATGCCGTACGCGCGGTCCACCTTCAGGCGCACCACCAGCCGGCCGTCGCGGACCATCGCGGCGCGGTAGTCGTCCCAGTCGGGGTGCTCGCCCAGGACGTCCCGGTAGAGCCGGATCAGCTCCTCGACTGTGTCGTCCTGGGGATCCTTCGCGACGGGCGAGAGCTCCGCGGTGCCCTCGACGACCGTGTAGGCCCAGCGGTCCGGGCTGGAGACGTGGTACGAGGCGCGCGGGTCCCGGCGCAGATTGCGGGTCTTGGCGCGGTCGTCCGTGACCGAGATCCGGACGATGCCCTCTTCCGGGTAGTAGTGGTGGCTGACGTTCGACAGCTGGGGGCGGCCGTCGCGCTTGAGAGTGACCAGCACTCCGCCTCGGTGTTCGGAGAGCAGCTCGAGCAGTGTGTCCTGAGTCATACCGCACTCAACCCGTCCGGCGGATGCCCGCATTCCCAAAACGCTCCCTTACGGAGATCAATCCCGGTCAACAGGGGGACCCGGCCCCTGTTCCTGCGCAACGATGAGTTCTGGGGCCGGTGTGACGCGACACGCCGCACCGGGCCTCGACGAGCGCATTCGGAGGAGAGCGATGGCACAGCTGCGACAAGAGGTGGACCCGGAAGAGGCCGGGCTGGACGTGAAGGCACTGGACCGCCTTGACCAGCATCTCGCCCACTTCGTCGACGAGGGACGCCTGCCCGGCTACCTGGTGGCCGTGGCCCGCTCCGGACGTGTCGCCCACCTCACCACCCACGGCCGGCGCGACGTCGCGGCCGGGCTGCCTGTCGAGCCGGACACGCTGTGGCGGATCTACTCCATGACCAAGCCGGTCACCACCGTCGCCGCGCTGATCCTCGTCGAGGAGGGCCGGCTCTCACTGGACGACCCGCTCGCCCGGTACCTGCCGGCCTTCGCCGAGCCGCGGGTGTACGAGAGCGGCTCCGGGGCCGATGTCCGCACCCGACCGGCGTCCGGGCCGATCCTGATCCGCCACCTGCTGACCCACACCGCGGGCCTGACCTTCGGCTTCTACCACTCCCACCCCGTCGACGCCCTGTACCGCGCGGCCGGCCTGGAGTCGTCGGTGGTGCCGGGCACGAACCTCGCCGAGACGGTCGACGTGTACGCGGGTCTGCCGCTGCAGTTCGAGCCGGGCACGGAGTGGAACTACTCGGTGGCCACCAATGTGCTCGGCAGGGTCGTCGAGGTGGTCTCGGGGCAGCCGCTCGACGCGTTCTTCGCGGGGCGCGTCCTCGGCCCGCTCGGCATGACCGACGCCGGATTCCACGTCACCGACGAACAGGCGCCGCGGCTCGCCGAGTTGTACGGCGAGACCGAGGGTTGCGGCATCGAGCCGGTCCCGGGGCTGCCGTTGCGCGGACGCCCGCGTCTGCTGTCCGGCAGCGGCGGCATGGTGGCCTCGGCGCACGACATGCACCGCTTCATGGAGTTCCTGCGCCGTCGCGGCGAACTCGACGGCGTCCGTCTGCTGAAAGCCGAGACGGTCGACCTGATGACCGAGAACCATCTGCCCGGCGGCGCCGACCTGCGCGCCTTCGGCAGCCGTCCGGTCCACGACGAGCCGAACAACGAGGGCGTCGGCTTCGGACTCGGTGTCTCCGTCGTCATCGACCCGGACCGCACCCCGACCCCGTCGAGCCTCGGCACCTACGGCTGGAGCGGCGCCGCGTCGACGACCTTCTGGGTCGATCCGCGCCGCGAACTGACGGTGCAGTTCATGACCCAGGTCCGGCCGAAGACCCCGCTGGGGGTCATCCCGGACCTCAGGCGCCTGGTGCACGAGGCGGTCACCGGCTGAGCCCGCCTACTGGTCGACGCGCAGGCTGAACTCCAGCCCTTCCTCGGCCAGTTCACCGAGCCACCGCTCGGACCGGGCGGCCGTCTCCGCCGCCCGGTTCAGGCCCGCGGGCAGGGTGTGGTCGAGGATGTGGCGGACGCCCAGGGCCAGGGGACGGGAGACGCAGCGGGCCATCGCGCTCTCCTGGGCGTCGCCGACCAGGTCGAGGAGGTAACTCCCCGACCAGCTCCGCCCCTGTCCCGCCCGCACGTCCAGTGACACGGCGAGCACCACCCGGTCCCGGTCGGCGTCCGTGGTCGGGTAACGGTCGGCCAACTCCCGTGCCAGCGCGGCGATACGGGCGTCGTCCCCGCCCTTCAGCTCCTCGAAGACCGTCTCCCAGGCCCGCAGCCAGCCCGCCGGCCGCAGCGTGCCGCGCACGAAGGAACGCGCCTGCCAGGCGGCCGGCAGCCCGTACTGCTCGACGAAGGGGACGCTGTCCCGGTTCGGGTACACCTCGAAGGTCTCGCCGTCCAGGACGTGCGGCCGGGTGACCTCCCAGGGCCGGTCGGCGGTGACGGCCACTCCGTCCTCGAGGTAACGCGCGGGCGAGCGCAGGGCGTTGAGGACGCCGGCGGGTGCCCAGCTGAAGCGGTACCTGAAGTCGTTCGGGACGGCGGGGATGCCGCCGCAGTAGGAGGTGAAGGCGTACGAGGCCGCCGTGGCGTCGCCGACGGCCTCACGGGCGCGGGCGACGAGGCTGTGGGCGAAGAGGTGGTCGATGCCGGGGTCGAGCCCGGCCTCCGTGAGGACGACCAGGCCGGCCTTCTCGGCCTGGGGGACCTGCTCCAGGACGGTGTCTGAGACATAGCTGGAGCAGGCGAAGTGGGCGCCGCCGGCCACGCAGGCCGCCAGGACGCCGGTGTGCTCGGGTGCGGGCAGCATCGACACGACGACGTCGCCGGGCGCCAGTTCGGCGGTGAGCGCGGGGAGCGTGTAGGCGCGGGGTTCGGCGCGTCCGGTGAGGCCCAGCCGGCCGAGGGCGTCGGCGGCGCGTTCCTCGGTGCGGTGCCACAGCCGTACGCGTGGGGCGCTGTCGCAGAGCCGGGCCAGACCGCTGCCCGTGGACAGTCCGGCGCCGATCCAGTGGACGGTGCCGCTCGCCATGACGCGGTCAGCCACGGAACTCCCCTTCATCGATGCCGAGTTCACGGCAGGCCTGGTGGAACCGCTCCAGACAGCGGCCCCACGGCCCGCCGGCCCCGAACTCCAGCAGCTGCATCACCAGCGCCGCGGAGAAGTCGGTGCTGGACTCGCGCGGGAGCAGGGAGGGCAGGTTGTCGATGGCGATGAGGTCGAGCGGGGGTTCCTTGCGCAGGCGTCGGGCCGGCTCCGTCCAGTCGGTGGTGCGGTCGTAGACCGGCAGGACGTTGAGGGGCGAGCCGACGTCGCAGGTGACGTCGCAGAGGGTGCGCAGGCGGCGGGCCGGGTCGTCGAGGTCCTGCTCGCGCACGAAGGGCGGGACGGGGCTGGTGGCGAGGACGCAGTTCACCATGACGTCGTGGGCGAGCAGCGCCGGGCGGTCCAGGTCGCGGGTCTCGGCCAGGTCCCAGCAGGTCGGCTCGATCCCGGCCGTGTGGAGGGCGACGCGGGCTCCCCGGCCGCTGCGGCCCAGCGCACCGATCACCAGGGCCGTGAACTCCTCGTCCTCTTCGGCGCGTCGGAGCGTCTCGTCCAGCTCCTCCTTCGACGTGGGCGTGAGGGGGGCGACCAGTCTGCCCCGGTGCTGGAGCACGGCGAGGGCGGCGCCGAGGTAGCCGGCCCAGAAGCCGAAGGCGGCCAGCCGGCGGCCGTCGTCGTCCACCAGGTACTCGAGGTCGAGGAGTCGGCCTCCCCCGGCGGCGAACCGCCGCAGCAGGGTCTCCGCTCCCGGCTGCCGCTTGTAGGCGTGACCGAAGAAGATGTGACGGTGAGTCAGTTCCGCCGGTCCGTCCGGGAGTTCCTTGAGCCCCAGGATCACGGCGTCGCGGGGCGCCGACACCCACGTCCCCGAGGGCGCGACCGCGCAGCCCGCCGCCTCGTACTCCTCGATCGGGAAGATCCGCTGCGGGGACTCCTCCACCGTCAGCGTCACTCCGGCCTCGACGAGCCGACGGGCGTCGGACGGCACGATCGGTGTGCGTCGTTCGGTCGTGCGGTCCTCGTGGCGCAGCCACAGGTGGAGCTCTGTCATACGAGGTTGGCCTCCGGGCGCGGGGCGTCGGCCGCGAAACGGTCGGCGCTCAAGGGGCTGACGTCCACGAAGGGTACGCGGCCCAGGTACAGGTCGCGGATCACCTCGCCGACGGCAGGCCCCTGCAGGAAGCCGTGCCCGGAGAAGCCGGTGGCGTACAGGAAGCGGGAGACGGAAGCGGCCTCGCCGATCAGGGCGTTGTGGTCCGGGGTGATCTCGTACAGGCCCGCCCAGGTGCCGGTGCGGCGCAGGTCGAGCAGGGCCGGGGCGCGCTGTTCCATCGCGGCGGCCAGGCGGGGGATCCAGCGGTCGTGGGGGTCGGTGGCGAAGCCGGGCTGCTCGTCGGGGTCGGACATGCCCAGCAGGAGACCGGGGCCCTCGGCGTGGAAGTAGAGGCTGGTGGTGAAGTCGATCGTCATGGGAAGGCCGGGCTCCAGGCCCGCGACGGGTTCCGTGACGGCGATCTGGCGGCGCAGCGGCACCACCGGCAGCTGGACGCCGGCCATCGCGCCGACCGCCCGGGACCAGGGGCCTGCCGCGCAGATCACCGTGTCGGTGGCGATGCGGCCGAGGGTGGTGGACACGGCGGTGACGGTGGTGCCCTGCCGTTCGATGCCGGTGGCCTCGGTGTGGCGCAGGATGCGCACGCCGAGGGCGCGGGCGGCGGAGGCGTAGCCGTGGACGACGGCCTCGGGGGTGCAGTGGCCGTCGTCCGGGGAGAAGGCGGCGGCGAGCAGGCCGTCGGTGCTGATCAGCGGCGACAGCTTGCGGGCCTCCTTCGGGGTGATCAGGCGGCTGGGCACGCCGAGGGAGTTCTGCAGCCTCACGCCCGCCTCGAAGGAGGCGACCTCCTCCGGCGTCGACAGCAGGAACAGATAGCCGACCCGGTGCAGCCCGATGTCGTACCCGATCTCCTCCTGGAACCGGCCGAAGGCCTCCAGGCTGCGCGCGCCGAGCTGGATGTTGAGCTCGTCGGAGAACTGCGCCCGTACCCCGCCCGCGGCCTTCGAGGTGGAGCCGGAGGCGAGTTCGTCCCGTTCGACGAGGACGAGGTCACGGACCCCGGCGGCGGCGAGGTGGTAGGCGATGCTCACGCCCATCACCCCACCGCCGATGATCACGGCGTCGGCCCGCATCCGCACCGCGATCAGGACAGGTGGGCGACGGCGTCCAGGTGCGGCAGCACATGATCGAGCCGTTCCCGCTTGGTGCGCAGGTAGGTGATGTTGCTCTCGCACGGCTGGATCAGCAGCGGGACCGTTTCGGCGACCTTGATGCCGTGCTGCAGCAACGCCTCGCGCTTGCGCGGGTTGTTGGACATCAGACGGACCGAGTTCACGCCCAGGTCGTGCAGGATCTCCGCCGCGACGCCGTAGTCCCGGGCGTCCACCGGCAGTCCGAGCGCCAGGTTCGCCTCGACCGTGTCCAGGCCCTCCGCCTGCAGCGCCATCGCCCGCAGCTTGGCCAGCAGACCGATGCCGCGGCCCTCGTGGCCCCTCAAGTACACGACGATGCCGCTGCCTTCGGCGACGACGGCCTTCAGCGCGGAGGCCAGCTGGTCGCCGCACTCGCAGTGCTGGGAGCCGAACGCGTCACCGGTCAGGCACTCGGAATGCAGACGCGTGAGAACGTCGTCCGTGCCGATCTCGCCGTACACCAGGGCGACTTGTTCGTCACCGCGGTCGTGATCCATGTAGCCCACCGCCCGGAATTGCCCGTACACCGTGGGCAGCGGTGCATTCACGATCCGTTCCACACCCGTGCGCTGCGGGGACTTCTTGCCGAGGACGCCGATTTTATCTGTCATGATCTGATTCCTAAACAGAGACGAAAGGCCGTGAAGAAATGAGTGGTTCGGGCGCGCGTACGGCGGCGGACGGGCTGGTGCCGGCGGACACTACGGAAGAGGTACGGACCAGAGCGGCGGGTGTCTCAACGCAGGTCGCCGTCCTTCCGGTGGGCAGCTTCGAACAGCACGGTCCGTTCCTTCCGCTGGTGACCGACACGCTGGTCGCGTGTGCCGTGGCCCGGGAGATCGCCGCGGCGTACCCGGTGCACCTCCTCCCTCCGGTGACGATCTCCTGCTCGCACGAGCACGCGGCCTGGCCCGGTACCGTCAGCATCTCCTCGGTGACCCTCCACGCGGTGGTTCGGGACATTGCGGACTCGCTGCGCCGCTCCGGCGTCGACGTCCTGGTGGTCGTCAACGGGCACGGCGGCAACTACGTGCTGGGAAACGTCGTCCAGGAGGCCTCCGCGCGCGGCGAGCGCATGGCGCTGTTCCCGGCCGCCGAGGACTGGGAAGCGGCTCGGCAGCGGGCGGGGGTCACCACCTCGCTGCTGACCGACATGCACGCGGGAGAAATCGAGACCTCCATCCTTCTGCACGCTCACCCGGAATTCCTCCGGCCCGGTTATGAGACCTCCGATTTCGTCGCGGACGACCGTCGCCATCTGCTCACCCTCGGTATGGCCGGCTATACCGATTCGGGCGTCATCGGACGCCCTTCGCTCGGTTCCGCGGAAAAGGGGAAGGAACTGCTGGCGAGCCTCGCGGATTCCTTCGGCGCGTATTTCTCGCTGCTCACGTCGGCGGACGACCGCGGGTAGCCGGCACCGGCGTCGGTCCCGGCGCGCAGACCCTCGTACCAGCGGGCGACGAGGACGGCCGCGCCGGGCAGGGCGGCGACGAAGCTGAGCACGCCGTAGACCACGGCGACGGCCACCCCGCTGCTCGCGCCGAGTCCGGCCGCGCCGAACGCCCAGGCGGTGGCGCCCTCACGGGGCCCGAAACCGCCGACGTTCAGCGGGATTCCCATGGCGAGCAGCGCCAGCACGGCCAGCGGCAGCAGGACGGCGACGGAGGCACCGGAGCCGGCGACACGGGCGGCGAGCACGAACATGGCGAGGTGTCCGGCGAGGATGAGCAGCGAGGAGAGGGCGACTCCGGGCCCGTTGCGGCGGGAGAACAACCCCTCGCGGGCCTCGGCGAGCGTTGCGCGCAGGGCGCGGCCGCGGCGGGAGGGCGCCCGGTTCATCCGCAGGGCCAGGACGACGGCGAACGCGCCCACCACGGCGAGCGCGACCAGCGGGGCGAAGCTGCGCACCTCGGCCCGCACCGGGGACGGCAGGGTCAGCAGCACCGCGCCACCGACGACGGCCAGCGCGATCTGCCCGGCGACCCGTTCGAGCACCACGGTCCGTACACCGCGGCCGAGGTCACCGGCGTTCTTCCCGTGCCGCACCGCCCGGTGCACGTCCCCGAGGACACCGCCGGGCAGGGCGGCGTTCAGGAACAGGGCGCGGTAGTAGTCGGCGACGGCCGCTCCGAGCGGCAGCTCGATCCTGAGCCCCCGGGCCACCAGCGCCCAACGCCAGGCGCTGAGCACGGTGGTGACGGCGCCGATGACGAGGGACAGCACCAGCGTCGTCGCGTCGATCCGCCGCAGCCCGTCCAGCAGCACGCCGGTGCCCAGATGCCACAGCAGGGCGCCGAGGATGACGGCGCCGGCGACCGAGCCGAAGTGGGTGCGCACAGCACGGGAGTTGAGCCGGTTCAGGAGGCTCCGCCACCAGGGCGCTGCGGACGGGGTTCCGGTCCGCGCGGAGGAGACGATCACGCCGATGCGGTCCGCGGAGACGGCGAGTTCACCGGCCCGCGCCCGCAGGGCCGCGTCGCGCGCCGCGAGACAGTCCTCGCCGTCCTCCCACACCTCGACCACGACGGACGGCACGCCGCCGGCCGCGCCCGCCGGTGCCGGAAGGACCGGCCCCTCGGCGCGCGCGGTCCTCGGCGCCCCGGACACCACGTCCACGTCCCGCCCGGTCTTCGTCGCGCCGCGCACCACGAACGCCCGCACCGTCTCCACGCTCATGACGCCCCGCCCACCGGCCGGGACAGCGCCAGCAGGTCGCTGTGGTGGACGGTGACGTGGAGTTCGCCGGCCTCGCAGGCGGCCAGCCGGTCGCGCAGATACCGTTCTGCGCGCGATGCCAGCTCCGGGCGCTCCTCGACGGCCGCGCCGACCCAGCCGCGCAGCCACTGGGCGGTCAGCGCCGTCTCGCCGGGGCCGAGCCGCCAGGGGCTCGGGTTGACCCGTACCGTGGCGCCCCGCTCCGAGAAGGCCTCGCAGGCCACCGTGACCGCGTCCGGGCCGAGCAGCCCGTCGCGGCGCTGGTGGGCGTTGAAGGCCTCCATGATCTCCTCGTCCATCGGGTCGGGCGCGGAGAGTTCGACGCGGCCCGCGACCGAGAGGGTCAGCAGGGCCGGGGAGCCCGCGCCGGTGCAGGCGGCGGCGAGGGTGTCGATCTCCTCGCGGGTGAGGACGTCGAGCAGGGCCGAGGCGGTCACCAGGGAGGCGCCGGCGAGGGCGTCCGGGGTGAGCCGGGCGACGTCGCCGCGCCGGGTCTCGACGGTGACCCGGCTGCCGTCGGCGGCCGAGCGCGGGGAGGCGACGGCGGCGAAGTGCAGCAGATAGGGGTCGCGGTCGTGCAGGATCCAGTGCTGGGCGCCGTCGAGGCGGGGCGCGAGCCAGCGGCCCATCGAGCCGGTGCCGCAGCCCAGGTCGTGGATGACGTACCCGGCCTTGCCGGGCAGGTTGGCGAGCCGGATCCGCAGCGGGTCCAGCAGGTCGTGCGCCCGGGCCCCGGCGTCGGCGGGCTCCCGCAGTTCCAGCCACTCGGGCGCGTAGCGCGGCGGCTCGTCCGGCCCGGTCTCCCGCAACCGCACGGTGGCCCGCTCTCCGGCCCCCGGGACCGGCCCGGCACCGGGGATCACGCCCTGCGCGGCGGCGTCCGCCACGGAACCGGTCGCCGGCTCGTGGCGGTCCGTCGCGGCCGTCCGGTCCTCTGCGTTCGTGCGGGTGTCCGCCGCCTGCGTTGCCATCTGCTGCCCCCGAACCGTTTCCCTCGGACCCGGCTGTGCCGGGATCTTTCCGCCGGTCTGCGCCGGTGCGGTCCTGTTCATGCCGCCCTCCTGGGTTCGCTCGGCAGCCGGCCCAGTACTCCGGCGAGGCTGCGGGCCGTGGTCGCCCATCCGTCCAGGGCGGCCCGCCGGCCCCGGGCGGCGGCCTTCAGCCGGCGTCGTACGTCGGCCTCGCCGAACCAGCCGCGCAGTTCGGCGGCGAGAGCGGCGGGGTCCTCCGGCGGCACGAGGATGCCGGGCACCCCGCCGTCGGGGGCGCGGCCGACCGCCTCGGGCAGGCCGCCGACGTCCGTCGCGAGCACCGGGATGCCGCGTGCCAGGGCCTCGGTGACCGCCATGCCGTACGTCTCCGCGTAGGAGGTGAGCACCATCAGGTCGGCGGCGTGGTAGCTGGCGTCCAGCTCGGCACCGGCCCGCGGACCCGCCAGCTCGATACGGCCCTCCAGGCCGTTCTCCCTGATCAGCTGCCGCAGATGGGCGACGTACTCCGGGTCCTGCCCGAGTCCGCCGACGCACACGCAGCTCCACGGCAGGTCGGCCGCCGCGGCCAGCGCCTGCACCAGCCGGTGCTGCCCCTTGCGCGGGGTCACCGCGGCCACGCACAGCAGTCGCGAGACACCGTCGGTGCCGGAGGCGAGGGGCGCGATGTCGGCGCCGGGGGCGGCGACATGGACCCGCTCGGGGGCGAGCCCGTGGTGCGAGACGAGCCGGCGGACCGCCCAGTCGCTGGTGGCGACGACCGCGGGCACGGCCCGCAGCACGTCCCGCTCCTTGGCGTCCAGCTCGGCGGCCACCGCGGGCTCGAGGCCCGTCTCGTCGCCGAGCGGCAGATGTACCAGCACGGCGAGGTTCAGCCGCTCCGTTTCCGGTACGACGATCTCGGGCACCCCGCAGGCGACGATCCCGTCCAGCAGGACGACCGCCCCGTCGGGGAACTGGCGCAGGGTCCGTGCCAGTTCCGCGCGGGCCGCGGCCCCGGGCCGGGGCCACTCGCCGGCCACGGCGTGCTTGTGGACCTGCCAGCCGAAACCGGGCAGATCCAGGCTCACCCGCCGGTCGTAGGCGTTGCCGCCGCTCGGCGCGGCGGGGTCGTCGACGCCGCCCGGCATGACGAAGTGCACCAGGCGCAGGGACATGGGCAGGATCTCGGCCTTCTTGACGGCGGCGTTCTGCACGGGCACGTAGCCCAGCGCCGGGTTCCCCACCTTCTCCAAGGTCACGTCGGTCACAGGGCACGCTCGTAACTCGCCCAGGCGATGTGCGACTCGTGCAGGGTGACCGTGATCCCGGCGATGCCCTTGGCGCCCTCACCGAGCGCGCCCTTCTCGATGCGCTCGGCCAGCCGGTCGGCGATGACCTTGGCGAGGAACTCCGTGGAGGTGTTGGTCCCGGCGAACGCGGGTTCGTCGTCGAGGTTTCTGTAGTTCAGCTCGCTGACGACCGCGCCGAGTTCCTGGGTGGCCAGTCCGATGTCGACGACGATGTTGTCGTCGTCCAGCTGCTCGCGCCGGAAGGTGGCGTCCACCAGGAACGTCGCTCCGTGCAGGCGCTGCGCGGGTCCGAAGACCTCGCCGCGGAAGCTGTGGGCGATCATGATGTGATCGCGGACGGTGACACTGAACAACGGACGACCCTCCAGGTGCGGCGCGTCTGGTCCCCCGGCCATTGGCCGCCGGGGGATGCCGTGTAGTACGGCTCTTCGGTTCCCCGTGTTCAGTACCGGCTCACTCTTTTCTCAGGTCAGGCGGTCTTGCGTGGCCGAAAGTCGTCCCGGATTGAACGACTCCGTCAGGCTGTGTCCGCGTACCTGACCCGGTGGCACAGCGCCGGGATCTCCCCGGAAGCCAGCCTCGGCAGGACGTCCGGCAGTTCCTCGAAGGCGGACTCCCCCGTGACGAGGGCGTCCAGCGCCGGGTCGGCGAGCAGATCGAGGGCGAGCGCGAGCCGGTCGGTGTAGCTGCGGCTGGAGCGGCGGGCCGGGGAGACGGTGCCGACCTGGCTGCTGCGGATGACCAGGCGCCGGGAGTGGAAGGCCTCGCCGAGCGGGAGGGCCACCTGCCGGTCGCCGTACCAGCTCAGCTCCAGCACCGTGCCCTCGGCGGTGAGCAGTTCCAGGGCCCGGGCGAGCCCCTGCTCGGTGGCGCTGGCGTGCACGACCAGATCGCACTCGCCGAGGGCGTCGGCGGGCAGCGCGAAGCCGACGCCGAGCGCCTCGGCGATCTTGGCCCGGCCGGGATCGGCGTCCACCAACTGGACGCGCACGCCCGGGAAGCGGGCGAGCAGCGCGGCCACCGAGCAGCCGACCATGCCCCCGCCCACCACCGCGATCCGGTCCCCGACCAACGGCGCGGCGTCCCACAGCGCGTTCACGGCGGTCTCCACCGTCCCGGCGAGGACGGCCCGCTCGGCGGGCACGGTGTCCGGGACGACGGTCACGGCGGAGGCGGGGACGACGTACCGCGTCTGGTGCGGATACAGACAGAAGACCGTCCGCCCGACCAGGTCCGCCGCGCCCGCCTCCACGACGCCGACGCTGAGGTAGCCGTACTTCACGGGGGCGGGGAAGTCGCCCTCCTGGAACGGCGCCCGCATGGCCGCGTGCTGGCTTTGGGGAACACCTCCGCGGAAGACGAGCGTCTCGGTCCCCCGGCTGACCCCGGAGTAGAGCGAACGCACCAGCACCTCGCCCTCGCCGGGTTCGGGCAGGTGGACGTCTCGTATCTCGCCCTGTCCCGGACGGCTGAGCCAGAACGCGCGGGCGATCAGGTTCATCTGACGTCCTCCTGAACGATCGGGAAGTGGTTCACGTACCGAGGTGTGCACAGGCCGCGCACAGTACGCGGCGTTGATCGACTCTGTCATACGGCCGGAGGGTGTGCGGTGGCCCTGAACAACACTTACGACGCGAGGCTGGTCCAGCAGGAGACCGCTGTGGGAGCGGGCGTTCAGATCCTGTTGCTGGCCCTGCTCGGCACGGCGATCGGCATGGGGCCGGCGGGTTGGCTGACCGGCCTCGCCTTCGCCGTCGCCACCTGGGCGGTGCTCTCCCGGGCACTGCACCGCACCCGGCCGCGTTCCTTCGGCCCGGCCAACCGGGTGACCCTCGGCCGCGCGACCCTGGTGGGCGGAGTCACCGCCCTGGTCGCGGACTCCTTCGAGAGCTCCCCGCCGGTCACCGCCCTCGTCGGTCTCACGGCGGTCGCGCTGATCCTCGACGGCGTGGACGGCAAGGTCGCCCGTGCCACGAACACGTCCACGCCGCTGGGTGCGCGCTTCGACATGGAGGTGGACGCGTTCCTGATCCTCGTCCTCAGCGTGTACGTCTCCATGGAGTTCGGCCCGTGGGTCCTGCTGATCGGCGGCATGCGGTACGGCTTCGTGGCCGCTGCCCGCGTCTGGCCGTGGCTGAACGCCGAGCTCCCGCCGAGCATGGCCCGCAAGACGGTGGCCGCGATGCAGGGCATCTGCCTGCTGCTGTCCGCCTCGGGCTACCTGCCGGACACGGCGTCCCTGACGGTCGTCCTGATCGCCCTCGCCTCCCTGACCTGGTCCTTCGGCCGGGACGTCCGGTGGCTCCACCACAACTCCCGCGTCCAGGACGCGGAGGTCGCGGAAATCCTGGAACTGGCGGCGGAGGAACGACAGCCGGTGGCGTCCTGACCACCGGGATCGCGCCCTGACCGCCGGGCGCGCCCTCACCGCCGGGTGTCGCGTCCCGTCGTCGGACGCCGTGCCGCCGTTGCCGCTCGCGCCTCCGGGGCCAAGCCGCGTGCCGCCCGGCCGCGACCGGTCACCGCGGCACCGCAGCCGACGACGAGCCGCTGCTCATCGGTCTCTGGGCAACAACCCGGCCGCCGCGACCGGCACCACCCACGGCACCGCGCCTCGAACTCCCGCGTCGAGCAGCAGTCCCGTCGCCGAGCTGCCCACCAGCACGATGAGCCCGGACACCGAGGACAACGCCCCGGTGTAGAGCCCGAGCCGCCCCTCCCCCGCCAGGTCCGGCACCCAGGCGCAATCCGCAGGTAACGACCAGCATCTGGCCGAGGGTGAGCAGGACGACGAACCCGGCGGCGGGCGGCAGCCCCACGATGCCTGTGCGGCCGGCGCGCCTGGCGACCGCCACGACCGCGAAACCGGCCGCGATCCGCAGCAATCCGGCCACCATGGACCGCCGCAGCGAAAGCCGGCCTCCCGCTCACCGCGTCAGCTGCGCCGTCACCACCAGCACCTAACCGCCCCTCCTTGATCGTTCCGATTTGACAGAGCCTTGGAAGCTGTCTACAACCTAGCCACATGACATTCATTTTCAAAACGAGGGCGGCCCGGTAATGCGGGTCGCGTTCGTGGGCAAGGGCGGCAGCGGCAAGACCACCCTGTCCGCGCTCTTCTCTCGTCATCTGGCCCGCTCCGGCGCGCCGGTACTGGCCGTCGACGGCGACATCAACCAGCACCTGGCCGAGGCACTGGGACACGCCGGTCCCCTGGACGCCCCGGCCCTGGCAGCCCATCTGCCCGAGATCAAGGACTACCTGCGGGGTGACAACCCGCGCATCGCCTCCGCGCAGGCGATGGTGAAGACCACCCCGCCCGGCCGCGGTTCGCGTCTCCTGCGCCTCCTCGGCGACGACGAACTGCACGCGCGTCACGCCCGGCGCGTCGGTGACGTGTCGCTGATGGTGACGGGCGAGTTCGAGGAGAGCGATCTGGGCGTGGCCTGCTACCACTCCAAGCTCGGCGGGGTGGAGCTGTACCTCGGCCATCTGGTGGACGGTCCCGGCGAGTACGTCGTCGTCGACATGACCGCCGGCGCGGACGCGTTCGCCTCCGGGCTGTTCACGCGCTTCGACATCACGTTCCTGGTGGCGGAACCCACCCGCAAGGGCGTCTCCGTCTACCGCCAGTACCGGGACCACGCGCGGGAGTTCGGGATCCGGATCGCGGTGGTCGGCAACAAGGTGACGGGCGAGGACGACGTGCTGTTCCTCAAGGACCAGGTGGGTGAGGACCTGCTGACGTACCTGGTCCACTCGCCATGGGTGCGGTCGGCCGAACAGGGCGGGCAGCAAGGCGAGTTGGACGCCTTGGAGCCGCACAACCGGCACGCTCTGGAAGTACTGCGCGAGGCGGTCGACGCCCGCCCGAAGGACTGGGCGGCACTGCACCGCCATGCCGTGGAGTTCCATCTGCGCAACGCGCGCGCCTGGGCGGACAGGGCCACGGGCGAGGACCTCGCCACCCAGGTGGACCCGGACTTCGTACCGGGCCCGACCTCACTGGCCTGACGCAACTCCCCCGTGAGCAACCTCAACCATCGATCAGAACGGACACCCCCTTCCATGTCTCTCGACGTCTCCCCGAAGCTCCTCGCCGAAGCCGAGTCCGGTGACATCCGCGAGGAGGACTTCGTGGACACGGTCCGCACCTCACTCCCGTACGCCTACGACCTGATCGCCTCCCTCTCCGCCGAACTCAAGTCCGGCACGGCGCACTTCGCCGACAACCAGACCCCTCCCCCCTCCGAGCGCGAACGCGGCCAGCTCCTGCGCGCTCTCGCCAGCGACGCGATCCGCGGCAGCCTGGAACGCCACTTCGGCGTCGAACTCGCCTTCCAGAACTGCCACCGGGTGGCGGCCTTCCACCCGGGAGCCCGCACCGGTGAGACCTACGGCCGCTTCACGTCCCTCCGCTCCCAGATCCTGAACCAGTCCCCGGAGTTCAGGGACTGCTGACCCGCCCCGGCGCCTGGTCCGTCTCCTCGATGCCCGCCGCGTCGAGCAGCCGGACCATGTCCGCCCGCCCGGGCGTCGCCGAATCCATCGCCGCCGAACCAGTCATCGCCGGTGATCGTGCCGTCCGCGTTGTGGTGGAAAGACAAGCCCATCGTGTGCCCCCCCTTGGCGTCGTCGCGGTGTCGAAGTGCTGCTCACCCCGTCGAACGGCCCGCGGTCCCGCGCCGTGCCCCACCACCCGGAACCTCACCCGATCGCATGACTCGGCCGCGCGGCATTGACGCCTCAGGCCGCCTTCCGGGCCTGCCCCCGATGCGCCCGGATGATGTCCGCGTACCGGTACCCGGTGCCCTTGATGGTCCGTTTCTGGGTCCGGTAGTCCACGTGCACCAGCCCGAACCGCTTGTCGTAGCCGTACGCCCACTCGAAGTTGTCCAGCAGCGACCAGGCGAAGTACCCGGCCAGCGGGGCCCCCTTGCGGACGGCGGACGCGCAGGCGGCGAGGTGGCGCACCAGGTAGTCCTGGCGTTCGGGGTCGTCGACGGTGCCGTCCGGGCGTACGACGTCCGGGTATGCGGAGCCGTTCTCGGTGACGTAGATCTTCCGTGCCCCGTACTCCTCCGTCAGGCGGAGCAGCAGCGTCTCGATGCCGTGTGCGTCGATCTCCCAGTCCATGCCGGTGCGCGGGACGCCGAGGCGGCGGACCGAGCGGACGTGCGGCGCGGGGGCGGAGGGGTCGTCGGCGACGGTGGCCGGCATGTAGTAGTTCAGGCCGTGCCAGTCGAGTGGGGCGGCGATCCTGGCCAGGTCGCCCGCCCGCTCGGGGAGGTCGACGCCGTACACCGCGCGCATGTCGGCCGGGAAGCCCCGGCCGTACACCGGGTCCAGCCACCAGCGGTTGACGTGGCCGTCCTGCCGGCGCGCGGCCCGTACGTCCTCGTCACGGTCGGTGGCGGCGTGCACCGTGGACAGGTTGGTGACGAGGCCGACCTCGGCGGACGGGGCGGCGGCGCGGATCGCCTCGACGGCGAGGCCATGGCCCAGCAGCAGGTGGTAGGAGGCCCGGACGGCGGCCGTGAGGTCGGTCAGGCCGGGGGCCATCCTGCCCTCCAGGTGGCCGATCCACGCAGAGCACAGCGGTTCGTTGAGGGTGGCCCAGTGGGTGACCCGGTCGCCGAGGCGGGCGGCGACGACGGAGGCGTACTCGGCGAACGCCAGGGCCGTCTCCCGCTCCGGCCAGCCGCCCCGGTCCTGGAGGACCTGGGGCAGGTCCCAGTGGTAGAGGGTGACCGACGGGGTGATGCCCGCCTCCAGCAGTGCGTCGGTCAACTCGTCGTAGAAGGCCAGTCCCTTGGGGTTCGCCGGGCCGGACCCTCCGGGCACCACCCTCGGCCAGGCGATCGACAACCGGTAGGCGTTCGCGCCCAGTTGACGCATCAGGCCGATGTCCTCGCGCCAGCGGTGATAGTGGTCGCAGGCCACGTCTCCGTGGTCGTCGCCGTCGACCTTGCCGGGTGTGTGCGAGAAGGTGTCCCAGATCGACGGGGAGCGGCCGTCCTCGGCGACCGCTCCCTCGATCTGGTACGCCGATGTGGCCGTTCCCCACAGGAAGTCGTGCGGGAAGGCGGCGAGGTCGATGCGGTCGGACACGTAAGTCCCTTCGGACGCAGGAGAATCGGTCACTTGACGGCCCCGGCCGTCAGCCCGGCGACGAGATAGCGCTGCAGCAGCAGGAAGCCGGCGACCACGGGCACGCTGACGACCAGCGAGGCGGCCATGATCTGGTTCCAGTACACGTTGTTGAGCGTGGAGTAGCCCTGGAGGCCGACGGCGAGGGTGCGGGTGGTGTCGTTGGTCATGACGGAGGCGAAGAGGACCTCGCCCCAGGCGGTCATGAAGGCGTAGACGGCGACCGCGACGATGCCGGGGATCGCGGCCGGGACCACCACCCTCAGCAGCGCGCCGAGCGGGCCGCAGCCGTCCACCAGGGCGGCCTCGTCCAGGTCCTTCGGCACGGAGTCGAAGTACCCGATCAGCATCCAGATCGAGAACGGGAGGGAGAAGGTGAGATAGGTGAGGATCAGTCCGCCGCGGGAGCCGAACAGGGCGATGCCGGTGGCGTTTCCGATATTGACGTACAGCAGGAACAGCGGGAGCAGGAAGAGGATGCCCGGGAACATCTGTGTGGACAGCACGGTGACCGTGAAGACGCGCCTGCCGCGGAAGCTGTAGCGGCTGACCGCGTACGCGGCGAAGACCGCGATCACCACCGAGCAGACGGTCGCCGCTCCCGCCACGATCAGCGAGTTCACGAAGTAGCGAGCCAGCGGGACCGTCGACCAGATGTCGATGTACGGGCGGATCGTCAGACCGCTGGGCAGCCAGCGGAACTTGCCCGTGACGTCCGCGAGCGGCTTCAACGAGCTGGAGACCATGACGTAGACCGGCACCAGCACGAAACCGGTGAGCAGGGTGAGAAAGACCCGGCGCGACCAGAGGAACGAACTCGGGGGCGCCATGGGGGATCTAGACATCGCCTGTCCTCCGTCCGCGCGAGGTGAGCGTCAGGTAGACACCCGTGACGACCAGCAGGAACAGCAGCAGGAGCACGGACATCGCGGACCCGGTGCCGAAGTTCCAGGTGACGAAGGAGGCTTGGTAGATGTGCACGGAGATGAGGTCCGCCGCCTCCGGTGCCGACTTGCCGAACAGGACGTAGGGGGTGTTGAAGTCGTTGAACGTCCACAGGAACAGGACCAGTACCAGCACCTGGTTGACCGGGCGCAGGGACGGCAGCGTGATGCGGCGGATCTGCTGCCACATGCCGGCGCCGTCGAGGGCGGCGGCCTCGTACAACTCCCGTGGGATGTTCTGCAGTCCGGCCATGACGATGAGGAAGGCGAACGGCCAGCCCTTCCACACGGACACGGTCAGCAGCGCGTAGAAGCTGTTGTCGCCGATGAGCCAGAACGACGGCTTGCCGGTGAGGTGCAGCTGGTCGTGCAGGACGTGGTTCACCAGGCCGTTGTCGTGCTGGAACATGAACACCCAGGTGATGACGGCCGTGTAGACCGGCAGGGCGTACGGCACCAGGAACAGCGCCCGCAGCAGACCGCGGCCGGCGAAGGTGTCCTGCATGTACACCGCCGCCGCCGTGCCGATCAGCCAGCACAGGCCGACCGAGAGCAGGGTGAAGGCGACGGTGACGAAGAAGGAGTGCAGCAGGGCCTGGCCGACCGGGGCGTCGAAGTCCACGGAGACCTTGTAGTTGGACAGGCCCGCCCAGGGCGCGGTGCCCCAGTCGCGGATGTAGAACTGGGTGAGTTCCTTGAAGCTCATCACGATGCCGATGACCATCGGCACCAGGTGGACGAGGAGTTCGAGGACCAGGGCGGGCAGCAGGAGCAGGTACGGGAGCCCGGCGCGGCGGATCCGTCCGGTGCGGCGACGCGGTTCGCGCGCCGCACCGGCGGAACTCCCCCTCACCGGCTCCTTGAGGGCGGTGGTGGTCATCGGGCTCACTTCGCCGGCATCTGCTGCTGGGCCTTCTCCAGCGCGGACTTCACCGAGTCGGTGGTGATCGCGCGTCCGGCCGCCGCGTCGGCGAACAGGTCCTTGACCGCCGTACCGACCGCGGTCTCGAACTGCGACTCGTCGGCCACCTGCGGCAGCGCCGCGGCACTCTTGGCGAGGGTGTCCTTCAGCACCGCGTTCGACGGGGAGTTGAAGGTGGCGTCCTCCTGCGCGGCCTTCACCGGCGGGATGGAGCTGTAGGCGGTGTTGAGGATCTTCTGTTCCTCGTCACTGGTCATGAACTTCACGAACTTCGTGGCGCCGTCGAGATTGTGGCTGTTCTTGAAGACGGCCAGGTTGATGCCGGCCACCATCGAGTTGACCTGGGTCCCGGTGCCCGGGGTGCCGGACTGCACGGGGACGGGTGCGATGCCGTACGCGCTCGCGTCCATGCCCTGGGACTTGAGGTTGGCGGCGGCGGACTGCCACAGCAGCATGGCCTGCTTGCCCTTGGCGAAGTCGCTGACGGACTGGTTCTGCGCGTACTCGGCGTCGCCGGTCGGGATGACCTTGTCCTTGGCCATCAGGTCGACGTACTGCTTGACCGCCGTGACCACGCCGTCGTTCGTGAAGTCGGCCTTGCCGTCGGCGGTGAAGAAGTCCGCGCCGTGCTGCTTGGCGAAGACGAAGACGTGGTGGATGTTCTCCGACAGGTTCGAACCCTCCGCGCCCAGCGCGGACTTGCCCTTGGCCTGGATCTTCTTGCCGTCGGCGACCAGTTCCGCCCAGGTGGCCGGGGGCTTGGATATGCCCGCGTCGGCGAAGATCTGCTTGTTGTAGTAGAGGGCGTAGGCCATCGAGTACAGCGGTACGGCGGCCGGGTCCTTGCCCTCGGCGCCCGTGGAGCCGAGGGCCGAGTCGACGAAGCGGTCCTTGCCGCCGATCTTCGCGAAGTTCTTGGCGTCCCAGGGCAGCAGCGCGCCGGTGGCCTGCAGGGAGGCGCTCCAGGTGTTGCCGATGTTCAGGACGTCGGGGCCCTGGCCGGAGGTGGTCGCGGTGAGGATCCGGTTCAGCAGGTCGGACCAGGGCACGACCTCCAGCTTCACCTTGATCCCGGTCTGCTTCTGGAACTTGTCGAGTTCGGGCTGCAGGACCTTCTTGTCGACGGCGATGCTCGCGCCCTGGTTGGAGGCCCAGTACGTGAGCGTCCTGGGCGAGTCGTCGGACCCGCCGCCGCTGGACGAACCGCCTCCGCAGGCCGAGGCGGTAAGGGCGAGTGACAAGGTGACGGCGCCTACGGCCGCGGCTCGGATGCTGCGCATGGTTCCCGGTGTCCCTTCAGGGAATGCACTCATGGCTTAATTTAGGACGTGAGTTAAACCTCAAGGGATGCCCTCGTCAAGGGGTACGGCACAGCTTCCGGAACTCTGGTCGCACCTCTTGACGCGGTCGTTCGGGTAGTTGAAGCATTCACCGGCGAGAGAGCGCTCCCAGACCCCACCAGGTTCACTTCCTGAACAGGAGAGCCGCCCCATGTCCCTGCCCGCCATCGGCCGCAGAACCGTCCTCGGCGCCGCTGCCGCCACCGCCCCGGCGGTGTTCGGCCTGTCGTCACCCGCCTCGGCCGCCCCCAAGCCGCCCAGGAAGCCGCGCCTCCTCCCCGGCGGCGGCGACCTGGGCCCGAACGTCCTGGTCTTCGATCCGTCCACCCCCGGCATCCAGTCCAGGCTGGACGAGGTGTTCCGGCAGCAGGAGTCGGCGCAGTTCGGCACCGGCCGCTACGCCCTGCTGTTCAAGCCCGGCACCTACCACGGCCTCAACGCCCAACTCGGTTTCTACACCTCGATCGCCGGCCTCGGCCTGTCCCCCGACGACACCACCATCAACGGGGACGTCACGGTTGACGCCGGCTGGTTCAACGGCAACGCCACGCAGAACTTCTGGCGTTCGGCGGAGAACCTGGCCCTCGTCCCCGCGAACGGCACGAACCGGTGGGCCGTGGCTCAGGCGGCCCCCTTCCGTCGTATGCACGTCCGCGGCGGCCTCAACCTCTCGCCCACGGGCTACGGTTGGGCCAGCGGCGGCTACATCGCCGACAGTCGCGTCGACGGCCAGGTCGGGCCGTACTCGCAGCAGCAGTGGTACACCCGGGACAGCGCGATCGGCAGCTGGCTCAACGGCGTCTGGAACATGGTCTTCTCGGGCGTCGAGGGCGCCCCCGCGCAGAGCTTCCCGAACCCGCCGTACACGACCCTCGACACGACCCCGGTCTCCCGGGAGAAGCCCTTCCTGTACGTCGACGGCTCGGGGTTCCGGGTCTTCCTGCCGGCCAAGCGCACCAACGCCCGCGGTGTCACCTGGGGCAGCGGCACTCCGCGCGGCACCTCGCTGCCGTTGTCGCAGTTCTACGTCGCGAAGCCCGGCGTCTCCGCGGCCACCCTCAACCAGGCGCTCGCACAAGGACTGCACCTGCTGCTGACGCCGGGCATCTACCACCTCGACCGGGCCATCGAGGTGAACCGCGCCAACACCGTTGTCCTGGGCCTGGGGTACGCGACGCTCGTGCCGGACAACGGAGTCACGGCCCTGCGGGTCGCCGACGTCGACGGCGTGCGCCTGGCGGGCTTCCTGATCGACGCGGGGCCGGTCAACTCCGCGACGCTGCTGGAAGTCGGCCCGCAAGGCGCGTCCAGGGACCACTCCGCCAATCCGACCTCCGTCCAGGACGTGTTCGTCCGCATCGGCGGCGCGGGCGCCGGCAAGGCCACCACCAGCATCGTCGTCAACAGCCGCCACACCATCGTCGACCACACCTGGGTCTGGCGCGCCGACCACGGCGACGGCGTCGGCTGGGACACCAACCGGGCGGACTACGGCATCGTCGTCAACGGCGACGACGTGCTGTGCACCGGCCTGTTCGTCGAGCACTTCAACAAGTACGACGTCCAGTGGTACGGCCAGCGCGGCCGCACCATCTTCTTCCAGAACGAGAAGGCGTACGACGCCCCGAACCAGGCCGCGATCCAGAACGGCCCGGTCAAGGGCTACGCCGCCTACAAGGTCGGCGACGACGTCACCGCGCACGAGGGCTGGGGCCTGGGCAGTTACTGCTACTACAACGTCGACCCGACGATCGTGCAGCACAGCGGCTTCGCCGCGCCGAACCGTCCCGGAGTGCGCTTCCACGACCTGCTGGTGGTCTCCTTGGGCGGCAACGGCCAGTACGAGCACGTCATCAACGACACGGGCGCGCCGACGTCCGGTACCTCGACGACGCCGTCGACGGTGGTGTCGTACCCGTGAGCGAGGGGCGGCCCCGCCCGCGTACGGGAGGGGCCGCCCTGTCGGTCACCGGGCCGGCGTCACGGCCGGGGCCGGCGCGTAGCCCGTGGGGCGTGCCGTGAAGGTGCCCCGACCCTGCGTCCGGCTGCGCAACCGCGTCGCGTAGCCGAAGAGTTCGGCCAGCGGCACGATCGCCGTCACGACCGCCGAGCCACCGCGCACGGCCGAGCCCGACACGCGTCCGCGACGGGCGGCGAGGTCGCCGAGGACGCCGCCGACGGCGTCCTCGGGCACGGTCACCGCGACCTCGACGACCGGCTCCAGCAGGAGCATCACGCAGGCGCGGAGGGCCTCGCGCAGGCCCAGCCTGCCCGCCGTGCGGAAGGCGGTGTCCGAGGAGTCCTTCACATGGGTCGCCCCGTCGGTCAGGGTGACCCGCAGCCCGGTCACCGGATGCCCGCCGAGCGGACCCTCCGCGAGGGCGTCCCGGCAGCCGGCCTCGACCGCCCGGACGTATTCTTGCGGCACCCGGCCGCCGACGACCGCCGACCGGAACTCGAACCCGTCCCGGAGCGGCTCGACATCGAGGACGACATGCGCGAACTGCCCCGCCCCACCGTCCTGTTTGACGTGCCGGAAGACGAACCCGGACACCCCGCGCCCGACCGTCTCACGGTGACTGACCCTCGGACGGCCGACGTTGACCTCCAGACGCTGCACCAGCCGGAGCTTCTCCACCGCGACCTCCAGGTGCAGTTCGCCCATGCCGGACAGGACGGTCTGACCGGTCTCGGGATCCGTCCGTACGACCAGTGACGGGTCCTCCTCCGCCAGCCGTGCCAACGCCGGCGCCAGCCGGTCGGTATCCGTGGACCTGCGTGCCTCGACGGCCACCGAGACCACCGGCTCGGTGACGCCCGGGGGTTCGAGGACGAGCGGGGCGCCCGGGGCGCACAGCGTCGAACCGGCGCGGGCCGACTTCAGCCCGACCACGGCGACGATGTCCCCGGCGACCGCGCGGTCCACGCGCGCGTGGCGGTCGGCCTGCACGCGCAGGATGCGCCCGACGCGCTCGGTGCGGCGCGTGCCCGCGTCCCACACGGTGTCTCCCTTCTCGATCGTTCCGGAGTAGACGCGCAGATAGGTGAGCCGTCCCGTCGGGGTGGCGTTCACCTTGAACACCAGGCCCACGAACGGCGCTTGCGGATCGGCCGCGCGCTCCTGTGCCGCACCGTCGTGCGTGCCCCGTACGGCGGGCACGTCCAGCGGCGAGGGCAGGTATGCCACGACGGCGTCGAGCAGCGGTTCGATGCCTCGGTTGCGGTAGGCGGAGCCACAGAGCACCACCACGGCGTCGCCGCTCCGGGTGAGGTCCCGCAGGGCTCCGGCCAGGGTCCCGGCCGACAGCGTCTCCCGCTCGACGAACTCCTCCAGCGCCCCCGGGTGCAGCTCGGCCACGGCCTCCTCCAGCAGTCGGCGCCGCCGCAGCGCCTCCTCACGCAGATCCTCGGGCACCGGCACGGCCCCCGCCGTGTCGCCGCCGTCGGACCAGACGAGCGCGCGCAGGCGCAACAGGTCGACGACGCCGGTGAAGCCGTCCTCGGCGCCGACGGGCAGCTGGACGACCAACGGCGCCGGATGGAGCCGTTCCCGGATGGAGGCGACAGCGGTGTCGAGGTCGGCGCCCGCGCGGTCCATCTTGTTGACGAACGCGATCCTCGGCACACCGTGCCGGTCGGCCTGCCGCCACACCGACTCGCTCTGCGGCTCCACGCCGGCCACGGCGTCGAACACCGCGATCGCCCCGTCGAGCACTCGCAGGGAACGCTCGACCTCGTCGGCGAAGTCCACGTGCCCCGGCGTGTCGATCAGGTTGATCCGGTGGCCGTCCCAGGCGCAGCTGACGGCCGCGGCGAAGATGGTGATGCCACGGTCGCGCTCCTGCGGGTCGAAATCGGTGACGGTGGTGCCGTCATGGACCTCTCCCCGCCGGTGGATGGTGCCGGTGGCGTAGAGGATCCGCTCGGTCACGGTGGTCTTGCCCGCGTCGACGTGGGCGAGGATGCCGAGGTTGCGGACGGCGGTGAGAGGGTTGACGTCGTTGCGCACGGCCCGTTGGCCTTTCTGGTGTCCGGAAGAAGGGCGGCGCGATTCCCGGACGGAACGTCAGACGTTCGTCACGGGCATCCGGTACCGGCCGCGCAGCGGGCACCGGACGGACGGGGACACCAGGATCACCTCGAACCGCGAGCGGGGAACGACGACAGCGGTGCGGTACTGCACGGCCGGTCTCCCCTCGTCGCTGGTCCTGCGCGTCCCTGCGACGCGCGGTGCGTGGCGAGTGTAGGGAACCAGGACGCGGCCGGGCACCGGGTTTTCCCCCGTGGCCGAGCACGGTGATCACTCGTCCGGGTGACTTGGGAACTTCTTTACCGGGTGGGCGAGTTCATCTGTCGAACGGTTGGAACGGTTGGAATGGTTCGGCCGGTGAGCGAAGGAGAGACGTCCGGATGGTGTTCAAACGGCTGCTGGGGGCCCTCGGGGTGGGCGGCCCCTCGGTGGACACGGTGCTGGACGGCGGAGCCGTGGTGCCTGGCGGGGTGCTGTCCGGGCTGGTGCACCTCCAGGGCGGTGACGCGGCCGTGGAGATCGAGCGCATCGCCGTCGAACTGGTCGCCCGGGTGGAGGCCGAGCACGAGGAGGGCGAGAGCGAGGGCTTCGTCGCCTTCGAGCGGTTCACGGTGGGCGGCGGGTTCCGGCTCGGCGAGCAGGAACGGCGCAGTGTGCCGTTCGAGGTCACGCTGCCGTGGGAGACACCGATCAGCGAGCTGTACGGCCAGCCGCTGGGCATAGTCCTCGGCGTGCGCACCGAGCTGGCGGTGGCCGGGGCGAGGGGCAAGGGCGACCTCGACCCGCTGACCGTCCGCCCGCTGCCCGTGCAGGAAGCGGTCCTGGAGGCGTTGGGACAGCTGGGCTTCGGGTTCCGGTCGGCCGATCTGGAGTACGGCCGCATCGGCGGTACGGGACAACTGCTGCCCTTCTACCAGGAGATCGAGCTGACTCCCGCGCCGCAGTACGCGCACGCGGTGAACGAGATCGAGGTGACCTTCCTGGCCGGCCCCTCGGGTGTGGAGGTCGTCCTGGAGGCGGACAAGCGCGGTGGGTTCCTCGCCGCCGGACATGACGCCCTGACCCGCTTCACCGTCGGTCACGAGGTGCCGGGGCGGGACTGGAACGCCGAGGTCGACGGCTGGATCCGCCAGCTGCTCGACCACCGCTCCGCATTCGGCCCGGACTCGGCGTACGGGCACGCGGACGCGTATGACGGCGGTCACGACCACGGACACGGTCATGGAGACCGGTACGGGCATGGTCATGCAGACCGGTACGGGCATGGCGGGCACGGCTCCGGGCCGGGCGTCGGCACCGCGGTGGCCGCGGGCGCGGCGGGACTGGCGGTCGGTGTCGTCGGCGGCATGGTGGCGGCCGAAGTCGTCGACGAGATCGGGGACTTCTTCGAGGGGGACGACGAGGAGGAGGACTGAACCCGCTGGTCCGGGGGCGCGTGACCATTCCGAGAACGGTCGGAACTTATCCCCCCGGCCATTAGTTTCCACGTTGCTGTAGCAGCCGAAGAGGCACC
This sequence comes from Streptomyces sp. NPDC002144, assembly GCF_053593695.1. NCBI lineage: Bacteria > Bacillati > Actinomycetota > Actinomycetes > Kitasatosporales > Streptomycetaceae > Streptomyces > Streptomyces sp. NPDC002144. Next base: position 42,414 of record NZ_JBSFDB010000006.1, read on the forward strand.
GGACGGACCGGGCCTCACCGAACGTCTGGAGTTCTCATGGCCCTGTGGGACCGCATCAAGGAATCCGCGTCGACGATGCAGACCCAGCTCGTGGCGAAGAAGAACGACCTGAAGAGCGGCGCCTTCCGTGACGCCAGCATGGCGATGTGCGCCCTGGTCGCCGCCGCCGACGGCACCATCGACCCGGCCGAGCGGCAGCGCGTGGCCCAGCTGATCGCCACCAACGAGGTCCTGCAGAACTTCCCCGCCGACGACCTGCGCCGCCGCTTCGAGGAGAACCTCGACAAGCTCACCGCGGACTTCGCCTTCGGCAAGGTCAGCGTGCTGCAGGAGATCGCCAAGGCGAAGAAGAAGCCCGCCGAGGCCCGCGCCGTCATCCAGATCGGCATCGTCATCGGTGGCGCCGACGGCGACTTCGACAAGACCGAGCAGGCCGTCGTCCGGGAGGCCTGCTTCACCCTGGACCTGCCCCCGCACGAGTTCGACCTCTGATCCGCCCACGCGAGGGGCCCGGCCGACGGCATCCCGCCGGGCCGGGCCCCGCTGGTTTGCAGTCGCCTTCTTTGCAGTGGCCTTCTTTGCAGTGGCCTGTCTTGCAGTCGACTTGGCAGCCGCCATCGTTTCCGTGCACATGGTGCACACCGCCCGTCCGGCGGATCTCATGCTCGGCCGTGGAGCCGACAATGGACCGGGCGCTCCGTCGTGACCCGCGGGACGCGCCGGTACAGGATCGCCGAGTGGGAACTCGTGTCGGGTCACGCGCGTTGTCCTGATACCGACCGATCCATGAGGAGCCATCCCTTGTCCGCCACACCGACGGACTCCCCGGGACACAGTCCCGGACCATCCCGCCACACCGAGCCTGATCGCGGCACCCGGCGGGGTGGTGTTCGATGAGTGCCGCCAACGCCGTCCTGGGCCTGCTGGCCGTGTTCGTGCTCACCGCCGGGACCGGCTACTTCGTCGCCCAGGAGTTCGCCTACGTCTCGGCCGACCGCCTCGCCCTCGCCCGTGAGGCGGAGGCCGGTGACCGCGGTGCCGCCCGGGCGCTGAAGGTGCTGGAGCGGCTGTCGTTCATGCTCTCCGGTGCCCAGCTGGGCATCACCGTGACCGGGCTGGTCGTCGGTTTCATCGCCGAGCCGTCCGTGTCCGCGCTGATCAGGCCCGCCCTGACCGGCATCGGCGTACCGGACGCGGCGGTCACGGGCATCTCCGTGGTGCTCGCCTTCGTAGGTGCCACGGTCGTGCAGATGGTGCTCGGTGAGCTGGCCCCGAAGAACCTCGCGATCGCCGTGCCGGAGCGGCTGGCGAAGGCGCTGGCCTCCTCGACGCTGGCGTACCTGAAGGTCGTCGGTCCCGTGGTGCGCGTCTTCGACCAGACGGCGAACCGGCTGCTGCGCAAGGCCAACTTCGAACCGGTCGAGGAGCTGCACCACGGTGCCACCCTGGAGGAGCTCGGCCATCTGATCGGCGAGTCCCACGAGCAGGGACAGCTGCCCAAGGACACCGCCGCGCTGCTGGATCACGCCCTTGAATTCTCCGAGCGCACCCTGGACGAAGTGATGGTGCCGCGCGCGGACGTCGTCTTCGTCCGCAGGGACGCGAGCACCGCCGAGGCGGTGGGCCTGATCGCCCGGCACGGCCACTCCAATTACCCCGTACTCGGTGATCACCCCGACGACATCGCCGGTGTCCTCGGCGTACGCGAACTGATGCGGCTTCCCGCCGACCGGCCGACCGGTACCACGGCGGGCACGATCACAGCGGGCGCATCCACCGCGGGCACGATCACAGCGGGCGCGCTGGCCCGGCGCCCGCTGCTGCTGCCCGACACCCTTCCGCTGCCGGAGGCCGTGGAGCAGATGCGCCGGGCGGACGACGAGTTCGCCGTCGTCCTGGACGAGCACGGCGGGGTGGCGGGCATCGTCACCTACGAGGACATCGCCGAGGAAATGGTCGGCGACATCGCGGACGAGTCCGACACGGTCACCGCGCTCGCGGTGGCGGACGGCGACGGCTGGCTGGTCGACGCCGGACGGCGGCTCGACGAGGTGGCCGAGGCGACCGGCGTCGCGTTGCCCGAGGAGGACGACTTCGACACCGTGGCCGGGCTGATCGTGGACCGACTGGGCCGCTTCCCGGCGATCGGCGACCGGCTCCCCGTCGAGCTGCCCGACGGCGGACGGGCCGTCCTCGAGGTACGGAGCCTGGACCGACACGTGCCGGAACGGGTGCGTCTGGAACGGGGCCGTGTGGAGCAGGGCCATGGGGAGCCGGGCCGTATGGAGCAGATCCGTGTCGAGCGGCAGGCTCCGGCCGATGTCGTCGGCGGACATGAGGAGGGGCAGTCATGAGTTTCCCGATGGCGCTCTTCGTCACGGTCCTGCTGCTGATCGGCAGCGGTTTCTTCGTCGCCGCCGAATTCGCGCTGGTCGCCGCCAAGCGGCACCGCATGGAGAGGGCGGCGGCCGCGGGACAGCGCGGTGCGCAGGCGGCCCTGTCCGGCATGCGGGAGCTGTCCCTGATGCTGGCGGGCGCCCAGCTCGGCATCACCGTCTGCACCCTGGGTCTGGGCTCCGTCTCCAAGCCCGCGATCTCGCACGCCCTCGACCCGCTGCTGCACGGCCTGGGAATCCCCGGCGCGGTCAGCTACGGCGTCGCGTTCGCCGTCGCCATGATCGTCGTGGTGTTCCTGCACATGGTGGTCGGCGAGATGGCTCCCAAGTCCTGGGCCATCGCCCACCCGGAGGACTCCGCGATGCTCCTGGCGCCGCCCTTCCGGGCGATGGTCAAGGCCGTACGTCCGCTGATCGTGCTGCTCAACACCGTCAGCAACGCGCTGGTACGGCTGTGCCGGGTCACTCCGCGTGAGGAGCTGGCCTCGGTCCACAACCGGGAGCAGCTCACCCATCTCGTGGTGGAGTCCGAGCGGCTGGGCCTGATCCGCAGGGAGGACTCCGAGCTGATCACGCGCTCGCTGACCGAGTCCGAGACACCGGTCGGCGACCTCCAGGTCCCCGCCGCGCGGATCACCTCGGTGGACGGCATGGCCGATGCCGAGGAGGTGCTCCGGGTGGCGGCCGGCAGTGACCGCACCCGGCTGCTGGTCCTCGACGGCGACACGGTCCTCGGCTCCGTCCACGCCCGCGACGCCCTGGTGGCCCGCGCGCGGGGCCGTGCCGCGAACGCCCGTCAGCTGGCACGTCCGGTGCCCGAGCTGATCATGGACACCACGGTCGCCGACGCGATCGACGTCCTGCGCGACCGTCGTGCCTCCCTGGCGGCGGTCCGTGACGAGAAGGGCCACCTGACCGGCATGGTCACCCTGGACGACCTGCTGTCCCGCTTCCTGCGGCAGCAGGCTCCCGCGGGGTCCGCCGACGGTCACGTCCGCGGCTGACCGGCGGGCCGTGAAACAGCTCGTGCGGGCCGAGACTGGGCTCGACCCGCACGAGGGAGATGCACTGAGTGTCCGAGGGGGGACTTGAACCCCCACGCCCGATAAAGGGCACTAGCACCTCAAGCTAGCGCGTCTGCCATTCCGCCACCCGGACCAGGTGTCTGCCGCTTGACCGGAGGTGTTCCCCGGGGCGACACGCACAACAATACCAAGGTTTCGGAGTGGCCTTCACCTGCATATCCGTCCCGTGGGCCGGGTGCCGTCCCCGGGCGGGGACGGCGCCCGGCCGCCGGTCAGGGCATGAGGTGGTAGTCCGGGAAGTTCCCGGGCAGCCGCTCCCCCGCCGGCCCCTGCGTCACGGCGCGCACCAGGAGTTCGCCGCCGACGAACGCCCCGCGCCAGGACGCCCCGAAGCCGCCGAAGAGCTCGTCCCGGTCGCCTCGGGAGCGCGGTTTTCCGTGGCCGACCTTGAACGCGCGGATCTGCGGCGCCAGCCGGTCGAAGGTGGCCCGGTCGTCGGTGGAGAGGGTGGCCACCAGCGCCCCGTTGGAGGCGTTCATCGCGGCCAGCAGCTCCGCCTCCGTGTCGACCAGGACGATGGTGTCGACCGGACCGAACGGCTCCGCGTGGTGCAGCGGGGACGAGGGTGGCGGGTTCAGGAGGGTGACCGGCTGGACGTACGCCGAGGTGTCCTGGCCGGACAGGAAGCGGGCGTCGGCCTCGCTGCCGCGGTGCAGCGGGATGGCGCCGCGGTCGATGGCCTCGGTGACCTGGTCACGCAGTTCCTTGGCCTTGGCGGCGTTGACGAGCGGGCCGAAGTCCAGCTCCGGGCAGGGATCCTCGGGCCGCTCGACGGCGAGCGGGTGGCCGACCCTGAGCGTGCGGACCGCGGGCAGGTACGCCGCCAGGAAGTCGTCGAACAGCTGCCGCTGGACGACGAAGCGCGGGTACGCCGTACAGCGCTGCTTGCCGTAGTCGAAGAGCTTCGGGATCACGGCCGCGAGCGCGTCCCAGTCCGAGTGGTTCCAGATGCCCCAGGTGTTGAGTCCTTCTTGTTCGAGTACGTGCCGCTTGCCGAGGTCGGCCACGGCCGTGGCCACCGCCGCGCCGGTGTCGCGGCCGCCGACGAAGGAGACGCAGCCGATCTCGGGCGCCCGTACGAGCGCCTGGGACAGCTCGCCCCCGCTGCCGCTGACGAGGGTGACGGGAATCCCCTCGCGGGCGGCGAGCGCGCAGGCCAGGGTGAGACAGGCGAGGCCGCCGTCGGTCGGGGTCTTGGCGATCACCGCGTTGCCCGCCAGTGCCTGGACCAGCATGGCGTGAACGAGCACGCTCATCGGATAGTTCCAGCTCGCGATGTTGGACACCGGGCCGTCCAGCGGGGCCCGGCCGGCCAGCATCGGCTCGATGCCGTCGACGTACCAGCGCACGCCGTCGATCGCGCGGTCGACGTCGGCCTGGGCCAGCCGCCAGGGCTTGCCGATCTCCCAGACGAGCAGCAGGGCGAGCAGTTCGCGGTGTTCGGTGAGGGCGTCGAGGGTGGCCGCGACGCGGGCGCGGCGTTCGTCGAGGGGGACGTAGCGCCAGGCCCGGTGTTCGTCGAGCGCCGCGCGCACGGCCCGGTGGGCGGTGTCGCCGTCCAGGCGGGGCGGGCCGGCGATGGGGCTGCCGTCGACGGGGCTGGTGGCGGGCAGCGCCCGGCCGTCGGCCTGCCAGGCGCCGTTCCAGAGGTTGAGGACGCGGTCGTCCCGGAAGGCCTCGGGGGCCACGGCCAGGCAGCGTTGCCAGGCGTCGGTCCAGGACGTGCCTGATTTGAGGGTGAGGGTGGTTGCCATCGGGTTGCTCCGCTCTCGGTGCACAGTCGGGGGCGGGAATGCGTGGCTCAGCTCAACTATGAGGGACCGGAGGCCGGTCTTCGAGGCGGGCGACGACGAGTTTCGCCGTCTCGGTCGGTGTGCTTCCCACACCGACCCCGACTGCCTCCAGCGCCTCCTTCTTCGCCCGCGCGGTGCCGGAGGAGCCGGACACGATGGCTCCCGCGTGCCCCATCGTCCTGCCCTCGGGGGCGGTGAACCCGGCGATGTAGCCGACGACGGGCTTGGTGACGTGTTCGCGGATGTACGCGGCCGCGCGTTCCTCCGCGTCGCCGCCGATCTCGCCGATGAGCACGACGAGTTCGGTGTCGGGGTCGTCCTGGAAGGCGGCGAGGCAGTCGATGTGTGTCGTGCCCACCACCGGGTCGCCGCCGATGCCGACGCAGGTCGAGAAGCCGATGTCCCGCAGTTCGTACATGAGCTGGTAGGTCAGCGTGCCGGACTTGGAGACCAGGCCGATGCGACCGGGTTTGGTGATGTCGGACGGGATGATGCCCGCGTTGGACTGGCCCGGCGTGATCAGGCCGGGGCAGTTGGGGCCGATGATCCGCGTGCCCTTCGACTTCGCGTACGCGGCGAAGGCGACGGAGTCGTGGACCGGGATGCCCTCGGTGATGACGACCGCGAGGCCGATGCCCGCGTCGGCGGCCTCGACGACGGCCGCTTTGGCGAAGGCCGGTGGGACGAACACGACGGTGACGTCGGCGCCGGTGGCGTGGACGCCCTCGGCGACGGAGCCGAAGACGGGGACGGCCCGCTCGTCGAAGTCGACGGTGCGGCCCGCCTTGCGGGGGTTGACGCCGCCGACGACGTTCGTTCCTGCGGCGAGCATGCGCCGGGTGTGCTTCATGCCCTCGCCGCCGGTCATGCCCTGGACGAGGACCTTGCTCTCCTTGGTGAGGTAGATGGCCATGTCGGGCTCCTTCAGCCGGCGCTGGCGAGTCGGGCGGCACGACGCGCGGCGCCGTCCATGGTGGTTGCCTGCTGCACCAGAGGATGCGCGCGTTCGTCGAGGATGGCTCGGCCCCGGGTCGCGTTGTTGCCGTCGAGCCGCACGACCAGCGGCTTGGTCAACCGCACGCTGTCCAGGGCCTGTACGATCCCGTCGGCCACCGCGTCGCAGGCGGTGATGCCGCCGAAGACGTTGACGAGGACCGACTTCACGTCCGGGTCCGAGAGGATCACGGACAGACCGTCGGCCATGATCCCGGCGGACGCCCCGCCGCCGATGTCGAGGAAGTTGGCGGGCCGGGCACCGCACCCTGCGACCACGTCGAGGGTCGACATGACGAGTCCCGCGCCGTTGCCGATGATGCCGACCTCGCCGTCGAGCTTGACGTAGTTGAGGCCCTTCGCGGCGGCCGCCGCCTCCAGCGCGTCGCCGTACTCCACATCTTCGGCGCCCCAACGGGTCTGCCGGAAGCGGGCGTTGTCGTCGAGGGTGACCTTGCCGTCGAGGGCGAGGATCTGCCCCCGCGTGGTGCGCACGAGCGGGTTCACCTCGACGAGCAGCGCGTCCTCGCGGACGAGCACCTCCCACAGCCGTACGAGGACGTCGACCGTCTGCGGCGGCAGCCCCGCCGCCTCGGCGATCTCGTCCGCCTTCGCCGAGGTGACACCCTCGGCCGGATCGACGGGAATGCGGGCGACGGCATCCGGGCGACTGGCCGCGACCTCCTCGATCTCCATGCCGCCCTCGGCGGAGGCGACGGCGAGGAAACCGCCCGCCGCGCGGTCGAGGACGTACGAGACGTAGAACTCGCTGTCGATGTCCACGGGTTGGGCCAGCATCACCGTGCCGACGGTGTGGCCCTTGATGTCCATCCCGAGAATCTGACGTGCTGTCAACTCGGCTGCGGCCGGGTCCGCGGCGAACTTCACCCCGCCCGCCTTGCCGCGCCCACCTGTCTTCACCTGCGCTTTGACCACCACTCGGCCACCGATCCTGCGCGCGATCCCGCGTGCCTGTTTGGGCGAGTCGGTGACCTCGGCCCTCGGCACCACGATGCCGTGTTCCTCGAAGAGTTGCCTTGCCTGGTGCTCGAACAGGTCCATTCCGGCTCCTGACTCAAAAGTGCCGCACGCCCCCTGGACACCACCCACCGGATGCGGGATAACAAGGTTCATACAGTATTCGTCGACTGTATGCAATGTACCGCGAGAGCGTTCCAACCCCCTACGAAGGGACAGGACTTCGCCATGCCCGACGACACCCAGGACGTGATTTCCGGCGGTCACCTCGTCGCCAAGGCGCTCAAGGCCGAAGGGGTCGACCGCATCTACACGTTGTGCGGCGGCCACATCATCGACATCTACGACGGTTGCGTCGACGAGGGCATCGAGGTCGTCGACGTCCGCCACGAGCAGGTCGCCGCCCACGCCGCCGACGGTTACGCCCGCATCACCGGCAGGCCCGGCTGCGCCGTCGTCACCGCCGGTCCGGGCACGACCGACGCCGTCACCGGTGTCGCCAACGCCTTCCGCGCGGAGTCCCCCATGCTGCTGATCGGCGGTCAGGGGGCGCTCACCCAGCACAAGATGGGGTCACTACAGGACCTGCCGCACGTCGACATGATGACGCCGATCACCAAGTTCGCGGCGGCGGTGCCGGACACGGCCCGCGCGGCGGACATGGTGTCGATGGCGTTCCGCGAGTGCTACCACGGCGCGCCCGGCCCCTCGTTCCTGGAGATCCCGCGCGACGTCCTCGACGCCAAGGTGCCGGTGTCGAAGGCACGCGTGCCGAAGGCCGGCGCCTACCGGGCCTCGACGCGCTCGGCCGGCGACCCCGAGGCCATCGAGAAGCTCGCGGACCTGCTGGTGCACGCCGAGAAGCCGGCCATCCTGCTGGGCAGCCAGGTGTGGACGACCCGCGGCACCGAGGCCGCCGTCGAGCTGGTACGGACCCTCAACATCCCGGCGTACATGAACGGCGCCGGCCGCGGCACCCTCCCGCCGGGCGACCCGCACCACTTCCAGCTCTCGCGCCGCTACGCCTTCTCCAACGCCGATGTCATCGTCATCGTGGGCACGCCCTTCGACTTCCGCATGGGCTACGGCAAGCGACTCTCGCCGGACGCGACCGTCGTGCAGATCGACCTCGACTACCGCACGGTCGGCAAGAACCGCGACATCGGCCTCGGGATCGTCGGCGACGCGGGGCTGGTGCTGAAGTCGGTGTCCGAAGCGGCCTCGGGACGCCTCGACGGCGGCGCCGCCAAACGCAAGGAATGGCTCGACGAGCTGCGCGCCGCCGAGCAGACCGCCCTCGAGAAGCGGCTGCCGAGCCTGAGGTCCGACGCCTCGCCGATCCACCCGTACCGCCTGGTCAGCGAGATCAACGACTTCCTCACCGAGGACTCGATCTACATCGGCGACGGCGGCGACATCGTCACCTTCTCCGGGCAGGTCGTGCAGCCCAAGTCACCGGGCCACTGGATGGATCCGGGGCCGCTGGGCACCCTCGGCGTCGGTGTCCCCTTCGTGCTCGCGGCCAAGCAGGCGCGGCCCGACAAAGAGGTGGTGGCCCTCTTCGGTGACGGCGCCTTCTCCCTCACCGGCTGGGACTTCGAGACCCTCGTCCGCTACGACCTCCCCTTCGTCGGCATCGTCGGCAACAACTCCTCGATGAACCAGATCCGTTACGGCCAGGCCCAGAAGTACGGCCTGGAGCGCGAGCGGGTCGGCAACACCCTCGGCGACGTCCACTACGACAAGTTCGCCCAGATGCTGGGTGGTCACGGCGAGGAGGTGCGCGACCCCGCCGACATCGGCCCCGCCCTGCGCCGCGCCCGTGAGTCGGGCAAGCCGTCGCTGATCAACGTCTGGGTCGACCCCGACGCGTACGCCCCCGGAACCATGAACCAGACGATGTACAAGTGAGGTGAACGCCCGTGACCACCAAGGCACTTGAGGGCATCCGCGTCCTCGACATGACCCATGTCCAGTCCGGGCCCTCCGCGACCCAGCTGCTGGCCTGGCTCGGCGCCGACGTCGTGAAGCTGGAGGCGCCGAGCGGTGACATCACCCGCAAGCAGCTGCGCGATCTGCCGGACGTCGACTCCCTCTACTTCACGATGCTCAACTGCAACAAGCGGAGCATCACCCTCAACACCAAGACCGAGCGCGGCAAGCAGATCCTCACCGAGCTGATCCGGCGCTCGGACGTCATGGTCGAGAACTTCGGACCGGGCGCGGTCGACCGCATGGGCTTCACCTGGGACCGCATCCAGGAGATCAATCCGCGGATCGTCTATGCCTCCATCAAGGGGTTCGGGGACGGCCCGTACACCAACTTCAAGGCGTACGAGGTCGTCGCGCAGGCCATGGGCGGGTCGATGTCGACCACCGGTTTCGAGGACGGGCCGCCGCTGGCGACGGGGGCCCAGATCGGGGACTCGGGCACGGGTGTCCACGCCGTGGCGGGGATACTCGCTGCGCTGTTCCAGCGCGAGCACACCGGGCGCGGTCAGCGGGTGAACGTGGCCATGCAGCACGCTGTGCTCAACCTCTGCCGGGTGAAGCTGCGCGATCAGCAGCGCCTGGCCCACGGCCCGCTCGCCGAATATCCCAACGACGACTTCGGCACCGAGGTTCCCCGCTCGGGAAACGCCTCCGGCGGCGGTCAGCCCGGCTGGGCGGTCAAGTGCGCGCCGGGCGGCCCGAACGACTACGTCTACGTCATCGTGCAGCCCGTCGGCTGGCAGCCCATCAGCGAACTCATCGGCCGGCCGGAGCTGGCGGACGATCCCGAGTGGTCGACCCCGGAGGCCCGTCTGCCCAAGCTAAACAAGATGTTCCAGCTGATCGAGGAGTGGTCCTCGACGCTGCCCAAGTGGGAGGTGCTGGAGCGGCTCAACGCCCACAACATCCCGTGCGGGCCGATCCTGTCCACTAAGGAGATCATCGAGGACGACTCGCTGGTCGCCAACGAGATGGTGGTCACCGTCCCGCACCCCGAGCGCGGCGAGTTCACCACCGTGGGCAGCCCGTTGAAGCTGTCCGACTCCCCCGTCGAGGTGACCAGTTCACCGTTGCTCGGCGAGCACAACGAAGAGGTCTACGTCGGCGAGCTCGGCCTCGGCGACGAGGAACTGCGCCTGCTCAAGTCGAACGGAGTGATCTGACGTGATGGCGGAAGACCGGGAGCTGCGGGTTTGCTCGCTCCTCGACACCGTGCGCGCCGAGGGGCGGACCGCGCTGACCGCGCCCGAGGGCAAGGTGCTCGCCGACGCGTACGGGATCGCCGTACCGGGCGAGGAGCTGGCCACCGACGTGGACGAGGCGGTCGCGTACGCGGCGCGTTTCGGCGGGCCCGTGGTGATGAAGATCGTCTCGCCGGACATCCTCCACAAGACCGACGCCGGCGGTGTGGTCGTCGGCGTCGAGGGCGCCGCGGACGTACGGGCGGCGTTCCACGAGATCGTCGACAACGCGCGCGCGTACGACGCGAACGCGCGGATCGAGGGTGTGCAGGTCCAGGAGCTGCTGCCCGAGGGGCAGGAGGTCATCGTCGGCGCGGTGACGGATCCGACCTTCGGGAAGGTCGTCGCCTTCGGGCTCGGCGGCGTTCTCGTCGAGGTCCTGGGAGACGTCACGTTCAGGCTGGCGCCGGTGAGTGCCGACGAGGCGCTGTCCATGCTGGACTCGATCCGGTCCGCGGAGATCCTGCGCGGGGTCCGCGGCCGGGTGGGCGTGGACCGGTGGGCGGTCGCGGAGCAGATCCGACGGGTGTCCCAACTGGTCGCGGACTTCCCGGAGATCGCGGAGGTCGACCTCAACCCGGTGATCGCGACTCCGGAGGGCGCGGTCGCCGCCGACATCCGGGTGATCCTCGCCGAGAAGCAGCCGCCACCGCGCAGGAGGTACACGCGCGAGGAGATCCTCACCTCCATGCGCCGGCTGATGCAGCCGTCGTCGGTCGCCGTGATCGGCGCCTCCAACGAGCAGGGCAAGATCGGCAATTCGGTCATGCGCAACCTCGTCGACGGCGGCTTCGCCGGGGAGATCCATCCGGTGAACCCCAAGGCCGATGACATTCTGGGCCGCAAGGCGTACAAGAGTGTCACCGACGTTCCCGGTGAGGTGGATGTGGCGGTCTTCGCGATCCCCGCCAAGTTCGTGGCCTCGGCCCTGGAGGAGGTGGGACGCAAGAAGATCCCCAACGCCGTGCTGATCCCCTCCGGCTTCGCGGAGACCGGCGAGCACGAGCTCCAGGCGGAGATCGTGTCGATCGCCGAGCGGCACGGCGTCCGCCTCCTCGGCCCCAACATCTACGGCTACTACTCGACCTGGCAGGACCTGTGCGCCACGTTCTGCACGCCGTACGACGTCAAGGGCGGGGTGGCGCTGACCTCCCAGTCCGGGGGCATCGGCATGGCCATCCTGGGCTTCGCCCGCACCACCAAGACGGGCGTGTCGGCGATCGTAGGCCTCGGCAACAAGTCCGACCTGGACGAGGACGACCTGCTGACCTGGTTCGGCGAGGACCCGCACACCGAGTGCATCGCGATGCACCTGGAGGACCTCAAGGACGGCCGCGCCTTCGTGGAGGCCGCGCGGGCGACCGTACCGAGGAAGCCGGTCGTGGTCCTGAAGGCGGGCCGTACGGCGGCTGGCGCGAAGGCGGCCGGGTCGCACACCGGGGCCCTCGCGGGCGACGACGCCGTGTACGACGACATCCTGCGGCAGGCCGGCGTGATCCGGGCGCCCGGGCTGAACGACATGCTCGAGTACGCGCGCGCGTTGCCGGTGCTTCCCACTCCCCGGGGCGACAACGTCGTGATCATCACCGGGGCCGGCGGCAGCGGTGTGCTGCTGTCCGACGCGGTGACCGACAACGGCCTGTCCCTGATGGAGATCCCGCCGGACCTGGACGAGGCCTTCCGGAGGTTCATCCCGCCGTTCGGCGCCGCGGGCAACCCGGTCGACATCACGGGCGGGGAACCGCCGTCGACGTACGAGGCGACGATCCGGCTGGGCCTGGAGGATCCGCGCGTCCACGCGCTCGTCCTCGGCTACTGGCACACGATCGTCACTCCCCCGATGGTCTTCGCGAAGCTCACCGCGCGCGTGGTGGCCGAGTTCCGCGAGCGCGGGATCGTCAAGCCGGTGGTGGCCTCCCTCGCGGGTGACGTCGAGGTCGAGGAGGCCTGCCAGTACCTCTACGAGCGCGGGGTCGTGGCGTATCCGTACACGACCGAGAAGCCGGTGGCCGTGCTCGGGGCGAAGTACCGCTGGGCGCGGGCCGCGGGTTTGCTGGGGGGCGGTTCATGAGGTGACCCACGCGCGGGGCCGGCCGACAGTGCGGTCGGCCGGCCCCGGGACCCGTGCGCACACGAAAGGCATTGGACAGGGGGCGCTGGCCAGAACTTTCGACGCAAGGGGCACTCAACGATGACAACGACCGACTGTACGGCGTCCGTCCCCTACAGGGAGGTGACGGACCGCAACGGCCGCGTCTACCGGATCGGCGAGACGGATGTCGATCTGATGGGGCGGACCCGCAGGTGGATGGTCGTCCTGCCCTGGGTGGGCATGATGGGCATCAGCTCCGCCGAGTACGCGTTCACCTCGGCGGAGGACACGCTCCACGAGGCGCATCTGTGGAGCAGCGGACACATCTTCTGGCTGATGGGCGTCTGGGTGTTCTTCCAGGCGGCCGTGGCCTTCCCCGCCGGACGACTGCGCGAGAGCGGCCGGCTGCCCGCGCGTACGGCGATGATGATCGGCGCCGTCGGCACCATGCTCGGCTATCTGTCGCTGGCGTACGCGCCGAACGTGGCCGTCGCCTACTTCGGTTTCGGGATGTGCAGCGGCATCGGCGCCGGCCTGGTCTACGCGACCTGCGTGAACATGGTCGGCAAGTGGTATCCGGAGCGCAAGGGCGGCAAGACGGGCTTCGTCAACGGCGGTTTCGCCTACGGGTCCGTGCCCTTCGTCTTCCTGTTCACCTCCTACATGGACCTCGGCAACTACCGGACGGTGCTCGCCTGTGCGGGCATCGGACTGTGCCTGCTGGTGGCGTCGGCCGGCTGGTTCTTCGAGGACCCGCCGAAGAACTGGTGGCCGCCGCACGTGGACCCGCTGAGGCAGACCGACGACCCGAAGATCCGCCGGGCGCTGGAGAAGAACCCGCCGGCGGTCAAGCAGTACACCCCTAAGGAGGCCGCCCGTACGCCCGTCCTGTGGATGATGTGGTTCTGTCTGCTGTGCACGGCCGGCATCAATATCTTCGGCATCGCCTTCCAGGTGCCCTTCGGCAAGGACATGGGCTTCGCGGGCGGGATCGTGGCCACGGCGATGTCCCTGAAGGCCATCGTCAACGGCACCGGGCGCGGGGTCATCGGCTGGATCTCCGACCGCTGCGGCCGGCGCAACACGCTGGTCATCGTGTGCGTCGTGCTGGGCACCGCGCAGTTCGGCGTGCTGGTGTCCGGCCAGATGGGCAGCATGCCGTTCTTCCTGTTCTGCTCCATGGTCTCCGGCTTCGGCGGCGGGGCGATCTTCCCGCTGTTCGCGGCCATGACGGCCGACTACTTCGGCGAGAACAACAACGCCACCAACTACGGAATGGTCTACAGCTCGAAGCTGGTCTCCGGACTCGTGGGCTCCGGTCTGGGCGCCGTCGTCGTCGGTGAGTGGGACTACCACGGCGCGTTCGTCCTGGCCGGCTCCATCGGCCTGGCCTCCGCGGTACTGGCGCTCTTCCTCAAGGCCCCGGGCCGGCCCAGTGCCCGGCGCATCGTCCCCAACCCGCACCCGCTCGGCGAGGAGATGGCATAAGCATGACAGCAGATCCGCTCTCGGCCGACACGGCAGCCGCACACCGTCCCTACCGTGAGGTGACCGACGCCAACGGCCGTGTGTACCGCGTCGGCGAGACCGACCGGGACATCCTCGGCCACTCCCGCAAGCTCATGGTGTACCTCCCGTGGATCGCCATGATGGCCATCAGCGTCTCCGAATACGCGTACGGCTCCGCGGAGGACACTCTGTCCCACGCGCACGGCTGGACGCAGTCCAACACCTTCTGGATCCTCAGCGTCTGGGTGTTCTTCCAGGCGGGCATCGCCTTCCCCGCGGGCTGGATGCGCGAGAAGGGCATCCTGACGGCGCGCGGGGCCATGTCCATCGGTTCCGGCATGTGCCTGGTCGGCTTCCTCGCCCTGTCGCACCTGAGCAACGTGTGGCTGGCCATCCTCGGCTTCGGCGTGGTGGGCGGCCTGGGCTCCGGCCTGGTCTACGCGACCTGCATCAACATGGTCGGCAAGTGGTTCCCCGAGCGCCGGGGTGCCCGGACCGGCTTCGTCAACGGCGGCTTCGCCTACGGGTCGCTACCGTTCATCTTCATCTTCAACTACGCCTTCGACACCGGGAACTACCACCGTGTGCTGGACCTGATCGGCTGCTACGTCATGATCGTGGTCGCCGGATGCGCGATGTTCTTCAAGGACCCGCCGAAGAACTGGTGGCCCGCGGACATCGACCCGCTGACGTTCGCCGGAAACCGCAAGAACGCCGCGAGTCTGGCCAAGAACCCTCCGGCGGTACGGCAGTTCACGCCGAAGGAGGCCATCAGGACGGGCATGCTGCCGCTGATGTGGGTGGCCATCGTGATGACCGCCGGTGTGTCGATCTTCGGGATCTCCTTCCAGGTCGACTACGCCAAGCAGGTCGGCTTCGGCCCGCTCGTCGCGGCGTCCTCCATGGGTGTCATGGCGGTCATCAACGGCGTCGGCCGCGGTGTCGTGGGCTGGCTGTCCGACAAGTGGGGCCGCAAGTCGACCCTGGTGTTCGTCATCGTCGTGCTGGGCCTCGCCCAGTTCGGCGTGATCCTGGCCGGGGAGATGAAGAGCGAGTGGCTGTTCCTGTTCTTCGCCTTCCTCTCCGGCTTCGGCGGCGGCGCCTTCTACCCGATGTTCGCGGCGCTGACCCCGGACTACTTCGGGGAGAACTACAACGCCACCAACTACGGCCTGGTCTACAGCGGCAAGCTGATCAGCGGCCTCTTCGGCGGCGGCCTCGGCTCCTTGGTGGTAGCGGCCTGGGGCTACGACGGGGCGTACGCGCTGGCCGGCGGCGTCTCCATGGTCGCGGCGGCGATCGCCCTGCTGCTGCGGCAGCCGGGGCGCAGCGGCTCGGACGTGCTCACGGCCGAGCCGCAGCCGGCGAGTTGACGGCACGCGCGCGTCAGGAGGCCCTCCCCGGGATGCGGGGAGGGCCTCCTCATGCCGGGCGTACGGTTCAGCACTTCTCGCGCAGGGAGTGCAGGTACGCGCTGGAGCGGCGGGCGAAGGTGAAGGATTCGTCGCGGGGTCAGGACTCCTCCCGCTCGTGGTACGACCGCCGGGTGTGTTCGGTGTGGTCGCGCATCAGCCGGGTGGCCCGCTGCTCGTCCCGGTCCGCGATCGCGGCGATCAGCTCGCGGTGCTCGATCCAGGACTGCCGGCCGCGCTGGCGGGCGATCGGCGTGTAGTACCAGCGCACCCGGCGGTCCACCTGGGCCGCCAGTTCGGCGAGGACCGCGTTGCCGGCGAGATCCATGATCTTGGCGTGGAAGCGGGCGTTCATCGCCACCGCGCCGTCCACGTCGTCGGCGGCGACCGCCTTCTCCCCCTCGGCGCACAGCTCCTGAAGGACCGCGATGCCGGCGCTGCTCGCGTTGGCGGCGGCCAGCCGGGCGGCCTCGGCCTCCAGCAGCGTACGGACGGTGA
This sequence comes from Streptomyces sp. NPDC002144, assembly GCF_053593695.1. Taxonomy (NCBI): domain Bacteria; kingdom Bacillati; phylum Actinomycetota; class Actinomycetes; order Kitasatosporales; family Streptomycetaceae; genus Streptomyces; species Streptomyces sp. NPDC002144. The sequence goes on from NZ_JBSFDB010000006.1 coordinate 58,403, forward strand.
GGAGCTGGTCGGCCTCCTCCTCCGTCGGCTCGTGCACGAACGCGCCCTGGGCGGGCCGCAGATCGACCCAGCCGTCGGTGTTCAGCCGCTGCAGCGCCTCCCGCACCGGCTGCCGGGACACTCCGAGGTGACCGGCGAGCTCGCTCTCGACCAGGTGCTGGCCGGGCTGGAGGGCGCGGGTGGTGATGAGTTCGAGCAGTGCCTCGTAGACGCGGTCGCGCAGCGGGCCGGGCCGTTCGAGCTTGGGCACCGCGCCCTGCGGCAGTCCTGTCGACAACATCGGTCGGTCCCCTCCTGGGCAGCGCGGGGCAACTGCAAGCCGGAAAGCCAGTATCGATTGTCTTTCGTCTACAGTCTACGGCGCACAACCGCCAGGGGGACGGCGAGTTGGCCTCGTCACACGCCACATCGGCACACGGCAACTCGGGCCCCCGCTCACGGGCAGCGGACGACCTGCCCGGCGTACGACAGGTTGCCGCCGAAGCCGAAGAGCAGAACCGGGTCGCCGGTGGCGAGGGCGCCCTGTTCGACCAGCTTGGAGAGGGCGAGGGGGATGCTCGCCGCGGACGTGTTCCCGGACTCGGTGACATCACGCGCGACGACGGCGTTCACGGCGCCGATCTTCTCCGCGAGGGGCTCGATGATGCGCAGGTTGGCCTGGTGCAGGACGACCCCGGCGAGTTCCTCGGGCGCGAGCCCGGCGCGTTCGCAGGCCTTGCGGGCGATGGACGGCAGCTGGGTGGTGGCCCAGCGGTAGACGCTCTGCCCCTCCTGCGCGAACCGGGCCGGCGTCCCCTCGATCCGTACCGCGTGCCCCATCTCGGGCACGGAGCCCCACAGCACCGGCCCGATCAGCGCACGGTCGGCGGCCTCGACCACGGCGGCCCCCGCCCCGTCGCCGACGAGCACACAGGTGGTGCGGTCGCTCCAGTCGGTCACGTCGGACATCTTGTCGGCGCCGATGACCAGGGCGCGGGCCGAGGCACCCGCGCGCACCGCGTGGTCGGCGGTGGCCAGGGCGTGGGTGAACCCGGCGCAGACCACGTTGACGTCCATCGCGGCGGGCGAGGGGATGCCGAGCCGGGCGGCGACCCGGGCAGCCATGTTGGGCGAGCGGTCGACGGCCGTGGAGGTGGCGACCAGCACCAGGTCGATGTCGCCGGGCGCGAGGCCCGCCGCCGCGAGCGCCTTCGCGGCGGCGTGCGCGGCGAGTTCGTCGACCGGCTCGTCGGGCCCGGCGATGTGCCGGGTACGGATCCCCACCCGGGACCTGATCCACTCGTCGCTGGTGTCCACCATGCCCGCCAGGTCCTCGTTGGTGAGCACCTTGGCGGGCTGGTAATGGCCGACGGCGGCGATGCGCGAGCCGTTCATGGGCGGATCCCCCTCGTTGCTGCTTCGGGTAGCGGGATCCACCAGTCTGATCAGTGACTCACGAGTACGGCGGCAGCCGAGGCGACAGGAAACGGGCGCCCGGGTTGTGGGCTTCTGTCAGGCCCTCGGACGCCCTAACACCTGCCGAACGCTCACCCGGTGAACAGCTTCGTCGCCTTCTCCACGAGTTCGTAGACGCCGTAGACGAGCGGCGCGCCCACCCACAGCCAGGCGAAGGCGATCAGCGGGCGCCGGTCAGGCGGACTCTGGCTGCTGTCGTGCTCCGACATCTGCGGCCTTCCTCGGTGCGGGGATGTGGTGACGGGGGTCGACCGGCCGGACGAGCTCGTTGGCGACGAAGCCGACGACGAGCAGGCCGATCATGATGACGAAGGACACGGTGTAGAGGGACGAGCCGGTCTTGCCGGCGTCCTTCTGGTGGTCGGCGATCCAGTTGACGATCAGCGGTCCGAGCACACCGGCCGTGGACCAGGCGGTGAGCAGCCGGCCGTGGATCGCGCCGACCTGGTAGGCGCCGAAGAGGTCCTTCAGATAGGCGGGGACGGTCGCGAAGCCGCCGCCGTAGAAGGAGAGGATGACCAGCGCGCACAGCACGAACAGCGGCTTGGAGGAGTCGCCGAACAGGGCGATGAGCGCGTACATCACCGCGCCTACGCCCAGGTACACGCGGTAGATGTTCTTGCGGCCGATCAGGTCTGAGGTGGACGACCAGCCGATGCGGCCCGCCATGTTGGCGGCGGACAGCAGCGCGACGAAACCGGCGGCGGCGGACGCCGAGACGGCGGCCGAGCTGTTCGCGAAGAAGTCCGTGATCATCGGGGCGGCCTTCTCCAGGATGCCGATGCCCGCCGTCACGTTCATGCACAGCACGAGCCACAGGCACCAGAACTGCGGGGTGCGCACCGCGCTCGCCGCCGACACCTGCACCCCCTCGAAGGCGCTGGGCGCGTCCTGGACCGGCTTCTCGGTGCGCGGCACCCGCACCAGCAGCACACCGAGCGACATGAAGACGGCGTACGACAGCCCGAGCACCAGGAACGCCAGCGCGATCCCGGAGTTGTCGGTGCCGAAGGACGACAGCATCTGCGCCGTCCAGGGCGAGGCGATCAGCGCGCCGCCGCCGAAGCCCATGATGGCGATGCCGGTGGCCATGCCGGGCCGGTCCGGAAACCACTTGATCAGTGTCGACACGGGCGAGATGTAGCCGATGCCGAGGCCGACGCCGCCGACCACGCCGTAGCCGAGGACGATCAGCCAGAACTGCTTGGTCTCCGCGCCGAGCGCGGACAGCAGCAGGCCGGAGGAGAAGCAGACCAGCGCCACGGTCATCGCCCAGCGCGGCCCTTTGCGCTCGACGAGCGTGCCGCCGAACGCGGCCGACAGACCGAGCATCACGATGGCGAACTGGAACGGCAGCGCGCTCTCGGTGCCGTCGAGGTTCAGGGCGGATTCGAGCGGCGGCTTGAAGACGCTCCAGGCGTAGGCCTGGCCGATGGAGAGATGGACGGAGAGGGCGGCCGGGGGGACGAGCCAGCGGCTCCAGCCGGGCGGCGCTACAGGGGGGCTCATGATCCCGAACCCTAGGAATCCGTACGGGAGTTGGGAAGGTACGGGAGGGCAAAGCGTCGACCGTATGCGATGAGCGGTATGCACGGCGCGACGAACGGTCGGCGGCGCAGGACGAACGGTCACGGGCCGTCCCGGCGTCCGGTGTCCCAGGTGCTGCGCGAAGTCTTGTCCCCCCAACTTCCATACTGTAGACAATATTCGGTCGACAAGATTCGACAGTGCGGTCCTCTCCTCGGTATCCCTCGACCGAACGGAGCTGTCTCGTCATGAAAGTCGCAGTCCTCGGCGCCGGTGCGATCGGCGCCTACGTCGGTGCCGCGCTCCACCGCGCCGGTGCCGACGTGCGTCTGGTGGCCCGTGGACCGAACCTGGCGGCCATGCGGCGGCACGGAGTACGGGTGCTCAGTCCGCGCGGCGACTTCACCGCGCACGCCCACGCCACCGACGATCCGGCCGAGATCGGCCCGGTCGACCATGTCTTCCTCGGTCTGAAGGCCACCTCGTACGCGGCGTGCGGGCCGCTCATCGAGCCCCTTCTGCACGACACGACCACGGTGGTCGCCGCCCAGAACGGCATCCCCTGGTGGTACTTCCACCGGCACGGCGGCCCCTACGACGGCCACCGCGTCGAGAGCGTGGACCCGGGCGGCGCGGTCAGCGCGGTGCTCGCGCCCGAACGGGCCGTCGGCTGTGTCGTCTACGCGGCGACGGAGTTGGCGGGGCCGGGAGTCGTACGGCACCTCGAAGGCACCCGGTTCTCCGTCGGCGAGCCCGACCGCAGCGTCTCGAAACGCTGCCTCGACTTCAGCGAGGCCATGGTCGCCGGCGGTCTCAAGTGCCCGGTGGAGCCGGACCTGCGCAACGACATCTGGCTCAAGCTGCTGGGCAACATCTCGTTCAACCCGATCAGCGCGCTGGCCCGCGCCACCATGCGGCAGATGTGCCGGCACGGCGGCACCCGCAAGGTCATCGAGACCATGATGGCCGAGACGCTCGCGGTCGCCGAGGCCCTCGGCTGCGAGGTCGGTGTCTCCATCGAACGCCGGCTGGCCGGCGCCGAACGCGTCGGCGACCACCGCACCTCCACCCTCCAGGACCTGGAGCGCGGCAAGCCGCTCGAACTCGACGTGCTGCTCGCCGCCGTCGTCGAGCTGGCGGAGATCACCGGTGTGGAGGTGCCCACCCTGCGCACCGTGCACGCCATCTCGGACCTGCTCGCGCTGAGGAGCGCCGCATGAAAAAGCGTCAGCCGAAGACCTACACCCGCCTCACCCACCCCCTGGTGCGGGACTCCCGTGACGAGCCGTTCCGGCGGGCGAGCTGGGAGGAGGCCCTGGACCGGGCGGCCCGCGGCCTGGACCGCAACCGCGGGGCGTTCGGCATGTTCTCCTGCGCCCGTGCCACCAACGAGATGAACTACGTGGCGCAGAAGTTCGCCCGGGTCGTCATGGGCACCAACAACGTCGACTCCTGCAACCGGACCTGTCACGCCCCGAGCGTCGCCGGGCTCTCCGCCGCGTTCGGCTCCGGCGGCGGGACGTCCTCGTACGAGGAGATCGAGCACACGGACGTCATCGTGATGTGGGGCTCCAACGCCCGCTTCGCCCACCCGATCTTCTTCCAGCACGTGCTGAAGGGCATCAGGAACGGCGCGCGGATGTACGCGGTCGATCCGCGGCGCACCTCCACCGCCGAGTGGGCGGAGAGCTGGCTCGGGCTGAACGTCGGCACCGACATCCCGATGGCGCACGCGATCGGCCGGGAGATCATCCACGCGGGCCTGGCCAACGAGGCGTTCATCGAGCGGGCGACCACCGGTTTCGAGGAGTACCGGGCGCTCGTCGAGCCGTGGACGCTGTCGCTCGCCGAGAAGGTGACGGGCGTACCGGCGCGCGCGATACGGGAGTTGGCGCACGCCTACGCCCGTGCCGAGCGCGCCCAGCTGTGCTGGACCCTCGGTATCACCGAGCACCACAACGGCACCGACAACGTCCGCGCGCTCATCAACCTCTCCCTGCTGACCGGCCAAGTGGGCCGCTACGGCGCCGGCTTGCAGCCGCTGCGCGGTCAGAACAACGTGCAGGGCGGCGGCGACATGGGCGCGATCCCCAACCGGCTGCCCGGCTTTCAGGACATCCTCGACGCGGACACCCGGCTGAAGTTCGAGTCGGCGTGGGACACGGTCATCGAGCCCCACTACGGGCTGAACCTCACCGAGATGTTCGAGGCGATGGAGGAGGGCTCCCTGCGGGCCGTCTACTGCGTCGGGGAGAACCCGGCGCAGTCGGAGGCCGACAGCGAGCAGGCCGTACGGCGCCTGCGCCGGCTCGACTTCCTCCTCGTCCAGGACATCTTCCTGACGAGGACCGCCGAGCTCGCGGACGTCGTCCTGCCCGCCACGGCCGGCTGGGCGGAGACCGAGGGCACGACCACCAACAGCGAGCGGCGGGTCCAGCGGGTCCGGCGAGCGGTCACCCCGCCCGGTGAGGCCCGCGAGGACGTCGACATCATCTGCGGGCTGGCCGCCCGTCTGGGCCACGACTGGAAGTACGCCGACTCGGAGGCCGTCTGGAACGAGCTGCGCTCCGTCTCGCCGGACCACTACGGGATGACGTACGAGCGTCTGGAGGAGCACCAGGGCATCCAGTGGCCGTGCCCGAGCACCGAGGAACTCGAACCGACCTTTCTGCACGGCCGGTTGTGGGAGAAGGACCCGGCCAGGCGCGGAATGCCGGCGCCCTTCGGGATCGTGCGGCACGATCCGCCGGTCGACCTCACCGACGAGGAGTACCCGATCCGGCTCACCACCGGGCGCCGTCTCGACTCCTACAACACCGGGGTCCAGAGCGGGGGTTACGCCTCCCCGCTGCGGCGCGGCGAGTACGTCGAGCTGTCCCCGGAGGACGCCGAACACCACGGAGTCGTGGTCGGCGAGGAGGTACAGGTGTCCTCGCGGCGCGGATCGGTCGTGGCGCCGGTGTGGATCGACCCGGCACTGCGTCCCGGGCTCGCGTTCATGACCATGCACTTTCCCGACGAGGTGGACACCAACCAGCTGACGATCGAGGCCAACTGCCCGATCGCCGGGACGGCGGAGTTCAAGGCCTCGGCGATCCGGATCGAGAAGCTCCCCGTCGCGACCGTCGTGAGGTGACCTGATGGATCTGCACTTCGGCGACAGCAAGCCGACGGACGACGAACGGGCCGCCGTCGACGCCCTGTTGGGGCCTCCGGAGTCCTCCTGGGAGGGCGCCGACCGGTCCGACACCGACCTGCGGTGGTCCCGCGGCGGCCGCGAGGCCCGGGACCGCCGCGACTTGCTGCTGCCGGGGCTGCACGCCCTCAACGACCGCGTCGGCTGGATCAGCGAGGGCGGGCTGGACTACCTGTGCCGGCGGCTGACCGTGCCGCCGGCGGAGGCGTACGGGGTCGCCACCTTCTACGCGATGTTCTCGCTCCGGCCCCGCCCCGCGACCGTTCTCCACGTCTGCACGGACCTCGCGTGCACGGCGGCGGGCGCGGCCGGCCTCCGCGCCGGGGTCGAGGCACGGCTCGGTCCCGGTGTCTCGGTGCAGCGCGGCCCCTGCCTCGGCCTGTGCGAACGTGCCCCGGCCGCACTCGCCGTCAGGGCGGGCGATCCGGTGCGTACGGCGGTGTCGGCGCCGGCGACCGTGCGGGACGCCGTCCTTGCCGCGACCGCCCCCGACTCGGCGCCCGAGGAGCCGCCGGCGGCGATGGCGGTGCCGCAGGCCGGGGACCCGGGACTCATCCTGCTCGCCAGGGTGGGGACGGTCGATCCGTCCTCCCTCGACGACTACCGCGCCCACGGCGGCTACACCGCCCTGCGCCGCGCCTTCGAGCTCGGTCCCGCCGGAGTGATCCGCGAGGTGACCGACTCCGGCCTGGTCGGGCGTGGCGGCGCCGCCTTCCCCACCGGCCGCAAGTGGCAGGCCACGGCGTCGCAGCCCGACCACCCCCACTACCTGGTCTGCAACGCCGACGAATCCGAGCCGGGCACCTTCAAGGACCGCGTGCTGTTGGAGGGCGACCCGTACGGGCTGGTGGAGGCCATGACGATCGCCGCGTACGCGACCGGCGCGCACCAGGGGTACGTCTATCTGCGCGGCGAGTACCCGCGCGCCCTGCGCCGTCTGGAGCACGCGATCGCGCAGGCACGCGCGCGCGGCTTCCTCGGCGACGACGTCCTCGGCCAGGGCTACGCCTTCGACATCGAGATCCGGCGCGGTGCGGGCGCCTACATCTGCGGCGAGGAGACGGCCCTGTTCAACTCCATCGAGGGGTACCGGGGCGAACCGCGCTCCAAGCCTCCCTTCCCGGTTCAGAAGGGCCTGTTCGGAAAGCCGACCGTGGAGAACAACGTCGAGACGCTGGTGAACGTGCTGCCGGTCCTGACCATGGGCGCCCCGGCCTATGCGGCGATCGGCACCGGGAGGTCCACCGGGCCCAAGCTGTTCTGCGTCTCCGGCAGCGTGGACCGGCCCGGCGTCTACGAGCTGCCGTTCGGCGCGACGCTGGGCGAGGTGCTTCGGCTCGCCGGGGTGCGCCCGGACCTCAGGGCCGTCCTCCTCGGCGGGGCCGCCGGCGGTTTCGTACGGCCCGACGAACTGGACATCCCGCTCACCTTCGAAGGCACCCGGGAGGCAGGCACCACGCTCGGTTCGGGCGTCGTCATGGCCTTCGACGACACCGTTCCGCTGCCCCGGCTGCTGCTGCGGATCGCCGAGTTCTTCCGGGACGAGTCCTGCGGGCAGTGCGTGCCGTGCCGGGTCGGGACGGTACGGCAGGAGGAGGCGCTGCACCGGATCGCGGAGCGCACGGGGGCGGCCGCGGCCGACGACATTGCACTGCTCAGGGAGGTCGGGCGGGCCATGCGGGACGCCTCGATCTGCGGTCTGGGACAGACCGCGTGGAACGCCGTGGAATCCGCCATCGACCGTCTGGGGGCCTACGAATGACCGTGACACCGCTCGGGATTCCGCGCCGGCTGCTGGAGTTCACCCTGGACGGCCAGGAGGTCCGGGTCCCGGAGGGCTCGACCGTCCTCGACGCGTGCCGGGCGGCCGGGAAGGACGTACCGACCCTGTGCCAGGGCGACACCCTGCGGCCCAAGAACGCCTGCCGGGTCTGCGTGGTCGAGGTCGAGGGCTCCCGGACCCTGGTACCGGCCTGCTCACGCGGGGCCGAGCCCGGGATGGTCGTCCGCACGGACACCGAGCGCGCCCGGCACAGCCGCAAGATCGTCCTCGAGCTGCTGGCCTCCTCGGTCGACCTGTCGACGACTGAGCGGGTCGCCGGATGGATCGAGGAGTACGAGGCGAAGCCGGACCGGTTCGGCCCGGACGCGGCCCGGCTGGGCGAGGAACCGAGGGTCGACAACGAACTGTATGTGCGCGACTACGACAAGTGCATCCTCTGCTACAAGTGCGTCGACGCCTGCGGCGACCAGTGGCAGAACACCTTCGCGATCTCCGTCTCGGGGCGGGGCTTCGACGCCCGGATCGCCGTCGAGCAGGACGCCCCGCTGACCGAGTCCGCCTGTGTGTACTGCGGGAACTGCATCGAGGTGTGCCCGACCGGAGCACTGTCGTTCAAGTCGGAGTTCGACATGCGTGCTGCGGGTACGTGGGACGAGACCGAGCAGACGGAGACGACCACGGTGTGCGCGTACTGCGGAGTGGGCTGCAACCTCACGCTCCACGTGCAGGACAATGAGATCGTGAAGGTCACCTCGCCGCACGACAACCCGGTGACCCACGGCAACCTCTGCATCAAGGGCCGCTTCGGCTACCAGCACGTACAGAACCGGGACTGAGGCACACATGGGACGAGTCACGGAACGACGCAAGGTGATCCGCATCCGGGACGGGGCCGTCTCCTCGCGGCCCGACACCCTGGTCGCCGAGGAGCCGCTGGAGATCCGGCTGAACGGCAAACCGCTCGCGATCACCATGCGCACCCCGGGCGACGACTTCGCGCTGGCGGCGGGCTTCCTGGTCAGCGAGGGCGTGCTCGCCGAGCAGGCGGACCTGCAGAACATCGTGTACTGCGCGGGCGCCACGGTCGACGGCTCGAACACGTACAACGTGGTCGACGTGCGGACGGCGCCGGGCATGACGATCCCCGACATCACCCTCGAACGGAACGTCTACACGACCTCGTCCTGCGGTCTGTGCGGCAAGGCGAGCCTCGACGCGGTGCGTACGACGGCCCGCTGGCCGATAGCCGACACTCCCCCGGTCCGCCTCGATCCCGAACTGCTCGCGGGCCTCCCCGACCGGCTCCGCGCGGCCCAGCGGGTCTTCGACCGGACCGGGGGTCTGCACGCGGCGGCCCTGTTCACCGAGGACGGCGAGCTGCTGGACGTCCGGGAGGACGTGGGCCGGCACAACGCGGTCGACAAGCTGGTCGGCCGCGCCCTGCAGAGCGGGAACCTGCCCCTGTCCCGCACGGTCCTCCTCGTCTCCGGGCGGGCCTCCTTCGAGCTGGCGCAGAAGGCGGTCATGGCGGGGATCCCGGTGCTGGCCGCGGTCTCCGCACCGTCCTCGCTGGCCGTGGACCTGGCCGCCGAGACCGGCCTGACCCTGGTGGGCTTCCTGCGGGGCAGCTCCATGAACGTGTACGCGGGCGAACACCGGCTTACCCTGCGGACCGCGGCCGCCCAGGCCTGACCGGCTCCCCGCGACACGGCGGCGGGGCCCCGACCGGCGGGGAGCGCCCCCTGCGCCGCACGGGGCCCCGCCGACTCCCTCGGGTCAGCCGGCGACGAACCGCACCTCCGCCGCCCGTACCACCGTCCCCAGTCTCGGGAAGTCGAGGCGGGTGGACGCGTCGTGTTCGGCCGCCGTGAAGGCCGACATGGCGTCCTCGACGAAGACCAGGTCGTAGCCTAGGTCGCCGGCCGCGCGGGCGGTGGACTCGACGCCGAGGTTGGTGGCGATCCCGCCGAGGACCAGGGTGGTGACGCCCCGCTCGCGCAGTACGGCGTCCAGGTCCGTGCCCTGGAAGGCGCCGATGGTGCGCTTGACGATCTCGACGTCGCCGTCCCGGGCCAGGCCCGCCACCAGGCCGCTGCCGGGCGGCTGTTCGGCGACGCCGGGGCGCTCGACGCGGACGAGCACGACGGTCGCGCCCGCCGAGCGGAAGGCGGCCGCCAACTCCTCGGCGGTGGACAGGACTTCGGGGCCCTTGCGGGGCTCCAGGGGCAGCGCGACGATCCGGTCCATCAGATCGACCAGGACGAGGGCGCTGCGCGCGGGATCGAGGGCGAGGGGTGCGGTCATGACGGAACGTTATCCGCCGTCAGCCCTCCGTAGTACCGGAAATCCGGATCAACATCTTCATGAACCGGTCACGTTCGGCGGCCGAGAGCGGGGCGAGCAGTTCGTCGTTGGCCGCGCGCGCCGCCTTCTCGCAGCGCGCCAGCGACCGCGCGCCCTCCTCGGCGAGGGACACCGCGTTCTTGCGGCGGTCCGCGGGATCCGGTTCACGGACGACCAGGCCGGCGGCCTGGAGATCGTTGAGGACCCCGACCAGGTCCTTGGGATCGAGCTGGACGCTCCGTCCCAGGTCGGCCTGGGCGACCGGGGCGAGGTCCCGGACCGCGGAGAGCACCACGTGGTGCCACATCCTCAGACCCTCCGCCGCGAGCGCCTCGGCCACCAGGGCGCGCCCACGGGCGGCCGCACGGCCGAGCAGCCAGCTGGGCAGGGAGCGGATCGCGGCGAGCGGGGCTTCGGACATGGTCGCAGCCTAGCCAAAACTCGTTGGAGTTCCCAATGATTGCCCGATACCGTTGGGACTCCCAACGATTTCGTGCGATCCCTGGAGGTGTGATGCGGCGCGTCCGCTACGAGTCCACCGGTGGCCCCCTGTTCATGGAAGAGGCCCCCGTCCCGGTGCCCGGCCCCGGTGAGCTCCTCGTCCGCTGCGAGGCCGTCGGCGTCACCCTCCCCGTCGTCCGCAAGGTCACCGAGGCAGCCGAACCCGTTCCGCTCGGCGGCGAGATCGCCGGGGAGGTGGTGGCGGCCGGCGCGGGCGTCACCCGCTTCACCGCCGGAGACCGGGTGACCGGCCTGTGCTTCGGGCACGGCTACGCCGACTTCGCGCTGCTGCACGAGGCCATGGCCTCGCCCGTCCCGGACACCGCGTCGGTCGTCGACGCGGTCGCCCTGGTCCGCAGCGGCCTGGTCGCCCTCGGCGCCCTGGAGGCGGCCCGCCCCGAGCCGGGCGAGGCGGCCCTGATCACGGCGGCGGCCAGCGGCGTCGGACACCTGGCCGTCCAACTGGCGCGGCGGCGGGGCGCCACGCGAGTGGTGGGCGCGGTGTCGGATTCGGGAAAGGCCGGTTTCGTACGGTTCCTCGGCGCCGACGAGGTGATCGTCTATGAAGCCGACGGCTGGGGCGAACCCGTCGACTACGTCCTGGACGGGGTGGGCGGCGAGCTGCTGACCCCGGGGATCGCGGCGCTGGCCCCGGGCGGGCGGCTGGTGGCGTACAGCTCGGGCGGCGGGACCGTGCGGGCGTACGACCTGCTCGTGGGCGCCAAGTCCGTGATCGGCTTCCAGATGGCCCGGATCGCCCGCGGGAAGCCGGAGTTGTACGAGCGGTGGCGGCGGGAGCTGTGGCGGCTGCACGCGGAGCGCGCGGTGCGGCCCGTCGTGCACGGGGAGTTCGCTCTGGAGGACGCGGCGAAGGCGCACGCGGTGGTCGAGTCGCGGGGCAACCTGGGCAAGGTGGTGCTGCGGCCCTGACGCCGAGTGCCCATGGACCGTGCCGTCGGCAGCCGCTAACGTCCCCTGGGTGCCCGACGACCGACGAGCACGACAGCGGACGGGAACCGGCCTCGGCCTGCTGCTGGCCCTGGTTCTCGGGGCCGTGCTGCTCACCGCCCTGCCCGACAACGGCCGGGAGGGCGGCGGGTGCGCGCCGCACACGGTCGCCTCGTGGTCGAGGGACGACCGGCTCACCGGTGAGTTCGCCCGCTACGGCGACGACGCCACCCGCACCGACGACTGGACCGGCGGCGACGGCACCCACTCGGTGCGGCTGCCCGACGGACGGGTGTTGTGGCTGTTCTCGGACACCTACCTGGGCCAGGTGCACGGCCCGCCCAACCCGGTCGGCGAGTCCTCCGCCTGGCGGGACACCGGCGCGCCCCTGGTGCGCAACTCGGCCGTGGTGATGGACGCCGGGGGCCGCCTGCGCGGCACACTGCCCGCCCCGCTCTTCCCGAACCCCGCCCAGGACCAGTGGCGTTGGCCGGTCGCGGCCCGTGTGGAGCCGCGCTCCCCCGGCTCGCCCGAGAAGGTCGTGCGGGTGCTGCTGTGGGTGCGGACGGCCGGGCAGCCACCGTGGATCTACGGCGTGCCGACCGCCACCGAGGTCGCCACGCTGTCGCTGCCCGGACTGCGGGTCGAGTCGGTGGCGAAGGTGCTCGACCAGAGCCTGGTCCCCGATCCCTCCCACCGGATCCTGTTCGGCACGACCCTCGTCGAGCAGGGCGAGTGGACGTACGTGTTCGGCGGCGACGACGGCCGGGCCGTCTCCCGGCCGTCGTCCTCGGCGTACGTGGCCCGGGTGCCGAAGGGCCGGCTCGGGGTGGCCTCGGCCTGGCGGTACTGGGACGGGGCCGGCTGGGGCACGGTGCCGAAACCGCTGGCGGGTGCCCAGGTGGGCAGCGCGTTCTCGGTCGTGCGCACGGGCGGTACGTACGTCCTGTTCACGATGGCCGCGGGTGCCGCCGGGCTGACCGCCGTGACCTCCTACTGGGCCTGCTCCCCCACCGGCCCCTGGCACGGCCCGGCGAAGGACTTCAGCGCCTCCCTGCCGGCGTCCGGGGTGGCCGCGTACAACCCGCAGGTCCACCCGGCCGTGTCCGACAGTACCGGCGACGGACGGCTGGTGCTCAGCTACGACGTCAACTGGCTGGAGACGACGGGTGCTTCGGCGAGCATCAACGCGAACGTGTCCCTGTACCGACCGCGGTTCGTGACTGTCCGGCTGACCCGGACGCGGTGACCTCGCCCTCGGCCTCGGTTTCGGCGGCCTCGGGATCGTGCGAGCGGCGCTTGGCGATCACCGCGCACACCATCAGCTGCATCTGGTGGAAGAGCATCAGCGGCAGCACCGCCAGCGAGGCGTGCGCCCCGAACAGCACGCTGGCCATGGGCAGTCCGGAGGCGAGGGACTTCTTGGAGCCGGCGAACTGGATCGCGATGCGGTCCTCCCGGTCGAAGCGCAGCGCCCTGCCGCCGTACCAGGTGAGGATCAGCATCACGGCGAGCAGCACCGCCTCGACGACCAGCAGGCCGCCCAGCCGGACGGGGCTGACCTGGTGCCAGATGCCCTGGACCATGCCCTCGCTGAACGCGGTGTAGACCACGAGCAGGATCGAGCCGCGGTCGACCAGGCCGAGCACCTTCTTGTGCCGGGCGACGAAGCCGCCGATCCAGCGCCTCAGCAGCTGCCCGGCGACGAACGGCACCAGCAGCTGCAGCACGATCTGGACGAGCGAGTCGGCCGAGAACCCTCCGGCGCTGCTGCCCAGCAGGGCGGCGGCGAGCAGCGGGGTGACGACGATACCGACCAGGGAGGAGAAGGAGCCGGCGCAGATCGCGGCGGGCACGTTGCCGCGGGCGATGGAGGTGAAGGCGATCGAGGACTGGATGGTCGAGGGGACCAGGGTGAGGAAGAGCAGGCCCTGGTAGAGCGGGTGGGTCAGGAGGACCGGGACCAGACCGCGGGCGGCGAGACCGAGCAGCGGGAAGATCACGAACGTACAGGCGAGGACCGTGCCGTGCAGCCGCCAGTGCCTGAGCCCGTCCAGCGCCTCACGGGTGGACAGCCGGGCGCCGTAGAGGAAGAAGAGGAAGGCGATCGCGGCCGTGGAGGCGCCCGAGGCCACGTCGGCGCCCGTCCCGCGCGCCGGCACCAGGGCCGCGAGGCCCACCGTCCCGAGCAGCAGCAGGATGTACGGGTCGATCGGCATCCAAGTCGGCCATCGCAGGCGTTTCACGGTGCTCCACTTGCTTGTCGCTGTAGGCGGTTCCGGGCTCTGTCCGGGGCACGGAGTACCCCCGTTCATCGTCCTCCTCCCCCGGCCGATCGGGAATCCGTCATACCGCTCTGACTGTCATCGCCGATCACGATGACCGACTACCGTTGTCCCCATGTACGCCCCCTCCCACCTGCGTACCTTTCTGGCGGTCGCGCAGACCCTGAGTTTCACGCAGGCCGCGCGCCGGCTCGGACTGCGGCAGTCGACGGTGAGCCAGCACGTACGGCGGCTCGAGGACGCGGCCGGGCGGCAGCTGTTCTCGCGCGACACGCACTCCGTGGAGCTGACGGAGGACGGCGAGGCGATGCTGGGCTTCGCCCGGCGGATCCTGGAGGTCCACGAGCAGGCGACGGCCTTCTTCACCGGGACCCGGCTGCGCGGCCGGCTCCGCTTCGGCGCCTCGGAGGACTTCGTCCTCACCCGTCTCCCGGAGATCCTGGAGGGCTTCCGGCACGACCACCCCGAGGTGGATCTGGAGCTGACCGTCGAGCTCTCGGGCACTCTCCACGAACAGCTGGAGGCGGGCCGACTCGACCTGGTCCTCGCCAAGCGCCGCCCCGAGGACCCGCGCGGCGAGCTGGTCTGGCACGACGAGCTGGTCTGGATCGGCGCGGAACGGCTCCGCCTCGACCCGGACCGCCCGGTGCCGCTGATCGTCTTCCCGCCGCCGGGCATCACCCGGGCGGTCGCCTTCGAGTCCCTCGAGCGTCAGGGCCGGTCCTGGCGCATCGCCTGCACCAGCGGGAGTCTGAGCGCGCTGATCGCGGCGGCCCGCGCGGGCCTCGGCGTCATGGCCCACTCCCGGGGCCTCGTCCCCCCGGGCCTGGTCCGGCTCCCCGACCGCTTCGGCCTCCCGGAACTGGGCCGGGTGGACTTCGTCCTGGTGCACGGCCGCCGCCGCGGCCCGGCCCAGAGCGCGGCGGACGCCCTGGCGGCGACGATCCTGGCGGGCGGCGACCGCCTGCAGCGCCGCAGAGGCGCGTAGCGCTCCGCGGGAAGTGCCGCGCCGGGCCGTCGGTCGGCCGCGGCGCCCTCGTGGCTGGTCGCGCAGTTCCCCGCGCCCCTTGGGGCGTTACTGGACCGCGGCGGCTGCAGCGCCGGACAGGCGCGTAGCGCTCCGCGAGAAGTGCCGCGCCGGGACGTCGGTCGGCCGCGGCGCCCTCGTGGCTGGTCGCGCAGTTCCCCGCGCCCCTTGGGGCGTTACTGGACCGCGGCGGCTGCAGCGCCGGACAGGCG